>CAYWWC010000150.1:0-10233 GCA_964461615.1 uncultured Anaerolineae bacterium
CTGTTCAGCCGTGGAAAGCAGCGGCAAAACAGAACACGCCTGGGGTTAGTGTGGCGCCCCCACCGAAATCACTGGCAGGAACACGTGGAAATCCAAAGGCAGCAACTCTAGCGCGATGGTGTGTGTGCTCCCCGGAGTCTCGGCAACGTTCACCTCCAAGCTAACAGTTGGAGACAACTGCAGCACGGTAACAGTGGGGTCTTGACTCAACACTGAGGTCGCAGTTCTGGCAAGTTCTACCGCTATCGTGCTCTGGGTATGGGTAGGATCCGCCACAGCGACGGTAGTAGCCCCATCACTATGTTCCCTGATAACAACCGAGGCTTTGCTGTGAGCGGTTAAATAGCTAACCCTGCCACCGGTATCCGACCAGAAGTTGGCGCCCGTGATCCCCAGCGTCGTTTCTCTCACCGCCTGAACGCTGCTATTGTTTGCCAGAATCACAACATCTGGATTGGCGCTGTACTCGCTGACCTCGTTTGCGGGCTTGCCCGGCAAAACAACGTAGCTGTAAGACGCGTCGCTAGGGTCCACGGCATGGGCCAGCCACACAGTGAGATAGTTCCTGGTGTGCTCGAAGTGGAAGTACTCGAATCCTGCGACAACCTCTGGAACGGCGCCGCTCCCGTTCTGGGCGAAAAGGCCCATTTTCAGGTCAAGGTTCCAGCCCCTGTCGGCATCTCCTGCCAGTTCATTGACATAGGTGTGAATTGGCTCTCCCCACGTTTCCCCGTCACCACTGGCATACGTTGAGTATTGGTCCCCACTTTTATCAATTCTCAAGTATGCTGTCGAGCCAAATGCATCGTCAGTGCTGTGCGTAGATGTCACCCCACGGCTCTCGCTCACTGTTTTCAGACTATGGCCATCGCCATCGTGGCTGCTTGATATGTACACGTAGTTGTCATCATCCAGGTAAATGACCAGTCCCGCTTCCTGGCCCACTTCTGAGGGCGAGAAGGTAAGCCTGGTGGTGATGCGAAAGTCTTCGGGGGGTGCTTCAGCCAGAAGCAGATTTCGAGTGGAGTTTGCCGCACCCGCCAGTGTCCCCTGCTGGGTCACGATTTCCAATGCCGAACCTGTCCAGGTGTAGTGGGCATCATCTTCCCGCACCCAAACCCAGAATGTGCTCTTCTCAGTCGTGTCGAATTCATCGTTGCCTGGAACATAAAACGCGGTGTTTATGTCTTCATTCTTGCCAGCTCTTTCTTCTCTCAAGAAACTCAAATCCGCGCCGCCAGGAAACACATATCCCCCCGTATCAGCCAGATGAAACCAGTTCACGCTGGTCGGTTGTTCTGTCCATCCCAAGTAACCGTGCGAGAGTTCATTGCGCTTTCTCCACTTGCCAAAACCGCTACCAAGGGGCGTCCCCGCCCCGTCGAAGGGCATTCTGGACATGCAATCGGCGCGAGGACGCCCCTCCGAAGCAAGAGTATCCACCCTCCCCCTGCCCCTCCCTGAGAGGGAGAGGGGAATGCTTACCCCATCCACAACGAGGTCGTTATCTCCCTGGGAGTTCAAACTCCTGTTTTCGACGACGGTCTCGATCTGGCGTCCGGACGTGCTGCTGATGCCCGCTCCCAAGGCCACGATCTCGTCGTCGAACATGAACCACGACTTTCTGACCCGCAGGTCCATGTTCGAATATTCCTGTTGCAGAAAGTCCATGCCCGCCACGCCGTACGTGCCTTCTAGCGCAGCGCCTCCGACCCAACTGTTGGGCATAAGTGCGCAGCATCCCGCCCCATCTGGACGAGAGAGCTCACGATCCATGGTGATGCCTGGCAAACGATGGGCATCAACGGTTGACCAGAAAATGAAGTTGTAGTCCTCTGGGTGCAGGTAGAGGTACGTCATGCCATCGGCGGTGTACCAGCCTCTAGGATTCTCGCCATTCAGCCACTCGTAATCCCTGATTCGGTTGGAGTGCATGGCGATATCGTAAACCCACCCCGGCCGCCGATGAACCACACGATCCTGATTATAAAACTGGAAGTTTCCGACCAGTTGCGGGCCAGAAGGAACCACAGGGTCGCCGAGTATTGATTTGGCCTGTTGAATGTACCAGACGGATAGATGACGGAATAAGATGTCACTATCACCATCCTCCAGGTGGTGTTTTAGGATGCTGCTTATGTTGCTGATATGTGGACCGTCAGCAAAATCAGTCAGTATGAGTAGTCCTTCGACTATCCTGGTCCTTCCTGTCCCCATTGGCCATTCGGGCAATGATCCTGTGAAAGGTCTTGCTATCTCTCGCCCTCTCACGGATTCCAGCACCGTGCCTTTGAACAGCACGGGGTCAAACGTTTCATACACCCACTCATAGACATTATCTCGCTCGGATGAGGCGTTGTCCCATGGTGAGCCGCTTATGATCCATAGCACATCGGAAAGGTGATACAGGAGGGCCGCGCCATAGCCTCCGGCGTAAGGATAATAACCATGCTGAATAAAGGAACCGTCGCTGTAGAAGCCGTCTCCGCTCGTGGCATAGGAGAACACATCAGTTAGACCATCGGATCCGGCCTGGATTTTCTCCGGTTGCTTTCCGATGATGCCTCGCAAAGTCACCACTTTGCTTTTCCATACCCGGTTTGCCCCCGTCATATCCACGTTGGGGGTGAAATGATCTACGGCCCTCATGTAGTTGTTGATCTGCTCTGAGGTCAGAGCATCGTAGAGCAGAATCACGGTATCGTTGAGGTACCACGGGATGCCTATTTCCCATTGCCACCAGTTATCGTACTGCGATGTATTCTCGTTATAACGGTTTTCATAGAGCCAGTCTAAGCTTGCGATGACATCGTTTAGAAGTTGTGCACTCTGGTAATATCCCGAACCGTAAGTAGCCCATGCCCTGACCATCGTTTCTAATCGCTGATAGATGGAAAGGAGTGCGGCCGAGTCCTCCGCGCTAGGCTCCTCCAAATCATCCCAGACGTGGGTGGTCGGGTTCAGCGACCGCCAGTAGTTTCCCGCTGCAGTGTCAAGCCTCTCAATGTAGCTTTGAATGTGGGGATCGGAAAGATCGTAGGGCGCACTTGGATCGTAGCCCGTCAGTTTTTCTCGATACTTCAGTCTTAAGACATCATACTCATCTTCAGCGTGGAGCGCCGGTGACGTTCTCGCCCCAAAGAGTAAGGCGAATAGAACAACGGTCAAACGAAAGAGTAGAGAGGGTTTGACTTTTGACATGCGGACTCCTCTGTGGAAACGAGTAATGAGTCAACGAGTCTAATGAGGCAATAAGGCAATGAGGCACTCGTTACTTGTTAGCTCATTACTCGGCGACTCATTGCCCCGTTGATTCGTTGACTTTTGGACTCCCGAATTCCCGTAGATAGATGTCGAGGGTGCCACCCGTCCGGCCCCCAGCGTATACCAGCCAGCGTCCATCGCTGGACAAACGCGGCGTATCCATATGCCAGCCCTCGCGTTGCTCCAAAGCGGTCAGGCTCCCTCCCGCCAGATCAGCCACGTAGACGTTCCACTGGCCGGATCGGTTGGAGACGAATATCACGCCGCTGCCATCCGAGATGATGGAGGGATAGCCATCGAAAGCCGGGTTATCTGTCACTCGGCGCAGATTGGAGCCGTCGGCGTCCATCAAGTAGACCTCGCTGTTGCCGTCCCGCTCGCTGCGAAAGGCGATCATCCGGCCATCGGCGGACAGGGTCGGGAAACGATCGGCGGCCGGGTCGGTGGTCAGGCGCGTCCAGGCATCGCTGCCCTCCCCAGGGAGGACGGGGCGGGGACGCCCCTCGGTAGCAATTTTAGTGTGTAGGGCGGCGGAGTAGATGTCCCAGTTGCCGTCGGCGCGATTGCTGCTGAAGGCTAACGCTGTACCATCGGGGGTGAAGGTGGGGTGGACTTCATCCGTGCCCGCGTAGTCGCTCAGGGCCGGTCGGACGTTGGCGCCGTCGGGGTCCATCAGATAGATGCTCCAGTCGCCGCCCCGATCGGAGGCGAAGGCAATGGCCGATCCATCGGGCGAGAAGACCGGCGTGTCCTCTTGAGCAGAAGGGGTCTGAGTGAGATTGACAGGTTGGCCGCCTCCCACAGGCAGGCTAACTACATCCGGCTGGTCGCCCCAGTCTCTGATGCACACCACCGTTTGGCCGTCGGGTGACAAGGCGGGATGAGAGTGTTCGGCTGGATCGTAGGTCAAGCGGACGGATTCAGCAGGCTTGGTGGGGGTAGGGCTGGGCGCTGGCGCGGTGGGTGTGGCCGCCTCGCTATCTGCTGTCGCGGTCGCCTTGACATCAGGCGAGGCTACATCCACACTCACCTGGATGTGCCCGCATCCCGCCAGGGCCGTAGCCCCCACCAGGATGAGAGCCAGGACACGAGCCAATCTTAGCCTGTCCTTGCCGCTGTCTTTGATCTCAGGTTTCCTCTCTATTTGCATCCACAGGCTCCGAGAATCAGTGGGTGAAGTATAGCACGGGGCTGAACCCCATACGCCTCAGGTTAAGGGTGATGTTGTGCTTGCCGGGGCCGCACGGCGATAAAGTCGCCGTGCTACGGAGCTTCCGCCCGATGAATCGGGCTCAGGAACCCCGTTTACGGGGTGGCGGTTCCGTAGCCGTGGCACTTCATGCCACGGCGGGGCTGGCCAGCAACCGCTTTTCCGCAGGCCCTGTACTTGAACAGGTACAGGACAAGTGCTGCCGTCTTGGCTTGACGCGCATGGGACTTTAGCCCCGCGCAGCCTGATGCTAACCGCACAGCTCGGCATTATTCAACAGAGTCATCGAAAGCAAGAATAGAGATTCGGTTCTACGAGCGGTCTCTATGAACCATCCCCAATCTCGACGAATACGGGCTTCACTCCCACCTCAAACTCCACCATCCCCATCTCGAGGGGGACAACGACGGATTCATCGCCGTCTCGGTTCGTAAGAACGGCATCGGCCGTGGAGGGGATGCTCACTGTCGTAGTGATCGCATTTGACCACAGAATATAGAGTGAGCGCTCCGGGCCGACAAACTTGTAGGCCTCGATTCCGTCAGGCACATCCTGATAAGCACCCAAACAATGCATCTCTTCAAGCTTGGCTGCGAAATTCTGGAAGGTGCTGTAGCCATTCATGGGTTCGTGATTCTCGCTGATCAAGTATCGCTCCACTTCACCTCCCCACTGCCATGCTTCATGTTCCCTGGGATCAAACCAGAAGATGTTGTCTAGCCCGGCCCCAAAGCCACGAGTGAGCTCCCGAACGATGAAATCGCGCTGAAGCTCCACGCTCCGCCCCATATTGACCCACTGACCCGTCTCGGTCATCCAAATCTTCTTCCCATAGACCCCATTCCTGGACATTGTATCACGGATCTCATTCACTTTGCTAGCCATCGTGGGGAACTCATCCTCATTGATGGGGTAGTGATGCAGACTAACGCCATCGAAATACGGCCCGGCTCCATTTTGCAACGCCGTTTCAAAGAAGCTCCTTTCAAAACGTTCCCAGTAGTCATACGCCAGGCCGCCGAAGAAAACCAAAGCATCGGGATCGAGGCTCTTGATCTTGGCGTAGAATATCCCTAGCTGTCTGGCATACTCGGCGGGGTAAGGCCCCCAGCATCCCACCGCTGGCCCATACTCAGGTCTGGGGTACTTTCCATCTGGTTCGTTAGTGAACTCCCAGGCATCTACAACTTCAGCATAGCGAGGCACAACGACCTCCAGGAAGCTCTCCAGGGCCACTGTGTCCGAAATGGGACCGCAGCTCTCCACGGCCGCCCAATCTGGCGCTCCGTAGATCACGGCCAGGGCATCGAACCCTAACTCCCCAAGGCGGTCAAACACCGCGTCGTATTTGTCCCACTGGTACTCCCCTGGGGACGTTTCGACTCCAAGCCAGGGCAGGAAGACGCGCATCCAACCCGCTCCCATTTCTTTGACCACGGGGAAGTCGTATTCGATCACTTCGGGCTCCACTACCCAAGCCTCCCCAAAATCCACACCCAGTTTAGCCTGTGGCGGCCCGTGCTTGTGAACCAGGGGGAGATAGACGGGATAGGCACCAGTCGGCGGCGCGACGACGAGCACCGAACCGCCGTCCGTCGTGCCTGAGACGCTCTGGCCTGACGTATCGCCAAACGAGGCCGCCGGGTCTGGCGAGAAGCTGACCGCTGCCACTGTCCCGCTGGGCGGGCTGCCCACATCCAGCGTCATGGAGACAATCGCCCCGTCTGACAGCGAAGCCAGCGGCGGGAAGAGGTCGGCGATAAAGAAATCCAACTCGCCGTCGGTGTCGCTCTCATCAAAGGTGACCGAAGCATCAAACGCGCCTGGTAGGTTGAAGGTGATCGCGTCGGGAACGTCGTCCCCATCGCTGTCCGTCGGGTCGAAGCTCAGCCAGGTCTGATCGTAATCTACGGAGAAGACCACGCTGCTGATGCTGTTGTCATGGGCGGTGAAGTTGACCGGCAGGGTGACCCTGTCACCGGGCGAAGCTGGCGCCTGGTCTGGGATGGCCAGCGCGGGGCCGTTGGCTAGCGTGGTCCAGACAAAGGGAAGGGGCAGGCCAGCCGCTGGGGCAAGAGTACCTTTACCACTGCTCGCGCCGGAACCGCCGAAAATGAGCAGGACGGTGTAGGAGATGTCCCCCGCATCCACGACTGCATCTCCGTTGGCGTTGCAGCCCACCGGATCGCCAGGGAAAGCGCCGCCAGGAGTGTCCGCCGGGTCGTTGCCATCGCCATCGAAGATCTCCAGCACCAGCGCCGAGATGTCGCCAGCGTCCACGGCTCCATCGCAGTTGCAATCCCCCGCTATCTCAGGCAGGATTTTGACGGAGCCATCGGTTGTGGTTCCTGGCACGCTCTGGCCGTCGGTGTCGCCAAAAGAGGCGCTCGGATCATCCGAGAAGCCCACTGGCGCAATGATGCTGGTACCTGGATCGGGTTGACACGTCGTGGTGAAAGCAATGGTGGCAAGGGTGCCGTCAGCCAGCGAGGCCAGGGGTGGGAAGAGGTCGGCGATAAAGAAGTCTAACTCGCCGTCAGTGTCGCCTCCATCAAAGGTGACTGAAGCGTTAAATGCGCCCGGCAGGTTCAAGGTGATCGCGTCGGGGATGCCGTCCTGGTCAGTATCGGTGGGATCGAAGGCCAGACAGGTTTGATCGAAGTCCACCGAGAAGGCAGTGGAGGCGATGCTATGACCGTTGCTGGTGAAGTTGATCGCCACAGAAACGGCCTGGCCGGCGTGGGCTGGGATATTGCTGGGGATGCTCAGGATTGGCCCAGGAACTCCCTGCGTGGGCGTGGCGGTCGGTGTGTTGGTCGGTGTTGAAGTTGGTGTCAGTGTCTGAGTTGGAGTTGAGGTAGCGGTGGATGTAGGCGTGGCTGTGTCCGTTGCTACGGAGGTTGGGGTCCAGGTGGCGGTGAAAGTGGGTGTGGGTGTGGAGCTAGATGTACTCGTGGGTGTAGGCGTGGGCGTTTCTTCCCCCGTCCCTCTGTCCCAAAACTTGTTGCCCGTCAGCGTCTTCCCCTCCAGCGGGACCTCATACTCAATCCAGTTGTCGGTCCTCACCGTCCCGCCAACACTCGTCGCCCCGACAGAGGTGTAGCCCGACGGGTCTGTCTCTATGATGTGGTAGAACTCGTAGGGACCATCGTTGGCACAGACCAATAAGCCATACCAGCCATCGGCGTTGGTGGTGGTGTCGCGGATGAACGTGCCGTCGTCAGGATACGGGTTGTACGCGCCCCAGACGGCCACAGTGACTCCCTGCAATGGCTGCGAAACAGGCGGCTCCTCGCCCGTGTTCCCCTCGTACACCCGCCCGCTGAAGGTCCGACAGTAAGGAGTGGGCGTAGGCGTCGGTGTAGGGGTCCTGGTGGGGGTAGAAGTGGGCGTTGGAGTGTGAGTCACAGTCGCCGTAGCAGTGGCTGTAGGTGTGGCTGTGTTTTCGTCTGTTGCTGCAGAGGTTGGAGTCCAGGTAGCGGTGAAAGTTGGCGTGGGTGTGGAGGTAGATGTACCCGTGGGAGTATGCGTGTTGGTTGGTGTATTTGAGGGAGTAGCGGTCGGCGTGGGAGTCAATGTCGCTGTAGGAGTCCAGGTGGGGGTAGAGGTGGGGGGCGGCGTGGGCGTGCTCGTAGGGGTGGGGGTGGGAACCCGCACCGTGGTGTGGGTGTCCCCGTCGCCACCAGGGTAAGCCTCGACGTTACCGGCGTTATCCCTGGCCCGGGACTGGAAGTAGTAGGTACGGCCGTCCTCACCGACAAGAGTGGCTGATGTCTCGGTAGTTTCCGTGAGCCAATCGGTCCAGGAGACGGCTCCATCCCGGTATTGCACGTCGTAGCTGTCAACGCCGGATGCGGCATCGGAACCGGACCAGGAGATCACAAAGGAGGTATTCGCCTGGTAGGCAGTCAGTGCTTCCACGGTCGAGGAGGGCGGAGCTGTGTCAAGGACGATGCTATCGTCCAGCGTGTCCGTCTGGCGACCGTACCCATCCTCATACTGCACCTCCACCGTCTTCGTGCCGTCGCCCTCGCTCAGGGTGAAGCTGTAGGCAGCGGTGTAGTCGAGCCAGCTCTCCCAGGGATCGCCAGCCTCCCGCAGGCGCATTTGAGCCACACCGCTCCCCGCGTCGGTGGCGGTCAGGGTCAGTGTGACCGTGACCTGATTGGTCCAGGTCGCCCCGCTGTTGATGGTGATCTCCCCCAGCGGTGGGTTGACCTCGACGGTGACGGTGTCCGACACCGCTGTGGCGACGTTGCCCGCTGTGTCGCGGAGTTGCGCGTACGCCGCTTGCAGGCCGTCGGTAGGACTGAGAACCCTGGTGTGTGTGGTGGTGAAAGTCCCCCACGCATCCCACGACGAGCCATCGGCGCTGAAACGCATCTGCGAGACCCCACTCAGCGCATCGCTGCCGGCCAGCGTGAGCGTGACGGTGACCTGCGTCGCCGTCGCCGCGCTGTCGTTGATGCTGACGCTGCTGCCGGTGGGAGGGGTCTGGTCGAGGGTAATGGTATCGCTGACCACGTCTGACACGTTGCCCGCCACATCGCGGTATTTGGCCTCGACCGTCTTGGCGCCATCGCCACTAGACAGGTCCCAGGCGTGCGTGGTGCTGTAGGCAACCCAATCGCTGAAGCTGTCGCCAGCATTGCGGAAGGCCATCTCGATGTGGTCAGAGCCCAGTTGGTCGTAGGCCATCGGGGTGAGTTCAACGTTAAGTTGCGCCGTGTACTGTGCGTCGTTGGCGATGACCAGGCTGCCATTAACAGGGGGCGCTGTGTCCACGTAGACGGTGTCGCTGAAAACGGTGCTCCATCCGGCGTGGTCGGTAGCGCGAACATAGAGTGGCGTCGGTTCGAGAGGCGGCAGAAGTAGATGGTTTAGCAGCACCGAGACGCTGTTGCCATAGTGGTTAGCCGTGACCAGGTCCAGACCTCCATCTCCATCCAGGTCGCCCACGGCCACGGAGTAGGGAGCGCGATCCACGCCGTAGGTCACTTGGCTGGCAAAGGTGCCGTCCCCCTGATTCAGCAGAACCGAGACGTTGTTGCTACTCCAGTTATCCGTGACCAGGTCCAGGTCGCCGTCCCCATCCAGGTCACCCACCGCCACCTTGTAGGAAGCGTGCCCCCCACCGTAATCCACCCGGCCAGAAAAGGTCCCATCACCCTGGTTCAGCAGCACTGAGATGCCCCCACCATAGTTAGCCGTGACCAGGTCCAAGTCACCGTCCCCATCCAGGTCGCCCACTGCCACGGGTTGGGGAGTGTCCCCCACTCCGTAATTCACCTGGCTGGCAAAGGTTCCATCACCCTGGTTCAGCAGCACCGAGACGTTGTCGTCACTTGTGTTAGCCGTGACCAGGTCCAGGTCGCCGTCCCCATCCAGGTCGCCCACAGCCACGGAGTTGGGACTGCTCCCCACGCTGTAATTGACCTGGCTGGCAAAAGTCCCGCCACCCTCGTTCAGCAACACTGAGATGTTGTCGCCACGGTTGTTAGCCGTGACTAGGTCCAGGTCGCCGTCCCTATCCAGGTCGCCCACTGCCACGGACCAGGGACGGTCGCCCACGCCATAAGTCACTTGGCTGCCAAAGGTCCCATCACCCTCATTCAGCAGCACCGAGACGTTGTCGCTATAGGTGTTAGCTGTGACTAGATCCAGGTCGTTGTCTCCGTCCAGGTCGCCCACTGCAACAGAAACGGGATGCGCATGGCCGCACACCCCCTAGGTCACCTCAGGTCAAAAGACAGGGCCAT
>CAYWWC010000151.1:0-10132 GCA_964461615.1 uncultured Anaerolineae bacterium
AAAGCCTAAACGCTGCCCTCAACATCGGCAAGCTGGGCGTTGTCTGCCGCACCTACCTTCGCGACCTTTACGGCGAGATGGAGGACGGCCTCAACGTAGGACTCAGCTCCGACCGCTTCCAGGTCGAATGGTGGGTCGCCAGCCAACGAGTTGTCCACTGCCTGGCCGCCCACTCTTCATCCCCCCCAAGGTTGGGGGGAAGAGAGGGGGGGCAGGGATACCGGCCCTCCCTGGACACCGTCCTCGAAAGCGGAGCCCAGTTGCTCAACCCGGCGACGGCCGGGTCCGACGGCCTGGTGCGGCCATCCCCAGTCCCCTCTGAGCCAAAGGCAGAGACCGTCCTGGTCGAGATCCCGGCCCACTTGCAGGCCATCAAAGCAGCCGACATGGAACTGGCCCGCCACTGGCGGGCCCATACCCGGGAGATATTCGAAGGCTGCTTTGCCGCTGGCTACACCGTGACCGAATTCATCAGCCAGATGCGGCCCTTCGACAACCCTTCGACGGGGCTCAGGACGCAGGACGAACTGCGGCGCAGCTACTATGTCCTGCAGCGAGACTTTGAGGTGGTCTGATGCGCATTGAACGAGTGGAACTGAGAGATTATGGAGAGGGGCTGCTGGAGAAGCGAGGTTTTCCAAGAGTGATATTTCCAGGCTGGCGACGGATTTGGCAATCCGTCGCTCTCCGGCTGGATCTGACGATCCAGCCGGAGCAAAGTGAGCTCAGATTCAATCAACGCGAACATACATCCCCCGCCAGTCGTTGAGCCGCACTTTGAACAGTTCTTGCAACATACTCAAGGTGTCCTTGATGGGATTGATCCTGCTGCTGGCCATGTAGTACCAGTTGATGGGCACTTCAACGATGCGATAACCCCGCTTATGGGCGATGAACAGCACCTCCACGTCGAAGCCCCAGCCCTCAATAGTCTGATAGGGGAAGATGTCGCGGGCCGCCTCTCGCCGAAAGCACTTGAAGCCGCACTGGGTGTCCTGAAAGCCGGGCACGGTCAACAGGCGGACGAGGAAGTTGAACACTCGTCCCATGAGATGGCGGTAGGCAGGTTCGTCGTAGCGTCGGGCTCCCTCCATCTCCCGCGAGGCGATGGCCACGTCGTAATCGTCCAGGGCTGGCGGGAGAAACTTGGCCACCTCCTCGATGGGCATGGAGAGGTCGGCGTCGCAGATGAAGAGATACTCTCCCCGCGCGGCCATCATGCCCAGCTTGACGGCCAGCCCCTTGCCCGGCTGCTCCTCTCGGATCATGGAGATAAAGGGGTAGCGGCCCATGAACTCCTCGACCACGCCGGCGGTGTTATCCTGGCTGGCGTTCTCGACCACGATCACCTCGGCCTCGTAGTCCTGCTCCTCAAGGAAAGCCACGATCTTTTCCAGGCTTTCCGGCAGCCGCTGCTCTTCATTGTGGGCAGGGATGATTATCGAAAGAAGCGGCTCTATTGAGTTTTGGGTTTTGGGTTTTGGGTTTTGAGTTCCGAGTTTTGAGTTTTGAGTTTCGGTCAATATTGACTCCAGATACTCATTGGATACCCGCTTGCTGGCTTGCACGGCGCGGCGCCTGGCCAGCATCCGGGGCAAACCCCACAGCCCGGCCAGTTGCCCCCGCAGTCGGGCTCGGGCAGCTTCACCTCGCCAGGCTTTTAGAGCTTTCCAGGCGATGTCAAGTTGGGCCCCGACGATCCGCCGCCAGTGTTTTCTCAGCAAGGCCGTCGGGTAATTCTTGGCTATGACGTAGATGAAGTTGCGACCGCAATAATAGCTAGCCATCTTCCCACCGCCGGTGGCGCTCAGCTTGTGGTAGACCATTGACTTGGGGACGTAGATGCACTTCCAGTCCGCAAGTTGGGCTCGCCAGGCCAGGTCCACGTCTTCGCAGAAGGCGAAGAATTCCTCGTCGAAGAGGCCCACCTCGTCCAGCATGGCCCGGCGATAGGCCGCAGCAACGCCGGCGGCCCCAAAGACGTATTCCTCGCGGTCGAATTGCCCCGCGTCCCGCTGCCAGACGCCGCGGTTGCCCGGCACCCCATCCACTCCGTAGAAATCCCCAACCGTGTTGATGACATCGCGCCGGTCGAAGAGGAGCACCTTGGGAGTGGCCATCCCCGCCTCAGGGTGCCGGGCCAGGGCTTCCGCCAGCTCCTCCAACCAGCGGGGATCCGCCTCAGCGTCGTTATTGAAGACGGCGATGATCTCCCCCCGGGCTTGGCGGATGCCGGCGTTCACCCCACCAGCAAAGCCCCGGTTCTCCGGCAAGGCCACCACTCGCACCTCCGGGTAATCCCTCCCCAGAAACTCCAGCGAGCCGTCGGTGGAGCCGTTGTCCACCACGATGACCTCGAAGTGGGGGTAGCTCTGGTGGCGGAGGGAATCGAGGCAGGTGGGAAGGTGGTGGGCACCGTTCCAGTTGGGGATGATGATGGAAGCTAGAAGTTGGATATTGGATATTGGGTATTGAGTATTGGGCATTGGCATCTCACTACTCGGCGGTGAAATAGGCTTGCAGGGCCTCTTCCCAGGGGCGCAGGGCGATTCCCAAAGCGGTGGCGGCGCAGAAGTTGCGGATCGGCGCGTAGAGAGGTGGGGTAGAAGCGCGGGCGTATTGGTCGGAGGTGATGGGATGAACGGGAATGTGCCCTTGCCCTGCCAGCTCCAGGATCTTGACCGCGAAATCGTGGCGAGAACAAACGCCTTCGTTGGTGAAATGGTAGATGCCGTAGTGGTCGGTGCGAATCAGTTTGGCGATGGCCTCCGCCAGGTCTGGGGCGTAGGTGGGGGAGCTGATCTCGTCGGCTACCACACGCAACTCGCCTCGCTCGTCGGCGAGGCTGATCATCTTGGTAACGAAGTGGTTGCCGCCCTGGGCGTAAAGCCAGGCGGTCCTCACGATGTAGAAGCGATTCAGGAGAGCTTGGGTGAAAAACTCGCCAGCCAGCTTGGAACGGCCATAGGTGTTGATGGGATTGGTCTGGTCGAACTCCAGATACGGCTCACCCTTGGTTCCGTCGAAGACCTCGTTGGTGCTGACGTAGACCATAGCCGCGCCACACTTATGGCAGGCAAGGGCTACGTTCTGTGTGCCCAAGCCGTTGATTCGATAAGCTGCGTCGGGATCGCGCTCGCACCCGTCAACGTTGGTCATGGCTGCGGCATGGATCACCACCTGGGGGGCGAAATCGGCCATGGCCTGAGCGACGGCCTGCCTGTCGGTGATGTCGTGCTGCGGTAGATCCAGGCCGAAAAGCGTCTCCCCTTTCAGCGCCCTTTGCAGCGATTTACCCAACTGTCCTTTGTGCCCTGTGATAACGATGCGCATCTCCACCTCCTCCAGTCGCTACTTTGCTTCACCTAGATTATAGCAGCTTTCGGCTACTTGGGCAATCCTGGGCACATCGGCAGTATCTGGCATTCGGAGGAAGTAAAAAAAGCGGGGAAATCCCCGCTCTCCTTGTGCCCTTGCACCTTCGCTGGATACGCCACTATCGGTGGCAAAGAAGCACAACGGCGTCAGGCGATCCCAATCAGACCCTCCTCCGCATCCATCTCCATCATCTCCCCCGTGACGGTGAAGACCACCCTCTCGCAGATGTTGGTCACCCGGTCGGCGGTGCGTTCCAGGTTGTGGGCCACCCACAACAGGTATGTAGCCTGGTCTATGGTGTGAGGGTCGGCCATGATGAAGGTGAGCAACTCCCGGTAAACCTGGTTGTAAAGAGCGTCTACCTCATCGTCCTCGGCGGGGATGGCCCGTGCCAGAGCCACGTCCCGCCGGACAAAGGCGTCCAGCGCTCGGTGGAGCATGTCTCGCGCCTTCTCGGCCATGCGGGGGATGTCAACGAGGGGCTTGATCAGAGGTTCCTCACCCATCATCAGGTTGATCCTGGCGATGCCCTTGGCGTAGTCCCCCATGCGTTCCAGTTCAGTGACGATTTCCAGCACGGCGGCGAGGGTGCGCAGGTCACCGGCCAGGGGTTGCTGGGTAGCGATGAGGACCAGGCAGTCCGCCTCGATAGCGAAGCGCTTCCTGTTGATGTCGCGATCCCCAGCGATAAGCCTCCGCGCCCCCTCCACATCTCGCCTCTTGAGAGCCTCCACTGACTCGACGATGGCGTTCTCCACCATGCTGCCCAGAGCAAGCACTTCATCTTGAAGGTTCTGCAATTCCTGCTCAAAAGTTTGCCTGACCATCGCTTGCCTCCCCTCTCTCTCGCTTCCCCGTCACTCCTCCAGATCGTAGAGTATGTCAGTCAACTCGTCCATCCAGTTGTCCAGTTCGGTCTCGTCCCCCAAACGACGGGCCTCGTCAATCATCGCCAAAGCTTCGTCCAGGTCCTCGGCGTCTTCGGGCTCCGGTTCGCCACTCTGTAGCAACTTGCGCGCCCGGTCTACTATGGCCTGGCTCCCTTCGTCGAGCACCAGCGTCGGAGCGGCTTCCGCCAGCCGTTTCTGGGCCTGGCTGATCTGCTCCTGGGTCAGTCGTTCCTTGGAGGCAGCCACAGTGATGCCCGCTTCCTGGTCGCTGCCCCGGTCAGTGGCCTTGACGTGCAAAATGCCGTTGACGTCCAGGCTGAACTCGACCGTCACCCGGGCCAGCTCTCCCTTCCGCTCCGGCTTGAGGTCGGTGAAGGTGAAATCGTCCAGCAGCATGTTCTTGCTGGCAATGGGATGCTCTCCCTGGTAGACCTTCAGGTGGACCGTATCCTGGTCAGGGTAGACTGTGGCGTAGACCCTCTCCTTCGTTACCGGGATGGTGGTGTTGCGGTGGATGATGATATTGAAGCGGTCGTTCACAAAACCGCGCCAGGTCCACTCGGCAACTTCGATGCCCAGGGAGTGGGGCGTCACGTCTACCAGAATGGCCTCAATTGGCTGGCCGGCGATGATGCCTGCCTGGATGCCAGCGCCCAGAGCCACCGCCTCGGAGGGATGCACATCCTGGCGCGGATCCAGGCCGGTGGCGTCGGCTGCCAGTTCCCACACGGCGGGGATGTAGGTGGAGCCGCCCACCAGCAGCACCTTGTCCAGGTCATTGATGGTCATCTTGGCGTCGGTCAGGGCTTGTTGGATGGAGGTGCGAGTGGAGCCGAGCAGGTTGTCAATCATTTCCTCAAATTCGTGGCGGCTGACCTCCAGTTCCAGGTGCAGCGGCTTGCCCTGTTTCTCCATCAGGTACTCCTCGCGCACCCAGGCGAAGGGATGGGAGGAGAGCTCAATCTTGGCCTTTTCGGCGGCGCGGTTCAGGCGGGCCATGGCCCGGCGGTCGTTCCGCAAATCCATGCCGTGCTGCTTTTCAAAAGCCAGGCGCAGGTGGTCGGCCAGCAGGTCGTCAAAATCGTCGCCGCCCAGGCGGGTATTGCCGTGGCTGGCCCGCACTTCCACCACCCCGCCCACCAGTTCCACCAACGACACATCAAAAGTGCCGCCCCCCAGGTCGTAGACCAGCACCACCTGGTCTCCTTCCCGGTCCAGGCCGTAGGCCAGGGCGGCGGCCGTCGGCTCGTTGATGATGCGCATTACTTCCAAGCCGGCGATCTGGCCGGCGTCTTTGGTGGCCTGCCGTGCCGCGTCGGGGAAGTAGGCCGGCACGGTGATGACCGCCCGTTTAAGCGTGTGGTCCAGGTTGACCTCGGCCACGCGCTTGAGCTCACGCAGGATAAAGGCCGAAATCTCCTGGGGGGTGAAGGTGTGTTCGCCCAGGGTCACGGTACGATCGGTGCCCATGTCGCGCTTGATGGAACGGACGGTGGCTTCGGGAGCCAGCACCCATTGGTTGAGAGCCGGCGTGCCCACCAGCCACTCCCCTTTAGGCGACAGGCCCACCACAGAGGGCATGATCCGCTCCTGTTTGTTGGCCAGGATGACCGGGCGACCCTCTTGCACCACGCTGGCGCCAGAGAAAGTCGTGCCCAGGTCAATGCCGATGATGGTGTTTTCAGTGCTCATGGTTATCTGTGTCCTCACTTTTTTTGATAGTTTCCGTGTTTTCTGGATATTGGGTGTTGCGTATTGCGTATTGCGTATTTTTCACCACTACGACTTCGGCGTAGCGGAGGACGTGGTCGCCGGCGGCATAGCCTCGCCGCTCCTCGGCGACGATCTGGCCGTCGGGCAGGGCCTCGTCTTCGACGGTGCTCACGGCCACGTGACGGTAGGGGTCGAAGGGCTGGCCAATGGTGGGAACCGGTTGGATGCCAGCCTCGTTCAAGATGGCCAGCAGGCGGTCGCGCAGCAGGCGTTGGCCATCGAGCCAGGCCGTGAGGATGGCCGCCGCCTGAGAGTCCTGCCCCCCTTCCCCCCAATCCTGGGGGGCTTTGCCGTCCTCTTCTCTCCAACCCTTCGACAAGCTCAGGACACCGCTTTGGGGGGCTTTGTCGTCCCCTTCCCCCAAACTTTGGGGGGCTTTGTGCTCTACTTCCCCCCAGAGTTGGGGGGCCAGGGGGGCAATCTGGCGCTCGCCGCTCTCCAGGCCAGCCTCCAGCCCATCAAGCACTGGCAGCAGGGTCTTCAAGACGTCCAGCCGGGCCTTTTGGACGGCCTCTTGCTGGGCAGCTTCCTGGTGCGCCATGACTGACTGGAAGGCTTCCAGGGCAGCCTGCACTCGCTCGGCCAGGGCCTGGGCCAGGGTGTTGGACTTATACTGCTCGCGGCCCAGCTTGCTCAGTTGTTCTCCCAGTTTGGCCAGGCCGTCGTCCGACAGGTCGTCCAGGCGCGAGGTTAAATCGGATATGGTTTCCCAAACGTGTCGTTTGTGACTCATTGGTTTCGATACGCCTTGGTTTCGATACGCCTACGGCTACTCAACCCAAGCGGCTACTCAACCCAAGCTTATAGATGCACTGGTTTATAGTCGTTGCGAAAGCTGTCGCGGCCCAGGTCAGTAAAGGCTTTGGCAGCGGCCAGCACTTCCTGGGGATGCAGACGCAGGTCAAAACGGGCCGGATGTCGGCGTTTGGGCGGCTCCCAGGGTGGCGGCGACTGGATAAGATAGAGATCGGTCACCGTCCGCTGCTCCGCGCTACGCAACTGCTCGTAGGCGGCGCGGATGGCCTTGAATGTCTCCGGGTCGGTCTCGGGCGGGTGTTCGCGCACGTTGCGAAAATAGGCGCGGCGGATTTCTTCGTGGCTCGCGCCTCGTTTCAGGCCCAGTACGCTGTAAGGATCACCAGTATTCGTCGTCGTCATAGTCATCATACATTCCGAAGGGGGGCAACCCTCGCTCTAGCATCTCGATGGCGCGGTCGAAAGTTTGGCGGGCCAGTTCGACGGCCCGGAGCAACTCCTCGTCGCCGCTCCTGCGGGCGGTACGGCGCGCCTGTCGCCAATGGCGCCTGGCCTCGCGCATTTCCATAACGGAGGCATAGCTGGCACCCACGTGTAAGTTGGCCCAACCGTGCTCAGGGTCCAGACGCAGCGCGCGCGCAAAGTACTCGGTGGCCCGGTTTTCGTCTCTCCGGTCGAGGTAGAAGGAGCCGATGTCCACCAGGTCGTCGGGATTGCCCTCGGCGGTCTGCTCGGCGCGCCGCACATAGTCGTTGCCTTGCTTGGTCTCGCGGCGTCTAAAACAGCAGCGGGCCAGGTCCAGGTAGAACGCAGCCGGTAGATGGCCGGCCAGTTCCTGGGCCTGGGTGACGACCCATTCGGCATCGTCAGGGCGGTCAGCGATGTGGCAAATATCCACGGCGATATGATAGATGTCCAGGTCAGCCGGGTCGAGGGCAAAGGCTCGACCCATCTCCTCACGGGCGGCGTCCGGATCGCTTTTATCGAAGTAGCACTCGGCGAGCGCGATGTACAGATATGCCTCGTCGGGCATATACGCCAGAGCCTCGCGGTAACATTCCTGGGCCTCGTCGGGGCGTCCGGCGCGATAGAGACGAGCGCCCTCCTGGTGCAGGAGCTCGACCAGGCGCTCCTGGGCTTCCAGGTGATTCGGGTCGAGTTCCACAATCTTTTTCCAGGTCTGTCGGGCGCGGGACAGGTAGCCCCATCCCTCGTCTAAGCGAGCAGTACGGACCAAAGCGCTAACGTTATCCGGTTCCCGCTTGAGGATGCGGGTCACCTCGTTACTGGCTGCGCTCCACCGCTCGCTGGCTACCAGGGCGTCTACCAATTCCAGGTGCAGGTCAGTGTTGCTGGGATCGTTCTTGACGGCGTTGCGCAAGGTGGTGATGGCCTCTTGCACATTGCCCGCCCGACGGTAACATTCGGCCACGTGCCCCCACAACAGGGAGACCTGCTGAGAAGTGAGCGCATCAGGAGCATTGGCCTTGCGCGGGCGACGGCGGACGACCTGGCGCCACAACTCAGCCGCCTCCAGGAAACGTTCCGTCTTCTCGTAAGCCAGAGCCAGGTTTTGGATCAGGACACGGCTGTTCTCCCCCAGCTTCCTGGCCTTTTCCCAATGTTCAAGAGCCTGGTTCCAGCGAGCAGCCTGGGCGTCGGCGTGGCCCGCGTGAAAATGGGCGGCGGCGGCCAGGTCTCTCAGGTCGCCATCGCCGGGTGACAGGTTGAGGGCGGCGTCGGCCAGAGCCGCAGCCTCGGCCCATTGCTCGTCAGTCATCGCCTGTTCGGCGCAGGTATGGTAAAGCAGATACAGGTTGTCGCGGAAAGCGGCGGTGTCCAGCCCCAGGCGACGCGCCGATTCCCAATGGGCCAGAGCCTCGGCCGGCCGATCGTGCCGCAGCGCACCCAGCCCCAGAGTGTATGCCACGACTGCACGCGCCGCCGCAGGTTGGTCATCGTCTTGGACGACGCTTTGCAGTGCGTGGTGAGCACCATCATCCCCGGATTCGAGGGCAACCAGCCCTTGCCACCACAGGGCAGGACCGGGGGTAGGGGAGGTGGCCTCCATGGGTTCGGCGACCGCCGGCTGGCCTAGCACCAGGTGAATCAGCGGACTGAGTTCCGCCTGCCGCTCGGAGGGCAGCGTCTCCCAGGCCACGTCCTGAGTGGGATTTTGGCCCTGCTCCAGCAAGGCCAGGAGGGCCAGTTCGGCGGCGCGGGTAAAGGCCGGGTCGGCGTCCAGCGCCAGGCGGTAGGCGGCGATGGCGGCGCCCAGGCTGTCCTGGTGATGGTGGGCCAGACCCAGGTGATAAGCATAGCGCGGGTCGCCGGGGGCCAGGTGAACTGCCTCGTCCAAATCGGACAGGCCGGCGTCGTGCTGCTGCCAGCGATAGAACCAGAGCAGGCCACGGCGGAAATAGACCTCGGCCAGGGCTGCGGTCAGGGTCGGCGAGGGGTTCTCCTGGCGCGCCTGTTCCCAGGCGGCGATGGCTCCGTCGTAGTCGCCTCGGTGAAAGGTCTCCTGTCCGCGGATGACTGGATTGGCAGCAGCTTTGCGCGCTCTAGCTTTGGCTCGTCTGGATCGTTTCTTTTTCTTGGCCACGGTTAGTTATTTCTCTCGTGTCGCTAACGTAAGTCATGTGCAACCAGAGGGCAAATCATCCTGGAACTCTGAAAATGAAACTTTCTTGGAGCCACTTTTTTGTCTCACAGGGCTGCCTCCCGCTAACTTATGTCTATAAATCAGCGGATTGACGGTTCAGTAAGTCCGAAAACAGCATCCGAGGCGACTTCTGTGTTGCTGAACCAGCGGCGGAAGGTCTTTGGCTCAATAAATGGAGCAAATCTGCTCCAGGAAAAGTTTCAAAACCGGAGTTCTCGGACGACTTGGCGGTTCATTGCACATAACTTACGCTAATGCCCTATTCTACCACAATTTTGGACTTTGGATAAATCCAGTGTGATCCTGATACTCTGAAGTTTTGATATAAGGCTCTAGCGCCCGTCCCGGGCGCGGTCTTGGTTCGGCTCACGCCCAACATACCGGGACTCGTCCACCAGACACACCGCACTAACGCCCAAGGTCATGTCACACAAGTTCAATCGAGGTGAAAGGCTGGGGAATTAACACCGCTGTTTTATGTGCCTGGAAAAAGGAACACAAGACGTAATTGTACTTGTGCGGTGTCCACGACACTTCTATAGCGCCGTGCTGTACGACAAGTGCACAAGTCTCCAGCTTTTTCGCTTGTTCCATAGCAGCCTTAAGCGCACTCTGAGTGAACTCTTCACCCGATAGATTTAGTTTCACCACCCCCATGTGCACTTGTCTT
>CAYWWC010000152.1:0-10121 GCA_964461615.1 uncultured Anaerolineae bacterium
TGTACGGATGCGGTCGCCTTCGACCAGCAGGCCGCGGCCGAGTCGGCCATGTCTTGCCTGATGGCAGCCCTGAGCGGGGCCAACCTGGTCCACGACGTGGGTTTCACCGAGGCCGCCAACTCCGCCTCGTTGGAGCTGATCGCCGCCACCGACGAGTTCATCGGCATGATCGGCTGCATCATGGCTGGAATCGAAATCACACCGGACACACTCGCCCTGGACGTGATAGACCAGGTAGGTCCCGGCGGCAGTTATTTCGGCGAGAAACACACCATCCGCAACTTTCGCCAGAACTGGTTCCCCAGCTTGTTGAGCCGACACAACTACGAGCAGTGGGCCTCTGCCGGTAGTCTATCGTTAGGCGACAAGGCCAACGAGCGCGTTCGCCGCATCTTGCGCGAGCACCAACCGGAACCGCTGCCGCCGGAGGTCGTGGCCGAGTTGGACCAGATAGAAGGGCACTGGTGGCAAGAAACATGAGAGACATTACACTCATCATAATAAGACTTTAAGGAGGAACACTAGCATGGCCAACATTCGCGTCAATGACAGAAGCTTTGGCAGCGTCCAATATGGACGACTGTCACCCGGACAATGTGAGAAGCTGCACAACGCCAGCCTGGCGGTTCTGGAGCGGACCGGCGCTCGCCTTTATCATCAAGAGGCGATTGATCTGCTCAAAAAGGCTGGCGCCCTTGTGTCGGAGGGGAATCGCGTGCGGATTCCTTCCGGCTTGGTGGAAAAGGCTCTCAACACCGCGCCCAAACGGATCACCCTCTACGACCGACACGGCCAACCGGCTCTCTACCTGGAAGGCCACCGCTGCTATTATGGCACAGGTTCCGATTGCCTCAACATCATAGACCACCGCACAAACCAGCGTCGCAAACCAGTGTTGCAGGACATCGTTGAAGGCATCACGGTATGCGACGCCCTGCCCAACGTTGACTTCGTCATGTCCATGTTTCTTCCCTCCGATGTGGACGCCATGGCCAGCGACCGCTACCAGATGGAAGCGATGCTCAACTACACCACCAAGCCCATCGTCTATGTCACCAACGAGTTCTGCGGTTGCGTGGATGCCGTAGAGATGGCTGAGGCGGTGGTTGGTGGGGCTGAGGCGTTGCGCCAGAGGCCGATAGCGGCCTGCTACATCAACGTCACCACCGGCCTGCGGCACAACGAAGAGGCGTTGCAAAAGCTGCTCTTCCTGGCCGACAAGGGCCTGCCCCAGTTGTACATTCCGGTGATTATCGGGGGCATCAGCGGGCCGGTCACAACGGCCGGCAGCATGGCCCTGGTGAATGCCGGCGTCCTGGCTGGCCTGGTGCTCTCACAACTGAGGCGGGAGGGGACGCCCTTCATCACGTCTGGCTGGGGCGGTGAAGGATTGGACATGCAGACCATGGTGAGTCCGTACTGCCCGCCCGACTCCAAAAGCGTGGCCCATGACCTGGCCCATTACTACAACCTGCCCATGTTCAGCCTGGGAGGGTGCAGCGAGTCCAAGCTGGTTGACCAGCAGGCGGCCGCCGAAGCCGCTCTTACGTTGATGACCGAAACACTAGGCGGGGGCAACCTGATCCACGATCTGGGCTACCTGGAGTCGGGGCTATGCGGCTCGCTGGCGCAGTTGGTGATCTGTGATGAGATCGTAGGTTGGCTTGAGCATCTCATGGCCCCCGTAGAGATCAGCGACGAAACCCTGGCCCTTGACCTGATTGACGAAGTCGGCCCCGACGGTCAATTTCTCGACACTGAGCATACGATGGCCCATTTTCGGGAGAGGTGGTATCCGGGTGTGTTCGAGCGCGGCAACTACGACCAATGGCAGGCGGCTGGAGGTAAAAGCCTGGGCGAACGGGCCGCCGAGCGAGTGAAAGAGATCCTGGCAGAGCATAAACCCGAACCCCTGCCAGACGGCGTAGTGCAGGCTATCAAAGCCATCGTGCAGCGGGCGGAAGAGCCAGAGGGTACGAAGGGCTAGAAAGGAACTATCATGCCATTGAACCAGGCAGCAGTTTCCGAACTAAGGGCAGAATTCCCAGCACTGCAACAGACCGCAGGCGGCCGGCCACTCATCTTCATGGACGGTCCCGGCGGCACGCAGGTACATGGCTCAGTCATCGAGGCCATGAAGCGCTATCTGATCGAAGCGAACAGCAACTTCCGCGGTGCATTCCTCTACAGTCGCCGCACCGACGAGACGGTCATCGCTGCCCGTTGCGCCCTGGCCGATCTGCTCAACGCGCCCCGACCTGACGAGCTTGTTAGCGCCAGCGGCCTTGTTAGCGCCAGCGGCCTTGTTAGCGCCAGCGGCATCGTCTTTGGCCCCAACATGACCACCCTCACCTTCAATCTGAGCCGGGCTATTGGGCGGACGCTCTCCCCCGGCGACGAGATTGTTGTCACCCGGGCGGACCACGCCGGCAACATCGCGCCCTGGGTGGCTTTGCAGGAACACGGCGCCGTGATCCGTCACGTTGATTTTGACCCCAGCGACTGCACGCTGGACATGGCAGGTCTGGAGGCGGCTATCACCCCGCGTACCAAGCTGGTGGCGCTGGGTTATGCCTCGAACGCCGTGGGCACCATCAACAACGTGCGCCGCGCCGTCGAGTTGGCCCACGCCGTCGGCGCCTGGGTCTACGTGGATGCGGTTCATTACGCGCCTCACGGCCCCATCGACGTTCAAGCCCTGGACTGTGACTTTCTCGTTTGCTCGGTCTACAAGTTCTTTGGCCCCCACCTGGGTGTGCTGTATGGGCGCTACGAGTTGCTGGAGTCGCTGCCCGCCTACAAGGTCCGCCCCGCCGACGACGTGCCTCCCTACAAATTCGAGACCGGTACTCAGAGCTTCGAGGCATTGGCTGGAGCGACGGCTGCCGTGGACTACTTGGCGTCGGTCGGTCAGCGTTTCGGGAGCGAGTTTGCTGCCCAATTCCCCAGCCTTGAGGGTCGGCGTCGGGACCTGAAGGCGGGCATGGCAGCGATCCGGGCCTATGAGCGTGATCTGTGTCAACGGCTAATTGCTGGAATGAAAGGAATCTCCGGACTGCGTATCTACGGCATCACCGACCCGGCGCGATTTGATCAGCGCGTGCCTACGGTCTCCTTCACGCTAGAGGGTCTGACGCCGCGCGAGATAGCCAAGAGGCTGGATCAGGCCAATATCTTCGTATGGGACGGCAATTTCTACGCCCTGGCCACCACCGAGCGTCTGGGGCTAGAGGGACATGGCGGTCTGCTACGTGTCGGCCTGATCCATTACAACACCACCAAGGAGGTGGATACTCTGCTGGGCGTGCTGGCAGACATGCCGCGCTGAAAGAACTGCTCGCTTTCGCTGCCAGCAACAGTCGCGATGTGGAGATCCAGAACACCGGAGGTAATCAGTATGATTTGCTTCGTAGACCTGGAACACGAAAACCTACTAAATGTCTTCAGTACCGACTTTATGAACGATGAGCAAGGGATAACGTTCTTGGGCAAGGCAGCCGCCCTCAAGTTTCGATTCGAAGAGATCACCGGCCAAATCTGTCTCCTCCAGCACTACTCCCAGATCACGGAGGCGAAACTGCGGAAGTGGGGCATCAAGGCGTTGCTGCTCAGCGGCTGCCGAACCGCGTGGGACGAATACAACTTTGATAGCTTCCGGGAGCTCTTCCACGTCATTCGCGAGACCGATATACCCACCATCGGCTTCTGTGGGGGACATCAATTCATCGGCTACGCCTACGACACGCCCAGTGCCCCCATGGGGCCGCTGCCAGAGGGTATGGAGGACCCATTTCCAGACATGGCCCCAGGCAAGATGGCCGAAAACATGGCTAAGGAACGCGGGTTTTTCAATGTAGATGTCCTGCAGCTCGACCCTCTCTTTGAGGGCCTGGGCAACCGGCCCCTATTGATGGAATCGCATTGGTGGGAGGTGCAAGACGTGCCGCCTGGCTTCACCCTGCTGGCCTCCACCGAGACCTGTCGCGTCCAGGCCTTCAAGCACGAAAGCCGGCTGCTGTATGGCGTTCAGTTCCACCCCGAGATGTATGACGAGGAGCACCCGGATGGTAGGGTTCTGCTGAAGAACTTCTTCCGTATCGCCGGGGTGATCAAGTAGCTGGGAAATTGGTAGACTGGTAAATTGGTAGATTGGTAAATCGGTGTGTCGAGAAGCTGACCAATCTACCAGTTTCCCAATGTACCAATCTACCCGCCTACCAATTCACCAACAAAGGAGCGAGACTATGGCCAACATCCGTGTGAACGACAGGAGTTTCGAGAGCGTCCAATACCGGCGACTCTCAGACGAACAGTGCGAGAAGATCCACTGCGCCAGCCTGGAGATCCTGGAACGCACCGGCGCCGTGCTCCACGATCAACAAGCCATTGACCTGCTGAGGAAGGCTGGGGCCTTCGTGTCCGATGGCAATCGAGTGCGCATACCATCGGGGATGGTGGAGAAGGCGTTCACCACCGTGCCCAAACGAGTGGTGCTATGCGACCGCTATGGTCGCCGCGTCATGCAGGTGGAGGGGCATCGCTGTTTCTACGGGTCTGGTTCGGACCTGCTCACCATCGTTGATCATCGAACCAACGAGCGCCGCAGATCGCTTCTCAGCGACGTGAAGGACGCCATGATCGTGAGCGATGCCCTGCCGGACATTGACTACGTGATGTCCTTCTTCCTTCCCTCTGACGTTGACCAGACCATCTACGATCGCTACCAGATGGAAGTGATGCTCAACTACACCACCAAGCCTATGCTCGTCGTAACCCCCGACTTTGAGGGGTTAAAGCTGGCGGTGGAGATGGCCGAAATCGTGGTGGGTGGAGCAGAGGCGCTGGAGCGGAACCCGCTGATGGCTTGCTACGTCAACGTAACCTCAGGGCTGGTGCACAACGAAGAGGCTTTGCAGAAGCTGATGTACATGGCCGCGCGGAGGCTGCCCGTCCTCTACATCCCGGTGACGTACGGAGGCATGGCCGCGCCAGTGACGATGGCCGGCTGTCTGGCCTTCAACAACGCTGGCGTGCTGCTTGGCCTGGTGCTTTCACAACTGGTTCGCGAAGGCGCACCCCTCGTCGTGCCCGGTTTCGGGGCCACGATAATGAACATGAGAACTTTGGGCGGTGGCATCCCCGATCCGCGGGGGATAGAAGCCGAGCTGGCCCACTACTACGGCCTGCCTATATTTGGCATCGTGGGCTCCGGAGCCAAGGTGGTTGATGGACAGGCTACCCTGGAAACCGCCCTCACCATGCAGCAAGCTACCCTCAGTGGGGCCAATATCATCCACGACCTGGGTTACATGGAGAATGGCTTGACGGGTTCGTTGGCTCTGTTCGTCATCGCTCACGAGCTGATCGGTCACCTTCATCACACCACGCGGGCTGTGGAAGTGAACGACGAGACGCTGGCTTTGGATCTGATAGATGAGGTCGGGCCTCAGGGCAACTTCCTCGATACCGAGCACACCCGGCACCACTACCGGCAATATTGGTATCCCGAAGTGCCGGAGCTGGTGGAACGGCACAAGTACGACGGCTGGGTAGCGGAGGGCAGCACCACACTACTGGAGCGAGCTACTGCCCGTGTGGACAAGATTCTGGCCACCCACATCCCCGACCCCTTGCCCGACGACGTCGCCCAAGCCATCAAAGCCGTCGTCCGGCGAGCGGAAGAATCGGTAGATTGGTAGATTGGTAGATTGGTAGACTGGTACATTGGTAGACTGGTATGTCGGGAAGCCGACCAATTTACCAATGTACCAATATCCCAGTTTACCAATTTACCAGCTTACGAACAAGGAGGCAAAACCATGACCAACATACGTACCAACGACCGTACCTTTCCCAGCGTTCAATTCCGACGCCTGTCGGACGAGCAATGCCAGAAGATCCATTGGGCCAGCCTGGAAGTGATGGCTCGCACCGGCGTGCGCCTGTGCGAGCAGGAGGCCATTGATCTGATCAAGAAGGCCGGCGCCCACGTATCCGACGGCAACCTGGTGCGCATTCCTCCTGGCTTGATCGAAAAGGCTTTCACTACTGTCCCCAAGCGTGTAGTGCTGTGCGACCGCCACGGCAACCGCGTCATGCCTGTGGAGGGCCATCGCAGTTTCTACGGCCCGGGCTCCGATTGCCTCAACATCATAGACCACCGCACTGGAGAGCGTCGCCAGCCGGTGCTCCAGGACATCGTCGAGGGGATGATTGTGGCGGATGCGCTACCCCACATAGATTTCGTGATGTCCATGGTCCTGCCCGTGGACGTGCCCCAGGTGGTGGCTGACCGCTACCAAATGGAAGCCATGCTCAACTACACCACCAAGCCTATCGTGTTCGTCACCACTGAGTTTTCGGGTTGCGTGGACGCGGTGGAGATGGCCGAGGCGGTGGCGGGAGGGGCCGATGCGCTGCGCCTGAATCCGTTTGTGGCTTGCTACATCAACGTCACCACCGGCCTGCGCCACAACGAGGAAGCGCTGCAGAAGCTGCTTTATCTGGCCGACAAGGGCTTGCCAGCGCTTTACATTCCAGTGGGGCTGGGTGGCGCCACGGCGCCCGTTACGCCGGCTGGCTGCCAGGTTATCTGGAACATCGGAGCCCTGGTAGGCCTGGTGCTGTCCCAGCTCAAGCGAGAGGGCGCGCCCTACGTCGTGGCCGGTTGGGGGGCCAGCGCGCTGGACATGAGAACGCTAACCCAGCCCTACGCGTGCCCCGACAGGCGCGGCATCGCCCAGGCCATGGGCCATTACTATGGCCTGCCCATGTTTGCCCTGGGCGGGTGCAGCGACTCAAAGTGCATTGATCAACAGTCGGGCATTGAGGCTGCGCTAACCCTGATGACGGCTACCCTGGCCGGGGGCAACATCGTTCACGACCTGGGCTACCTGGAGTCGGGCTTGTGCTACTCGCTGGCCCAACTGGTGGTCTGTGACGAGATCCTGAGCTGGCTGGAGCACTTCATCCGTGGGGTTGACGTGTCCGACGAGTCTCTGGCCGTAGACGTGATCAATGAGGTGGGCCCCGACGGCCAATACTTCGACACCAAGCACACCCTGGCGCACTATCGAGAGCGTTGGTACCCGAGACTCATCAACCGGGACAACTATGACGACTGGACGGCCAAAGGCAGCAAGACGCTAGAGCAGCAGGCCGCTGAGCGGGTGGAGGAGATCCTGGCCGAGCACAAGCCAGATCCGCTGCCCGAAGACATAGCCCAATCCGTGCACGCCATCGTGCAACGGGCCGAGGCGCAGTACACGTAAAGGAGATCGAATTATGAATCGCAAAGAGACCACGGGCAAAGGGATCGCGACGCGCTGCATCCACACTGGCGTTCCGAGCGGCGCTTTGTGGGCCCCCATCAAGACCCCCCTCATCATGTCTAACAACTTCGATATGGGGGGCGAGCATGTCGATGACCTGCCCCCCGAGGCTTTCGTCTATACCCGCAATTCCACGCCCAACGCCCGCTATTTGGAGGAGAAGCTGGCCGACCTGGAGGGGGCCGAGGCGTGCGTCCTCACCGCCAGCGGTGTCGCCGCCATCGCTGGCACTTTCCTGACGCTGCTGAACACCGGGGATCACATTGTCTGTTCCGACGTGGTGTACGTAGCCATCTATAATCTGATGACCGAGGATTTTCCCAAGCGGTTCGGCATTGAGACTAGCCTCGTAGATACCTCGGACCTGAAGGCGGTGAAAGCGGCGCTGACACCCAAGACCAAGATCATCCACATAGAGACGCCGGGCAACCCGACCACGCGGATCAGCGACATCGCTGCCATCGCCGAGGTGGCCCGGGAAGCCGGCACCCTCCTCACGGTGGACAGCACCTGGTCGGGGCTGCTCAGCCAACAACCTCTGGAACTGGGTGCTGACCTGGTCCAGCATAGCCTGGCCAAGTACATCAACGGGCACGGGGACGCGGTGGCCGGCGCCGTCATAGGCCCCCAGTCGCTCATCGACCGGGTGCGCGAGTTCGCGGTGCGGGATCTGGGCGCTTGCATCAGCCCCTTTAACGCCTGGCAGATCATGCGCGGATCAGTGACTCTGCCCCTGCGCCTGGAGCGGCACTCCGACAACGCCCTGGCCGTCGCCGAGTTCCTCGAATCACACCCCAAGGTGGCCTGGGTACGCTACCCCGGTTTGCCGAGCCATCCCCAGCACGAGGTCGCCAAGAAACAGATGAAATACTTCTCCGGAATGCTCAACTTTGACATCAAGGGTGACCCCAGCCAGCGCATAGAAGTGATCCGTCGGCTAAAGTTCTTTCTCCACGCCACCTGCCTGGGCCACGACGAGAGCTTGATCGCTCTCTATCCCTGGGAAGAACCGGAGTTCTTCCGGGTCAGTGTGGGGCTTGAGGATCCAGAGGACCTTATCTACGATCTGGACCAGGCGCTCGCGGTTGTCGAGATGTGACACTGGTTCAGGGCAGCGCGGTTTGAGAATTCATATCAAGGAGAAAAAATGATCGAGACTCATGGTCAGAGACAGACGAGTGCGCGCTACTCACGGTTAGGCCGGCAAGAGTGCGAAAAGATCCACCGGGCATGCATCGAGATACTCGAGCACGTAGGGGTCGAGGTGCACGATGAGAAGGCGTTGAACCTGCTGGTCAAAGGTGGGGCCAAGGCTGATGGGATCGTGGTGCGTATCCCAGAGCTTATGGTCATGAAAGCCCTGGCTGTGACGCCGAAGAATATGACGCTGTTCGACCAAAAAGGTGAGATAGCGATCCGTGCTCAGGGGTACAACAGCTACTATGGCGGTGGTTCCGACTGTTTGAACGTGCTGGATCATCGGACGGGGCAGCGGCGGCTAGCTGTGCTACAGGATGTGGTCGAAGCGCAGACGGTTCAGGATGCGCTGCCAGAGTTCAGCTTTGTGATGTCGGCGTTTCTGCCAGCGGACGTAGATGGTCGCATCTATGATCGCTACCAAATGGAAGCCATGCTCAACCATTCCACCAAGCCAATCGTTTTCGTGTCGCCGGATTTTGAAGGCTGCGTCCTCGCCATCGAAATGGCGGAAATCGTGGCGGGCGGGGTGGAGGCTTTCCAGCGCCGTCCTTTTGCCACGTGCTACATCAACGTCACCACTGGCCTCATCGCAAACCAGGAGGCACTGCAAAAGTGCATGTACTTGGCGGGGAAGGGACTGCCACAACTGTACATTCCCCTGGGTGGGGGGCCACATAGCGTTGCTGGAAACACGGCATACGAATACGCCGGGGTGCTGTTGGGCATCGTGCTGGCTCAGTTGGTGCGTGAAGGCTCGCAGGTTGGCGTGCCGGGATGGGGTGGCGGGCTACCCAACGTGAAGACAATGACAGGCACTTATTGTATGGCGGATGGGCAGGGTGTGGCGCTGGCTATGGGCCACTACTACGGGCTTCCAACCTTTGGGATGGCCGGTTGTTCCGACTCGAAGGTGCTCGATGCGCAGGCGGGGGCAGAAATAGGGATGAACCTGGTGCTGCAGACCTTGGAAGGCGGGAACATTATCCACGACCTGGGCTTTATGGATTCGGGTTTGCAGGGTTCGTTAGCGTTGATGGCCATTTGTAACGACTGGGTCCAGTGGACCCGCCACGCGACAGGCGGCGTTGATGTGACCCGCGAGGGGTTGGCATTGGACGTGGTGCACGAACTGGGGCCTGGCGGTGATTATCTGTCTCATCCCCACACGCTGGCTCACTGTCGCGATGGTTGCTATCCCAGCCTGGTTGACATGTTTACCTACTCTCGATGGGCGGAAGAGGGTGAGATGGATATGGCGGAGCGGGCGGCCAAGCTGGTGGATCGGATCCTTGAGGAGCACCAGGCTGAGCCGTTGGTGCCCGACATCAAGCGCGATGTCCACGCTGTGGTCGAGCGCGAGGTTCGTCGCGTGGGGGGCTAGTACAGCATCTACTGATTCTCCCCCCTCTAACTCCCCCCGCTGGGGGGAGGACTTGACTTCCCCCCCAGTGGGGGGGATTGAGGGGGGGAGAAAACGACCAAGAGAGTTCTGGTGGATGCTCGTAGGGCAGATTGCCAATTTGCCCTACAAGAGATGCATCACAATCTACGCGAATGTACTTAGCCAGATTGAATGGAGGTTTCTATGAT
>CAYWWC010000153.1:0-10095 GCA_964461615.1 uncultured Anaerolineae bacterium
GGATGCCGATGACCTTGGCCATGATGCGGGAGACTTCGGCCGGGGTGTAGAACTGCCCCTTGCTCTTGCCAGACTCGGTAGCAAAGTGTCGCATCAGGTACTCGTAGGCGTCGCCTAGAATATCGTCGCCTTCGGCGCGATTGCTGCTGAAATCGAGGCCGGGATTCTGGAAGATACCGACCAGGTTGGAGAGGCGGTCTACCATCTCCTTGCCCTTGCCCAGCTTGTCGTCGTCATTGAAGTCGGCCACATCGATCACACCTTTGAGGTCGTTGGCCTCGGCGAGCTTGGCGATGATCTTGTTGATCCTGTCGCCGATCTCCTTGTCGCCCTTGAGCGCGACCATGTCGGCAAAGCTGCCGCCAGCGGGGACTTCAATCAGCGCGTCGGGCTGCCCGGCGTACTTGTCGGATACGTATTTGACGAACAGCAGGACGAGTACATAGTCCTTGTACTGCGAGGCGTCCATCCCGCCCCGCAGTTCGTCGCAGCTTTTCCAGAGCGAGCTGTAGAGTTCGGTTTTTTTGATGGCCATTTTTGGGTTGGTCCTTGAGGGTTAGTTGGTTCTCATCATCGTTGCAGTTACCACGACCGGACTTGCACCGGTTAGCAGACGACAGCTTTCAGGACACACCAGCGGCGATTAGTCAGCAGCCCACTAGTCGGAGCCACAGTTGAGACCTAGGCCACGAACGAATATCTTGCCCTCAGTAATCTCCTGGCCAGGAATGCTCATCTCCAGCAGAGGTCCGCCATTAAAGATGCAGGTAATCTTTCCCTCTATGACTTGACTCTGTTCTGGCATCGGTAGGAAGCTAATCTGGATGAACTCTGCTTCCTCAAGAAGACGCACAGGCTCTCCAAAGGCGGCATCTGAGACATCCATGTTAGTAGTAGCACGATACACGACTTGCTCATTGCCCGTTTGTTTTGCGGTGCACTCTTTCGATGTCATCATCAATAGTGATTCGTTGCCCTTACCAAAGGCTACGTAGGCGCCTGTAGTCATGTAGGCCGTGTTGATGTCCTCGCTAGAGGCAATAGTGGCTTCAATAGTTGCCGTGGCAGTTCTGAGGGGTAGGTCACATATAGTTACTCCAGGAGGTACAGGAGTAGACTTGTTTAAAGTTGGTAAGGGAAAACCAAGTCCGCTCAAATCAGCCCATAGTCCAATAATTGCAAGGATACCTGCAAGCAAGGCTCCCAGCAAGCCCCCTAGAGTGAATTTTGCCGCTCTAGACTCATGCTGCCAGCAATATCGGCGACCGGGGAGTGACTTTCGTTTGCATTGAACACCTTGGCTGGTAACAGAATTACATTGTTTCATAGAATCAATATTAGGACACCTTCAGTATTTCATTGGCTGGCTAGCAATTACCATTATGTGGAAGTTTCTGCGTAGTTGCACATATGCAGAATAACCTCCGCATAATGCGCAAATATGAGTAATGCTTTCATCATGCGAGGCGAGGTGACGCATCTACCACGAACGGGCTGTGGCGCTTTCTGGGCGTCTGTAGTATCCACGTGCGTGCCGGCATACCTAAGCCCACAAAGCCGCCTCCATTTGCCCAGGAAGCGGCTTTGTGCTATCATATCCTCAAGCCTGTCTCCTGGGCGTTCAGGAGTAGGTGTTGGGATTACCAGAGCGGCTACTCTGTAATCCCTTTTTGTTTGGTTGCCAGGCAAGTATATCACGTTTCGCCTCGTTTGGCAAAAGCAAAAAGCCACCGTACGGTTGACGCGGGTGGCTCTTACTGGTTAGCAGACGACAACTCAGCGCACACAAACGAGTTGCTAGGCGCTGTCGTGAGGGATTGCCCTCTTTCTCGATCGCCGCCAACACACCAGGAATAGTATTCCAGGAGTGGCGATTATCATCAATATAAGATAAGGGGCCACAAAGCGGGAGTCCTGAGTGATCGGCCAGTGAATCAGAAGCAGCGGAAGCATTGCCAACTGAAAAACAACGGTAATCGCGCCTCCCAATCCCTCCCAACGCCAGGCAATGCCCAATCCCAGGACACTCAGAAGCATCAAGAGCGGGGGCAGGTTTTCAATGGGGGGATAATTCTCCACTGCATGGGGGTCTGTTTTACCGGTTGTCACCCAGTTCCATGCATAGCCGATGAGCATAAGTAGAGCGATTCCAATGATCACGATGCTCCAGATTCGGCCAATCCAGCGCATCCGCTTCGTTGCTCGGTCGTTGGCATATTTGGTGTTTGCCATGACTGTCCTCCGTCTATCTACTCATCGGTATGGATCACTTTTCTCCGAGTTCCCGCAATAGGTCCAGACGGCCCAAGACCCACAAGGCCACTAGAGGGGTATTATTGACGATGACTGGCCCGACGCGCATTGTCTAGGTCTCCGTTCAGTTCGTCGGCAGTCTCGCCAAAGGGGGAAAGGCGATACTGGCCCAGCAGGAACACAAAGGTAACCCTCGGCACACCTGCCAGTCGGGCGGCCAGCCCCGTGCTGAGCCTGCCGATCTCGTACAGCTTCACGGCCAGCAATAAGCGAGCCTGGGCCTCAAATTCGTCGGGAGCTTGTTGCATGGTCCAAAGCACTTCGGGGGAGTATTCAATTGTGAGCACATTCGCTTCACTCATCTTTACCTCCTGGTCAATCTCGTGCTTGATTATGCTGCCAAGCATACTATACCACACTTCGACTCCTTTGGCAACAACGCGGGATACCTCCCAGCTACCTACGCGGTTGACGCAGGTGGCCTTCCTTACCTCCAGATCAACACCTCGCAGCGCGCGGGCCTTGCCATACGATTTGGTCAATCCGTGGGTCATCAAAACGATTTGCTCAGACATGCTTGTTTCCTTCATCTTCTTTGTGTAGCAGATGATCCATATTCAGAATTCGGAATTCACAATTCGCCATTCGCAATTCATCATTCACACTCCTTTCGCCTGACCAGCAGCAACGGAAACCCCAGGGTGTACAGCTTTTGCAGCAGACCCAGCAGGGCCGCCTGGTCAGCCACGGCGCCGGTCAGTGTGGTGATGGCTGGGGCATCGTCTTCATCATATTTTACGGTGAAGCCTCGCATTCAGCCGCTCGATCAGGCGTGGGCGCGAGACCAGCTCCGGTCGGACGGGGGGAATGTAGAGTTTGGTGGTCAGGAGTGGTGCGGCTATTTTGCCTTTCTGGGCAGCACTTGGCAGCCAACTTTGCCTGTGCACCGGGAGCTCTGGACGCCATAATTCTATCACTCATTGTCCATCCTTGCAATGTGGTTGATTTGTTGGGTGCGTACACACCAAAACTCCCCCAGACGCATCGGGCATCTGGGGGAGTTTTACATTGGACAGGCATTGGACAGGTGTCCAATTGTGTTCTTTGGGGCAGGGGCAGCGGATGAACTGCCCCTACCCACATCAACAAGAAGTGTAAACCTATTATACAACAGAAACTTCCCAGACGCATCGGCCATCTGACGGATTTTTGTATTGGACAAGTGTCCTATCTTTTTCTTAGACAGGTGTCCAATCTTATTATTGGACAGGTGTCCAGGTGCAACGCACTTTCGAAGTGCGTTGTACCTTAAACGACGTTGAGGGTCGTCCTCGTTATGCTACCGGTACTGCCTTGGCGCACAATTCCCGGTAGGTCAGAGTCCACGTGCTGGACATGAACACCTCGAACAGTGCCCCCAGTAGCGAGAGCGGCACCGCCATTACCAGAATGAAGATGGGGACGCCTATCAAGCCTCCCACGATCCATGGTGCTGCGCCCCCAAAGGCCAGCCCGGTCAGGCCGCCGGCCAGGAGCCCCAGTATCCCTCCCAATACTCCGCTCACCACGAGCAGCAAGAGCACCACGGGGATCATCAGTATCGCCCAGCCGATACGCAGGCCGACCGTGATCAGCCACATCAGGCCCACATCCTTCAGGTTCTGCTTCACCATAGCATAGCCCTGACGGATGGATTCGGCTACTCCCATGTACTGTAGCACGCACACTCGCTGGAAGAAGGGCTTCAGAACTGAGAGGATCAAGGCAACGACGATGGCCAGTAGGATGACGATGATGCACAGGCCAACGGTGATCACTGTGCCAATCACCCCGGCGGCCTCGACATCCGTCACCCAAAGCAGCAAGGGAGCCAGCGCCAGGGCAAACAGCAGGATAAATGCCACCACTGTTGGCAGGCCGACCGTCAAATCAATCAGGAAGAGGCGAAATGCGCTACGCGACCAGCCCATCCGGAACCCCTGGCGTATGCTGCGTTTCTGGCCCGTCTCCTCGTGGTCGTCCACCATCCGTATCAGAGCTGTCGCCGCCACGTAGCGCGCTACCGCTGCCGCGATGACCAGAAGGATGGCCAGGCACGCCACTCCAATGCCAATGACCAGCAGTGCGCCCCCAATGTTTGACGGGATCCTCTCCAGGCCAAGCCCGCTGCCCGAAAATCCTTCATTGAACTGCGCCCAGTTGGTGCCGCCTCCACCTCCTCCGCCGCCTCCGCCTCCTCCGCCTGCAGTCAGCGCCAGGATGAAGCCAAATATCCACAGCGCGCGATAGCGCCTGACTATGTGCCAGGCTCGTTTCAGAACCTCAGTGTGATTCATGATCTTGTACTCCTTTCTGTTTGAGAGAGTCTATTGTGTCCTACGGGAATTGCCACGATGATCAAAACCGTCTGTGTGAAATCGGCAGTCATCACCACCTTTCTGGAAAACGCTGCAAAAGCTGCTCTTCGTTTCGCCTCGTAGAGGGTATGTGCTTACCTCTCCCCGTTTGTTTCAGAAGCAGCTTTTGTCTTCCTCCATTTGTACAGCCCAATTGTGAGATACACCGCCCCCAGGGTGACAAACATGTAGCCTACTGGAGGTTTTCTGGATAGGAAAACACCACCCAGTGACAGTTGGCAGATTCCAAAGACGATGAAGAAGAGAGGAGTCCTTTTTCTATTCATATAGGCAGGTATGAGCCAGAGTATTGCCAAGACAGATATCGCAATGATATCTTCATGTTCGCTTAACCAACTTCTGCTCAAAGGTTTTTCTGGCACAAACTCTGCTGCAAAATACTCTTCGGGCAAATCCCTTTGCGTTGTGATTGTCCCCTTCCTGGCAGCAGCAACCGCGTAGTTCAAGGCGTCTACCGCTGGAATCCACAGGTCAGGCAAATACCCTCTTTCTTCTCGCCACTCCAGATCCAACATGGCGTTGAGCTTTATGGGCAGAACAATACGCAGCTTGGAGTGGGGAAGTTGATGGGTGCTCACCTGTCCAAATGTCACAGCCCCCCCACTGTTTTCTCCCACAAAGACCACATTCTCTACCTGCCGGTATAAGTAGCTGAGAAGCCCCTCTCCTGCAGAAAACACACCTCGGTCTGCTATGACAATTAGCGTGGTGTCGTTCGGAATGAACTGAGTGCTTGGGAATATCGGCGGCGACCAGTACAGCGCTTTGGATGGTTGCTCAAAGGCATCTGCTTGTGCATTATAAGAATTTATCTCCCCCTGGATCCAGGCGGCATCCTTTTTAGGATAGGTTGCCAACATCTCCTCAAACAAGTTGACTCGCCCCATCATCGTTGTCCTGCTGGTCAATTCAGTCAGAATGTGTTTCAAAGAAGGACTACGACCCGTAAATCGGGCGATCCATTGCTTGGGCCAGCGAGTGTTGCCGCCTGGATTACCTCTTATATCAATGATGAGATATGGCTCTCCCTTGTACCTGTTGGCAGCCTGGAGAAACTGGTTCAGCTCATCAGAGTAGTAGTCGCCAAACGAACGGGCACGCAGGACTGGGATTCCACCAATCCGCTCCTCCCCAAATTTCTCTCTGGAATAGAAATCGGAACGATACAACTCTATCTCAAATTGGTTCTGCTCCTGGCCGCCTTGTGCTGTCAACACCAGTGGACCGGGAGCGACGTATGAAAGCATTCCCAACCTGTATATGGGATCGCCCTGGGCATTTAGAGACGGAAGCATGTATTCCTCTGGATGCTCCCCGTTGACCGATACAACTTGGTACTCGGCGTTGTCTGAGGCAAAGTAGTACTCCCCCCTGGCCTTCCACAGTTCAAGGCTGGTATCGTACCAGAAATCCAGATGGTTGCAATACTGACGATTTCCCATGTTAAGATGACAATCGTGGATGAAGCTTAGGCGATCACGTACCAATTGTGATAAATCATCGGGGGACCATTTGGCTTTTTCGGCGAGCTTTCCTAGAATGTTCTCTTTGGCTTCACCAAAATCTCCCTGGGTGCTGAAGTATCCATACCCGCACCACCCATGGGACAGCAGGGAAAACAGATATTCCACGTCTTCGGCAGCTTCCTCAGCGGAAATGTCTCTCGGAGACTTGGCGCCCACATCCATGATCAGCGCCTCTTTGGGCAACTCGTCATCATCTGGCACATACTGGAACTGCGCGATGTATGCCCCCGCTTCCTCGCGTAAGCCGCTCAAGGCAGGAAGATACCACTCTTCTCGCGACTGGGCGTTCTCCATGATGGAGGTTACCGCTTCTTCTGCTGCTCTTTTGGTAAGGAGCAAATCTGACCCTGCACTGATGTAGATGATGCGATCTTCGTTCCAGGGGCTATCCTTTTCGAGTACGGAGTAGTGTCCATCCTGTCGAACGTAGCCTGCTTCTTTCTGCGTTGTTAACTCAGTGATTATGTCGCCTGTGTATTCGGCATCGGGCCTTCCCACGATAATGAGATTCTTGTCCCTTACCGATTCGGGTACCTCGGCAATATCCAGTATGACCCACTCGACGCGCAAGTTCTTCAACAAAACTGAGAAATCTCTGCAGAACGATGCGTCCGTCTCGTTGGAGAGAATCACGGTATTCTCCGGGGTTAACTCGACTGTCTGTGCGCGCACAACTAGCGACCCTGTTGAGACGAGCACGACAAAGGCTAGGGCTGCCAACACTTTTGCGTTAATTGGTTTCATTGACTGATGTCTCCTTCGACCATATAGCTATCTGACCATCGGACCATCCGACGGAATGGCACACCGAACGCCCACCCAGTGCATCCGGTAAGAAAGAAGGGGTCAGCACCGCGCGGCATGAGACCCCCTCTTGCCCGCTTTCATCAAACCACGAACCGCCGCGTGCAACGCGAAGGGTCCCAGAATCAGGTCCCTGGGGATTATCAGTTGGAGAATGGGCGTAGTAATCCTCCGACCACCAATCACCCACCCACTCCCACACATTGCCCGCCATGTCCATCGCCCCGCACCAACTCGCCCCACCCGGATAGCTACCGACGGGCGCCCACTGTGCAAACCCATCATCAAAGCCAGTGTCCCTCCAATCATAGGTACAATTGGCGTCGCAGTAGTTCGTAAGTCTTCCGTCGAAGGTATTTCCCCAGGGATACACCCTTGCCTGTGGGCCGCGCGCAGCATACTCCCATTCCGCCTCGGTGGGCAAGCGACCTCCGATCCAAGAACAATACGCCGCAGCCCCGTACCAGGAGACCTCGATCACCGGGTAATCTTCGTAGCCAGTCTGTGGACGGAACACGCCGTCGTTCTCTTCGATGTGGCCGTATACTATCCCTCTATGACCTGCCCCCGGTTCCAGCCAGCTAACGCCCTCTTCAACCTGATTGCCCTGCTCGTTCAGAAATGCGGCGAACATGGCGTTGGTCACTTCGGTTTGGTCAATCCAGAAGGCATCCAATGCCACCATGTGTACTGGCCGTGCCCGCTCATCATAGTCATTGCCCATCTCGAATTGACCTTCGGACACGTAGAGCATGACCATCCCATCGCGGGAGCGGGTCTGGGTGTCCCCCGATTGTGGTGTGTCTGTAGGCTTTGGCGTTGCGGTAGGTGGCACTGGCGTGTTGGTAGGCGGTACCGGCGTGTTGGTGGGCGGTACCGGCGTGTTGGTCGGCGGCACTGGCGTGACGGTCAGCGGTACTGGTGTAGCAGTTGGGGCAGCGGTCGGTGCAGCAGTCGGCCCACAGCCGGCCAGGAATGCGAGCAATACGGCCATCAGCAGATAGGTGCGCCTCGTCTTGATTCTCATCTCTACTACTCCTTTCGACAGTCGCATAGCTTCTGTCATTGTTGCTTTGTGTTTCATAGTAGAGACGGCGAAGCATTACAAAGTGTTCCCGATCAGCCCACTTTCTCCACGATGAGAAGGAAGTCCACAATAGTGGCAGGGACGGGAGTAACGTTCGGGATTATGCCACTTCATCACGTGCACGAAGTGGCCACCACTTCGCCCTCCAGGTAGATTTTTCTTATGGAACGGCGTCGAGGATTTCCTCCTCCAAGTTGCGAACCCGGGGACTCGTGAACACAATCAGACTGGTGACCAACAGGAAAACCGCGGAAATGACGAACACCAGGCCAATCCCACGACCAGTTCCGACTTTGATGATGGAGGCAATGAACGTGTCTGCTAGCGCTCCACCCTCTGCCATCAACGGCTCGCAGACCTTATCAGCCAAGGGGCCAGCCACCAGGTTGGCTGTTGGTATGATTGACCAGGCGATCATCGACCGGATGGAGAACACGCGCCCCTGTATGTCCGGTGGAACTTTGGTTTGCCATACTGCCTGGCTCAAAGCCGCCGAAATGGGGATGAAGAACAAGATCACAAATTGACCGGCTGCAACGTAGTAGATGGAGGCTCGCAGTCCTACCAGCAGATAGCCAAGACTGGACAAAGCAATCGCCGCGATGACTCCCCATATCTTGCGATTCTTCGGCCCACCCCAGGCACCCATGATAAGGCCGCCTATCAACATGGCCGCTCCTCCAGCCATCTGGGCGATACCTAGCTCCACCTCTGTGCCAAAAGACAAGATCAGCGGGCTTATCAGCACTCCAGACAGGCTCAGGAAGAAGTTCACAATGGCGTAGTACCATAACAGGCCGAACAAACCTGGGCGCTCTCGCAGGTATCTCCAGCCAAAGATGGCGTCGCGCCACATCGAGTCCTTTTCCCCTTCCTTTGCCACTTCTGTGGTCCGTTTCGGCTGTGGGATGTGGACCAGGAGAAGAGCGCCAATGGCAAAGAAGTAGGTCGCAAAGTCAATCAATATCACGCCGCGCAGGCCGATGGTGGCGTACAGCAAGCTGGCTAGCAATGGGATCAAAAGCGATTGAACAGCCCAGCCCATTTGCTGGATGCCACCAGCTCGGCCCAAATCCTTCTTGGGAACCAACATAGTGATCGAAGTTCTGTAGGCCGGCTCTTGGAAACTGCTGAACATGGCTGACAAGGAAGTGAGCAAGTAGATATGCCAAACCTGGAGATTCCCACTAAACAGCAAAACCGCTGCCCCAAGTGTTGTTAAGGCCGCAGCGGTATCGGTCAGGATCATGATCCGGCGTCGGTTATAGCGGTCGGCAATAGACCCTGCAACGGGCGCGAAGATGATTCTGGGCAAGTTATAAAACAGCGCATTCAGTGCGATGGGAGTCGCCTCACCTGTCTGGGCATAGATCCAAACACTCAGACCAAACCCTGTCAGCCCGGAGCCAATGATCGAGATCAACTGGCCGACCCAGATGATGAAGAACGTTTTCATGCTCTTCGGGGTATGATTGTCATTTGCCACTTGAGGCTCCTCAATCCAGATACATCCGCGAGCGCTGGAAGCGGGCCATCGCTGCCGCGAACAACACCGCGTCAATCACGGCCATGACGACCACGATGACGCCGCTACGTACATGTGATGAAGCGGCAGAAGCTGCCCGCCGTCGACCTCCACCTCCTTGAGCCAGCGGGTGAGCTGTGCCCGAAAAAGCAGCGGTACCAACTGCACCACCACGGCTGGCACGATGATAAGGGCCAACAGCATCTGCGTGGCCTCTTGCACGGTGGCCGCGCGCAGCGAGGTGAGCACCCCGGCCCCGGCCATGATCGTTGCCGTGAGGAAGCTTAGGGCCAAGACACCCAGGGCAACGGACGGCGTGAAGAAGAGGAGCTGACCTTCGCCGTGCGCTACGTTCACGATCACCAGGCTCAGGAGGGCGCACAGCAGCGCGGTACCCCATCCCACGACGACCGGTGTGATCATCTTGCCTAGTACCTTTTCAGGTAAGTTTTGACAAACTCTCCTCCTGTGGTAAACTACAGG
>CAYWWC010000154.1:0-10018 GCA_964461615.1 uncultured Anaerolineae bacterium
AAGTGATCACAAATCAAAAGGAGGAAGGAAAATGAAACACCGAAACACGTTACTCTCAGTCTTGTTGGTTGCGGCCCTGCTGTTGGCTGCTTGCGCCTCTGCGACGCCGGAGATCGTCGAGAAGGAGGTGGTCATCGAGAAAGAGGTGCCGGTCACCGTTGAGGTCGAGAAGGAGGTGGTCGTCGAGAAGAAAGTGGTCGAGACCGTGGTTGTCGAGAAAGAGGTAGTCGTCGAGGTTCCAGTAGCAGCACCGGCCGGCGAGCCCCTCAAGATTGGCGTCATGTCCGACCTTACTGGCCCTCTGGCCCTCTTTGGTATTGAGATATCCAATGGACTGGACTTGGGCTTCGATTACGCCACAGATGGCACTATGACCGTCGCTGGCCGTCCCATCGAGCTCATCATCCGCGACGATTCCAGTGATGTGGAGGCTGGTACGGCCGCGGCCCGCGAACTCATTGAGGCTGAGGGCGTGGAGATCTTGATTGGCAACACCAGTTCGGGGGTTGCCACGCAAGTCCAGCAGATCGCTGACGAGAACGAGGTCGTCTACTTTGCTGCCGCCGCCGCTTCAGCGGGTATTACTGGCGACAATTGGAACAGCCACACTTTCCGCGTCTGCCGCAATTCGGCCCAGGATGGCTTGACCATGGCTGGTTGGTCCATGGAGAACGTAGGTGATAAATACCTCATCCTGGCTGAGGACTATGCCTTTGGTCAGTACACCGCGGCTGGCTTCATGGCTGCTTTCGGGGACATAGGCGCAACTTTCCTCACCGAGGAGCCAATTTACGCCGCCGGCGATACGGCCGACTTTACCCCCTTTATCCAACAGGTGCTAGAGAAAGACCCAGATGGGTTGATACTGATTTGGGCATCGAATGCCTCTGGCGTGGTGCTGACGGAGCAACTCGCCAGCCAGGGTGTCTTGGGCAATATCCCCATTATCTCTGGCTTCTCATCCAATGACCTGGTGGCCTTGATGCCTCCCGGCAACATCGGTGCGATCGGTTTGATCGTTTACCACTACACACTGCCCAACACAGCAGAAAACGACTGGCTCATCGAGGCTCATAACGCAAAATTCGACGACAACCCTGACCTGTTCACTGAGTGCGCCTTCGCGACAGCCCAGGCTGTGGTGGCCGCGCTGAAGACAACTGACGGTGATACGGCGTCCGATGTGCTGATTCCCGCTTTGGAAGGGATGAAATTCTCAGGCCCCAAGGGAACCTACTTCATCCGCCCCGAAGATCACCAGGCGCTGGCTTCGATGTACATTGTCGAGCTAGTTAGCGTGGACGACCCCGATCAGCGCTTCTTCGAGAAGGTCGGGGAAGTATCCGGCGAAGAGAGTGCGCCGCCCTGTACGGCTCCTCCTTGCGGCGGGTAATGGCACGTACTTGGACGTGGAAACGGCGATGATTGTCAGAACACGGATTGACACGGGGTTGACCATTTCCATCTTTATCTGTGGAAGTCCGTGTTCTGACTTTCTTTTTGGATTGCTTTCTCGTAGTATCAGTAGATCCAAATCCTGAGCAGAGCGGGCTCCCATGCCCAATGTCACTAACATTTTGTGTTGCATCGCTTTGAGAAAATAGCCGGGTAATGGGACGGCGGTCTGGTAAGCTACACTACATCATGAACAGCAATTCCCGTTTTAGCATCATCGCCGCGTGATATGGCATCGTAGTGGCGACTTTAGTCGCTGATTACGCGGCCCAAACGACTAAAGTCGCTACTACGAACCCCATAACGGGAATTGCTGCATCATGAATGATGTAGTTTGGGCAGTAAGCAGCCTGTTTGGCGATACGAACTGGCACAAACTACAACTTTCAAGTTGTAGTATTGCAGCAAAAACCACCCTACGGTTACCCGAACGAATTCTCAAAAAAACATCTTCCCAGTGCAACCTGGAGAAGTTAGTGCCATTAGGCTCCCGCGCCTGCGAATGGGCGGTAGCCTTCGCGGCATGGGATCCGCCTCTGCTGAAAATCTTGGATCCACTGAAACTGGCTAGGCATTATGAACGAAAACAGTTCTGTTATTCTGGAAACGCGAGACCTTTCCCGGCATTTCGGCGGCTTGAAAGCTGTTGAAGGGGTGGATTTGCAGGTGCGCGCTGGCGATCTGCACTCCATTATCGGCCCTAATGGTGCGGGGAAAACGACGCTGTTCAACTTGTTGAGCGGAAGCATGCCCCCCACACGCGGCCGAATCTTCTTGTGCGGTCAGGACATCACCGGTACGCCCCCTCACCGGCTGGCCCACCTGGGCATCGGCCGTTCTTATCAGATCACCAATATCTTCCCCTCCTTGACCGTCTTAGAAAATGTGCGGCTGGCGGCGCAGTCGTTGGGCAAGGATAACTTCAAGCTGTTTACACCCGTGACGCGGCTTAGAAAATACGAAGAGAGGGCCTATGCTGCGCTCGAAGAAACGGGCCTGGCCGAGGAAGCCGCCATACAGGCGCTCAATCTGCCCCATGGCGACCAGCGCAAACTGGAACTGGCGATTCTGCTGGCTCAGGATTTGGACATCTGGCTGCTGGATGAGCCAACAGCCGGACTGGCCTCGGAGCTTGTGCCGCAGTTCATGGCCCTTATTGACCGGATGCGCAAAGCCGCCGATAAAACCGTCTTGTTGGTAGAACACAAAATGGGCGTCGTCATGTCGCTCTCAGATCGCATTACGGTCATGCACCGGGGGCAGTCGTTGGCGGAAGGCACACCGGCCGAAATCACGGCCAATGAAGCAGTGCGAAAAGCCTATTTGGGCGAGCTTCTGGAAATCGGCTGATCTGGTAGATCACAAACATTTTGTGGTGTACAGCTTCGAGAAAATAGCCGGGTAATGAGACGGTGGTCTGGTAAAGCTACACTACAACATGAATAATGTAGTTTGGGCAGGAAGCAGCCTGTTTGGCGATACGAACTGGCACAAACTACAACTTTCAAGTTGTAGTATTGCAATAGAAACCACCCTACGGTTACCCAAATGAGTTCTCAAGATTCATCATCCCTGTGCAGCCTGGAAAAGTTAGTGCCATTAGACATGGGAGCTCGCTCCGCTTCACGATTGTAAGGTTGCAAAATGACTGACTATTTGCTCACAGTTGAAGGTATTCACACCTTTATCGGCCAATTCCACATCCTGGAGGGCGTAACTGTCGAGGTTCCGGCCCAGAGTATCACCGTGTTGTTGGGCCGCAATGGCGCAGGCAAGACCACGACGTTGCGCAGCATAATGGGCCTGTGGACGCCAACGCAGGGCCGTATTCGGTATCGGGGGGAGGCAATAGACGGCAAGCGGACGTATGACATTGCCCAACTTGGTATTGGCTATGTTCCCGACTACCGGGCCATCTTCAGGCAGTTGTCCGTGGGGGAAAACCTGATGCTGGCCGAACGCAAAAAGGGCGATCTGGCAAGCAAAAAAGACTTCATCTTCGAGATTTTCCCTGATCTGGAGCGTTTGTATAACTGGCCTGGCGGACAGCTTTCCGGCGGGCAGCAGCAGATGTTGGCCGTTGCTCGAGTGTTGGTTCCAGACAATGAGTTACTGCTAATTGACGAACCAAGTGAAGGGCTGGCGCCAGTGATTATCGAGCAGATGATCCGCGCCATCCAAGGGCTAAGCCACCAAACGACGGTGCTGCTGGTGGAACAAAACTTTCAGGTAGCCCGCCTTCTGGCCGATCAGTGTGTCATTATGGAGGACGGGAAATCGGTTCATCATGGCCTGATGGCCGACTTGGTGAAAGACGACGCGTTGATCAACCGGTATCTTGGTGCAGCATGAGTTAGCCAGGTGCAACGCACTTATTGAGGGTCAGTCGAAGTGCGTTGCACATTGACATGGACTAGAGAGATCTTGATATGACCGAATCTACTGAGCCAACCACAGCCCTACGGACAGGGACCTTTCGACAATCACTGATAATCTCCGGATTGTTTGTGGCGGGCCTGTTTGTGCTCAACTTTCTGATCTTCAAGCCGGCGACGGTCTCGGTCGTGCTGGTGTCCGGTCTGTATCAGGGGATGCTCTTTTTCCTGGTAGCGGCGGGCCTCTCGATTGTGCTCGGACTGCTAGATGTGCTGAACCTGGCCCAAGGGTCCTTTTTCATGCTTGGCGCCTATGCAGGGTTCTTCATCTACGGCGCGCTGCCAGATGGGACGCCAGTGACAGTGCGTTTTGTTGCCGCTCTCATTGGGGCTATTCTGACAGGTGGATTGCTGGGGGGCGTGGTGGAGATTGTGTTGCTGCGACCCTTATACGGACGACATTTCTTCCAGATTGTGCTGACAATGGGGCTGGCCCAAGCGATTGAACAAGCCGTGCGCACAATTTACGGCCCGGCTGGCCTAATTCCGATTGACCCACCGGCAGCCCTGGACACTACCTTCACCCTTTTCGGCGGGCAACTTGAGACATATCGCCTCTTCATTATCATCGTCGGGATTGTGCTCATGATCAGCATCTCGCAGTTGCTGAAGCGAACACGCTTGGGGATCGTCATTCGTGCCGGGGTTCAGGACAGGGAGATGGTCGAAGCATTGGGGATCAATGTGCGGCGTGTGTTTACGTTGGTGTTTGGGTTGGGAACGGCAGTGGCCGCACTGGGAGGCATGACAGCCGCTCCCTTCCTGGGCGCATACCCGACAATGGGGGCGCAATTCTCGCTGATATCCATCATCGTTATCATCATTGGCGGCATGAGCAGCTTTGAGGGCGCAGCCATTGCCAGCGTTTTGGTTGGACTAACGCGAGCAACGGCAGAGCAGTTGTCACTGCAATATCTCAACACGCCCATCCTGGCCAGCATCTCGGCCCTGGTTTTCATGATCGTGGTGCTTCTCGTAAAGCCGACGGGTCTGTTCGGGGGGGAGTAGATGGAGCTATCGCGCGCCATGAGCGCGATTCATCACACAGAGCACAAACGCAACGGGTGGATCAGCCTCGTCCTGTTACTGCTGTTTGTCGTCATACCCTACCTGTTTGCGGTAGTAACCGGAACGGCCGACCCTGAAATGTCTGGACTGAGCGCGTGGCACAGCGCGGCTGAATCCGTCTATTGTGCCAAGGGTGTGACGACCGTGTCGTACATTCTGCTAGTGGAGCTGATCCTTGTCTTCGTTGCCATCATCGTCAGTCCGCTGCTTGGCGAACGATTCCGCGCTGTTACGACGGCGCTCAAGCGCGATGGTTGGCACGTGCTCGCTGTGATGATCCTCATTACCATTCCTTTCCTCATCGCCTGGAACACGGGGTCGTCGGTGTGCACTCGCGGGAAAGCGTTCTTTTGGGAATCCGTTTTCATTGATGTCTTCATCCTGTCAATTCTGGCCATCAGCTACAACCTGTTATTTGGCTTCAGCGGCGTCCTATCCTTTGGACATGCCGCCTTCTTTGGCATGGGTGCCTATACGGTGGGATTGCTGATGTTGCATCTCGAGTGGCCGTGGTGGCTGGCGGTTGTTTCTGCGCTGATCGTCGGCGCGCTCATTGCCCTGTTCAAGGGTTACATTGGCTTGCGCATTAGGGGATTGTATTTTGCCATCTTTACCCTGGCATTTGCTGAGATTCTCTTTATGCTGGCCGCAAACCGCATCATGGTTGACATCACCGGCGCTGAGGATGGATTTACGTTTTCCGTGCCAGACTGGCTGAACATCACCAAAAACCGCCTTCCCTATTACTACATGACTTTGCTTGTACTTGTCTTCGTTTTTCTGCTGGTTCGCCGCCTTATGAATTCCCCGACGGGCCGTGTATTGATTGCCATGCGCGATAACGAGGATAGGGCACAAATGATTGGCTACAACACCTTCCGGTTTCAATTGATTGCCCTTGTCATCGGCGGCATGCTCGCCAGCGGCGCGGGCGTCTTGCGTGGCCTGGCCCTCAAGGGCGTCAGCCCGAACGTGCTCGGTATTGACTTTACGATGGGGCCCTTGGTGATGACAGTTATAGGCGGGCTGGCAACCTTCACCGGGCCGGTGCTGGGAGCTTTTGGACTACGTCTGATAGAGCAACTCCTGCGCGATACGATTCTCACCATCGGCCAGACTAAAATCAACATCGGCGAACAATGGTCACTTATCCTGGGTGTGATCTTCATAATCATTGTATTGGTTTTCCCGCAGGGTATTGTGGGTACGTTGCAGACCAGGGGGCTGAATACACGGGCTGGCTGGCGGCGTTTGTTGAAGCGGGGGGAGAGTTAGCGGCTCAAAATCCAATCACAGGGTTATTCGTAGGAGGCAAACTGCTTTGGTCCAGTTTGCCTCCTTTTTTTCTTGCTTGCGAATCAGCAACACGGTTTTGCCAGCGATGGATGTTGGGTATTGGAGATTGGGCAGTGACGCCCATTCTCCAATACCCAATATCTACTATCCATGCTGTTTGGCCAGAAAGCCCAGGATCAGCGAGTTAAAAACGCCTGGCTGCTCCCACATTACGGCATGACCGGCGTGCGGCACGACGGCAAGCTCGGTGTTCGGTATCTCGCGGGCGATGATCTCAGCGTACTGGCGTGGCTTGAGGATATCCTCCTCACCGACGATCACCAGAGCTGGAACAGCGATTTTGTGCAACTCGGCTGTCACGTCAAGTTGGGAGAAGCTCAACAGCAGCGCCAAGAAGGCATCGAAGTCCAGCGTCTTGTAGCGCTCCCGTGCCAAGTCCAAGGCTGCCTGGTTGGCCGCGATCCAAGCTTCGGAAAAGTTCAGCGGATAGGTCACATCGAAGAGCGTATCTGGGGCCTTGGCCCTCGTGGCCGCGATCCAGCTCTCCATGAAGCCCCTGAGCAGCGGATCTATCTGGCTCACCGCCGATGACAGGATCAGACTGCGCGTCTTCTGCGGGTACTTGAGGGCAAAGACCATGCTGATCTCCGCCCCATAGGAGATGCCTCCGATGTGAGCCTGCTGGATGCCCAGTCCATCCAACAGCGCGGCCAAATCGTCGGCGTGCATCTCCATGGAGTACGGCCCCGGCGGGTGCTCGGACTGCCACATGCCCCGGCAATCGTAGAGCAGCAGACGGTAGTGCTTTGACAACACCGGCGTCTGGAGCGGCCAACTGGCGGTGCTCATCAGGATGCCGTTGGAGAGCACCAGCACGTCGGCATCCTCGTTCTCCCAGCCGCGCTGTTCGTAGTAGATTTGGATGCCGTTGGCTTCGATTTTGGGCATAACGTTTCTCTCGACTTGCTCCTATCATTGATCAGGCATTAGCGACACCCCGTTCCGCTGCACCTCGCGCCAGAGTGTGGCCTGGTAGCGCGCCATCTCCTCCCATCGCTCCCGACTCAGGATGTGGGTGTTGAGCAGTACGTCGTGTTCCAGCGATACGTCGGCGGCCATAAAACGAACCTGGTCTTTTGTGTCCCAATCGCTAGTATCCAACACGATAAATACATCCAGGTCCGAATCAGGAGTGAAATCGCCTCTAGTTTTGGAACCAAACAGCTTGATGTCCAGCACCCGCTCTTTCAGGCTGCCTATCAAGTACGTGGCGAACTGGCGAATTGCCACTGTTTCTTCTTTCTCCAAGTGGCGGAGCATTCTGGCCATTACAAAGCCTCCATCTCCTGAAGTGTTTGCTCTATCCGATTGACGAGTCGTTCAGCCCAGGCAAGGTCTCGTTGGGCTTTGTCGTGGTCTAGGTCCTCAAGCGAGTAGTCGCCAACGTGACGGTCTTCCATTGTGGCCCCATATAGACGACTGTACTCGACTTCGATCATCCCAGTCTTGACGAAATGCTGGCGAAACGCGGCGATGACGCCCGAATGTTTGCTTCGCTCTAACCCTTTCGTCGCCAGCAGCGCGTTTGCGGCGTAAAAGATGGCATAGTAGGCTCGGTTGACGGCGGCGACGTAGTCTTGATCATCCAGCACCAGGCGGCCGGTCCTCAACGCCCGATGTGCGCGTTTTAGGTACTCGTTGATCTGTCGTTGAACAAACTCGTTCATAGAACCTCCTGTTTGCAGGAGACTGATCTTGGCCCGCAAATCCACGTTGACTCTACTTTTCCCGTCGTTGGTCTGTCACGAATTATAACAGGGAATATTCAGAGACGCAAATCACGCCGAAAAAGTCGCTTACGGTTTTGAGCCTGTTTGGCCTGGGGTTTGCAGGGAAAACGCCCAGGAAGACCAATACTTTTGCGGTACACGTCTGTCACTCGCTGACAAACCGCTGGCGTAGCTCCCGCTTGAGAATCTTGCCCGCCGCCGAAATCGGCAGTTCGGCCAAGAACCCCACGCTCTTGGGAACCTTGTAGCGGGCCAGGCGGTCGCGCATGAAGGCAATCAGTTCCTCTTCGGTTGCCGTCGCATCTGGCTTGAGGACAACGCACGCTTTGCCGATTTCGCCCCACTTTTCGTGCGGCACGCCGATGACGGCGCACATGTGGACGGCGGGGTGCTCGTACAGGGCCTTCTCAATCTCGGCTGGATAGACGTTCTCCCCGCCGGAGATGAACATATTCTTCTTGCGATCCACGATGTAGAAATACCACTCCTCATCGTGCTTGGCCAGGTCGCCGGTGTGGAACCAGCCATTATCATCCACGGCCTCGGCAGTGGCCTCCGGGTTGCCGAAGTAGCCAGAACAGTAGCTCGGTCCTTTGAGCACCAGCTCGCCAACCTGGTGGGGGCCAAGAAGGTTGTTGTTATCATCCACGATGCGAGCGTCCACAAAGAAGTTGGGGCGGCCAATGCTGCCCGCCTTGCGGATGGCGTCCTCCGGGGCCAGGGCAAATATGCCCGGCCCGAACTCGGTCATGCCGAAGCCCTGCTTGAAACGGATGCCTTTCTCGCGGGTGTACTTCTCCACCAGGGGTACCGGCAAGGGTGCGCCGCCGCTGGTGCAAAAGCGCAGGCTGCTCATGTCGGCTGTCTCCCAGTTGGGGGCCTGGGTCATGATCTGGTACATGGTCGGCACGCCAGCAAAGATGGTCACCCGTTCTCGCTCGATCAGCTCCAGCACCTGGGCCGGGTCGAACTGTCGTACCAGGATGGTGGTTCCACCAAAGATGACCTGGGGCAGAGTGTAAACAAAGAGCCCGCCGGTGTGGAACATCGGGAAGACGTTGAGGTAGATATCATCGTGGGTCACGTCGTGGATGACGGTGTTGAGGGTGTTCCAAGCGATCATGCGATGGCTGACCATAGCCCCTTTGGGAAGGCCGGTGGTACCGCCGGTGAAGATGAGGGCGGCAGTATCCTCTTTGTCCAACGACTCGCAGGTGACGGGGAGGTTCGTAGATTCGGAAAGCGTAGATTCGTAGAGTCGGCTGCCGAAGATGCCCTTCCCTTCGATGTGCAGATAGTGGGATACAGGATATTGGGTATGGCGTGTTGCGGCTTTTAGCTGCGCAACACTGTCTTTGAAGTCGTCGGAGTAGAGTAGCACCTTCGGCGTGGTGCTATCAATGATGCCGGCTAGTTCGCGCCAGTGGAGCCGCCAGTTGAGGGCAGTGTGGACCGCGCCTAGCTTGGAGCAGGCGAAGAAGCAGTCTAAGTGCTCCACGCCATCGCGAGCCAGGATTGCCACCCGGTCGCCTTTGCCGATGCCTGCCGCGTCTCGCAGCCAGTTGGCGAAGCGGTTGGCGCGCTCGTTCATCTGGCGATAGGTCAGGCGTAGTTTTGGGTCTTTGCCGGCGTCTACGATTGCAGGTTTGTTAGGGCTATAGATTTCGCGTCGTCCCAAATAGTCGCCGATGTACATGTGCGCCTCCCAGTTTAGCACAAAATGTCAGGCGGAAAAACCTCCTCGCGCCTGACATTTTACATTATCACGCCGCTGTCCACCGCCACACTGTCGCCGCCATCGCCAGTCCGCCCCCACTGGCGCAGAACACCACGTTATCCCCCGGCTTCGGCCCCACTCCTCGCTGCAAAGAGTCGTCCAGCGCGGCCGGGATGCAGGCCGATCCCAGGTAGCCCCACTTGTCCATGATCCAGTGAGTCTTGCTCATCGGCTGGCCCAGCTTCTCCATGACGTAC
>CAYWWC010000155.1:0-4733 GCA_964461615.1 uncultured Anaerolineae bacterium
CCCATCCGTTCGGCTGAGCTCACGACGAAGCCTCAGGCCGTCAAGACCGAGCCCGGGGACAGACGCTAGAGCCCCATCAAGAAAAATAGAATCGAGGATTATGTCAAAGTCACTCAAATACATCCTCTTCGACCTGGACGAGACCCTCTATCCCAGCCGCTCGGGGCTTATGGCCGGGATGGGGAAGTTGATGAGTCGGTTCATGGAAGAGCGGTTGGGGATGCCGCCGACCGAGGTGCTGATCTTGCGAGAGCATTACTACCTCACGTACGGCACCACCATGCGGGGTTTGCACCTCCATCATGGCATAGACCCCGAAGACTACCTGGCCTACGTCCATGACATCCCATTGGAGAACTACATCGGCCCCAACGATAAGCTCGATAAGGTGCTGGCCGAGATCGAGACAGAGAAAGCCATCTTCACCAACGCTTCGGCGGAACATGCCTGTCGCGTGCTCGCCATCCTGGGCATCGAGCGCCACTTCAGCCACATCATAGACGTGCGCGCCACAGGCTACATTGCCAAACCAGATCCAGAGGCTTACCACCGCGCCCTGGCGATATCGGGCGCCACGGGGGACGAGTGCCTCCTCGTTGACGACAGAGTTCCGAATCTCGTGACGGCCAAAGAACTGGGGATGATTACCGTGCTGGTAAGCAACGAGAAGGCAGCGCATCGCCAAGAGCCGTCCCAGGACGCAGACTTCGTCATCGGTGAAGCGGCCGAGATCGGAGAGGTAATGCAGTCGCTGAAAGAATTCACCAAAGGTTGACCTGAGGTGAGAATCAAGTATAATATTGGAGCGTTTCCAGATCTAGGACTTCACAGGAGAGGAATCAGGAGAGGAGTCGAGGCTTCAGCAACTGTAACCCTCCCGTTACGGGGGAGGAGTTGAGGCTTCAGCCGGTTGAGTTGGATGAAACTGGCATAGGATTTAGCCGAGAACCCGCCTGAAGGCTCCACAGAGAAACAGAGAAAGACAGGAGTAAAGGCCCTCAGCCGGTCGTTTCGCAGGAGGCAACTCGTGGATAACCACCACCCACCCCACATCTACCTGAACGACACCTGGTACTTCATCACTGCCGCTACTTTGAATCACGCACGCTTTCTGGCCTCGCCGCGCGCCAAGGTCTTGGTGCGCGATCAACTCAAAGAGCTCATCGTCGAATTCAGCATCACCCTGCGGGCCTAGGTTATCTTGGACGACCACTACCACCTTCTGCTCAAGACCCATGTGGGCAAGGACCTATCCCGGTTCTTCGGTCGCCTGCATGGGGCCACTTCCCGGCAACTCAACCTATGGGATGACACCGTTGGGCGCCAAGTCTGGCACAATTACTGGGACACCTGCATCCGCACCGAGACTGGCCTGTGGACGCGGTTCAATTACACCCACAATAACCCTGTCAAGCATGGCTATGTAACGCATCCAAGAGATTGGAAATTCTCCAGCTATGGCTATTACCTGCGAGAGAAGGGTGAGGAGTGGTTGACCGACTGCTGGGTACGGTATCCGGTGATTGATCACATTGAAGGGGACGATTTCGGTGGACTAATGAAAGCCGCCTGAAGGCTCCACTCCAACACACTCCAGCACAGGAGGAGTCGAGGCTTCAGCCGGTCCTACCCATCCAAAGGAGAGCAAAGGTGAAAGACAAAACATACAAAAAGATCATCAACGCCTGGTGCATGTACGACTGGGCAAATTCCGCGTTCGCCACCACTATCATGGCCGCTTTGTTCCCCCCATTCTACCGCTCCATGGTGACGGCTGCTGGGGTGGGCGAAGCGAGTGCAACCGCGTATTGGGCCTATACCACCTCACTTGCGCTACTGCTGGTCGCGCTTCTGGCCCCTGTACTGGGCGCCATCTCCGACTACACCGGCAACAAGAAGCGGTACATCGCCTTCTTCGCTGTACTGGGCATCGTGGGCACGGGACTATTCGTGTTCCTGGGCGACGATACGTACATCCTGGGCTCGATCCTGTTCATCGTGGGCAACGTGGGTTTTGCTGGGGCCAACGTCTTCTATGAATCCCTGCTTCCTCACATCGCCAAGCAGGACGACATGGACCAGGTCTCGACGCGAGGTTACGCGCTGGGCTACGTGGGAGGCGGCATCCTGCTGGTCATCAACGTGCTGTGGTACATGAAGCCGGAATGGTTCTTCATGCCCAATGTAGGCTTCGCGCTGCGGGCCTCCTTCTTCAGCGTGGCAGTGTGGTGGGCGCTATTCTCCATCCCACTGTTCCGCGGGGTGCCAGAGCCGCCAGTAGCGCGCACCAGGCAAGAAGGCGTGAACATCTTACGGACCGGCCTCGGTCGTTTAGCCCACACCTTCCGTCAGAGCAGGCGGTACAAACAGTTGACGCTGTTCCTCGTCGCCTTCTGGCTCTACAACGATGGCATCGGCACCATCATCAAAATGGCAACCGCCTACGGCGACGAGATCGGCATCGGCCTGACCGACATGACGATTGCCCTGGTCATTACGCAGTTCGTGGGCATTCCTTTCTCGTTTGGATTTGGCCGGCTCGCCCGGCGATTGGGCACGAAGCGCTCGATCCTCCTGGGATTGGGTGTCTACGTGCTGATTTCGATCGCCGGCTACTTCATGCAAACGGCTACCCACTTTTACATCCTGGCCTTCGCAGTGGGGATGGTGCAAGGCGGTACGCAAGCGCTCAGCCGTTCCCTCTATGCTGCGATGGTTCCCAAAAGCCAGTCCGCCGAGTTCTTTGGCTTCTTCAGCACCAGTTCCAAGTTCGCCGGAATCGCCGGCCCGCTGCTGTTCGGCGTGGTCAGCCAGCTAGCCGGAGGGAGCCGCCTGAGCATCGTGTCGCTGATCGTCTTCTTCATCGTGGGAGGCCTGCTCCTGACCAGAGTAGACGTGGAAGAAGGGATCCGCGTCGCAAGGGCCGAGGACGCTCTGGTCACAATCTAGAGCGCAAGAGGAATGACCAATGACCACCAGACCAAGGACTATCGGACCAACTGACCAAAACCATAAAAACAGGGAGGTTTTGCCGTGACACCGGAGTCAACTTTGGACGGCCAAGTAACCACAAATTGGGACGGGCGCTTCGCCGAGCGAACTCAGAGTATGATGAGCTCGATCATCCGGGAGATATTGAAGCTGGCCTTGCAGCCGGATATCATCTCCTTCGCCGGAGGAATGCCTGCCTCCGAATTGTTCTTGGTCAGAGAGTTCGAAGAGGCTTGTCGCTACGTCCTGACCCACGATGGGGTGCGAGCTCTGCAGTACGGCACCACCGAGGGCTATCCACCCCTCAGGCAATACCTGGTGGAGAAGATGGAGGAGTACGACGTGCCCGCCGAGCCGGAGAACATCCTTCTCGTCAACGGCTCCCAACAGGCCCTCGACCTGATCGGCAGGATTTTCATAGACCCCGGCGATGTCATCCTCACCGAGTCCCCCACCTACTTGGGAGCAATACAGTCCTTCAGGGCCCATCAGGCCCGTTTCGTCACCGTTCCCCTCGACGAGGATGGGATCCAAACGGACAAACTCGAAGAGGTACTGAAACGTCACCCCGTCAAGTTCATCTACGTCCTGCCCAACTTCCACAACCCCGCCGGGGTGACGATGACCCTGGAGCGGCGGCTAAAGCTGGTGGAACTGGCCGCCAAGTACGGCGTCTTCATCGTCGAAGACGACCCCTATGGAGAGTTGCGCTTCGAGGGCCAAGACATCGCCCCTCTTGCGGTTTTGCACAAAGAGAACGTCCTCTATCTAAGTACTTTCTCCAAGACCCTTGCCCCCGGCATCCGCCTGGGCTGGATCGTTGCTCCCCGCAAAATCATCGCCAAGCTCATTCAGCTCAAGCAGGGGTCAGACCTGCACACCAGCACCTTCATCCAAATGGTGACTCACGACATCTGCCAGCGCGGCATCCTGCGCAAGCACGTGAAGACCATCCGAGAGGTCTACAGAGAGCGCAGGGGCGCGATGCTGGCGGCCATAGAGAAGCACTTCCCTCCGGGCGTCACCTGGACCCGCCCCCAAGGCGGCCTATTCCTCTGGGTGCAGTTGCCAGAACACGTTGACGTCTCGGAGCTCCTGAATGTCGCCCTGCAAGAAAAAGTGGCTTTCGTGCCCGGCAGAGTCTTCTACCCAGATGGCGATGGCCCAAACACCATGCGGCTAACCTTCGCCACTGCGGGCCCGAAGAAGATCGAGGAGGGCATTGAGAGGCTGGGGCGAGCGTTAGAGGGAATGATGAGTAACGAGGCAACGAGTCTTTGATCGCCGAAGGTCGTGGAGGAGGAGGACTTCCCGCGACCAAGGCGCCAGGGGCTCGGTCGGGAGACCTTCGCCCATCACAAGGACATCATCATGGGCAACGGGCAAATAGTAGAGGTGACATTGCGAGTCCGCTACGCCGAGACCGACGCCATGGGCATCGTCTACCACACCAATTACATCGTCTGGTTCGAGGTGGGGCGCGGCGAATACATGCGCCAGCAGGGCAGCGACTACGCCCACTTTGAAGCCCAGGGCTACTACCTGCCGGTCATCGAAGTGCAGGCCCGCTACCAGGCCCCCGCCCGCTACGGGGACCTGGTCAAAGTCAGAACCCGGGTCGAGGAGGCGCGCAGCCGCCAGGTGGCCTTCGCCTACGAGGTGGTCATGGCCGAGGCCGTGTCCACTTCCGAGGCCGTGTCCACTTCCGAGGCCGTGTCCACTTCCGAGGCCGTGTCCACTTC
>CAYWWC010000155.1:4833-9925 GCA_964461615.1 uncultured Anaerolineae bacterium
CAAGACGGGCCAACTGTTGGCCACGGGGCGGACAAAGCACGTCTGCGTGGACGAAACGGGAACGATCAAAACGATTCCCCAGGCAATGAGGGAAATGCTAGGGAGGAGTTGACGGATCAAAGCATGATATGGCGTTTAGCAGCCCTACCCCTTATACTTCTACTCCCAGGGTACTTCACCTTACATCTCCCCCCCTGGGGAAAAACGAACCATGCCGAAACGACCATCGGACAGCGATTGTTCCTCTCCCTGCTCATAAGCGCTCTCATCGCTGGCCTAGTCGGCTTGGTGTTGGCCCAGGCGGGCATTTTCTCCCTGGGCGGCCTCCTGTTGGTTCTGGCAGCCTACACAGTTTTCTGCCTGGCTCTCATCGCCGTCAAGGGAAAGGGTTTATCCCTTAGTCCACCCTCCATTCGGCTGGACTGGGAAGACGCGGTAGTCATCTTCCTGCTCTGCCTATCACTATTGCTTTATGCCAGGCCCGCCGAGTACATTCTGGGCTGGCTAGACGCAGGCTGGTATGTGAACGCAGGCGTTCACATAGCCAAAACTGGCTCGCTGACCGGCGAGAGCCGGGCCTTCTCGTCGCTGCCCTCAACAGCCAAGCCTCTGTTCTACAACTCCTTTGCCTCGCTAAAGAAGCTGTTCCCTTATTTTCCAGATACGGAATCGAGGGGAATCTACCTTTGGTCATTTGCCGTGGCCGATCCAGACAGGGGCGAGCTGACAGCCTACCATCCGCCTCTCTTCTCAGTCTGGATAGCCATCTTCTACGCTATAGGAGGGCTAAGGTTTAGCCTATACGCCACACCTTTCTTTGGAGCTTTGAGTGTGCTTAGCCTGTATTTCGCGGGGAAGGCCATGTTCGGCAGGAAAGTCGGTTTGCTGGCGGCTCTCCTCCTGGCCATCAGCTTCACCCAGATATACTTCTCTCGGACACCCTACTCGGAGATTTTGAGCCAGTTCTTGCTCTTCAGCGGAATCTATGCCTTGACTACTTACATCGTGGAGCGTAGGCCGACGCGCCAGCTGTACGCTGCTATTGCGGCTCTCTCTTTCGGTCAGGCCATCTTAAGTCGGATCGAGGGTCTCATTGTGATTTTGCCCCTGGTCATATTCTTCGGATGCTGGATAATTCTAAAGCGTCGCCTGCCAAAGGACTTTCGCTTTTTCGCCATCCCTTTTGGGCTTCTCCTCTTAGATGGAGTCGTCCTAGCCTTCACTGCCAGCAGGCCTTATGTAGAGTTGAACGGCTTCGGCTTGTGGTTCAAGCTGCGGCCACTCCTCACCCAGTCACCGGCCTTACTGGTCATATCGGCTATCTTGCTGGGAGGATTGCTTGTTCTGATCATTCTTTTGGGGCTCTTCCGCTCACTCGGAGCAAGGAGTGAGAGCGGATTGAGCCGAATCTACGAAGGGCGTCATCTTATGACAACGCTTCTCTCCCTGGCGATACTCCTACTGGTCATATACGCTTACTTCATCTCGAAGGACGAAACCTTTGTCCAGTTGGGGCGGTTTATGTCGCCCTTTGGTCTCTGGTTGGGCATCTTTGGCCTGGTGGAGTTGATCAGGCAGGATGTCAATGAGAAGACGGCCTTTTTCTTGCTTCTCGCTCTGATTCACGGGCTCGCAAGCATCTCGGTGCTGGCCATTTCCATTACGCGTTCCTACGTCTACCCCATCAGAAGGCAGTTGCCTATGGTGATTCCCTCCCTCATCCTGTTGACCAGCTACGCGATATTGGTTTGGGACAAAAGGAGACCGCTTCTGAGAGTCGCCCAACTGGTCGCCATAGTCATCCTGCTAGCCAGTTTCTTGGCCTTGAGTATACCTTATGTGAACTATAGAGAGATGCAAGGCACTATCGCCTTCAGCGAGAAACTGGCCAGCCATTTCAGTGAGCAGGACATCGTAGTCTTCGAGGAAACGTGGTTTCAAGATTCCCGTGTGGGCCGCTTTGCCGCCCCTTTCTGGGCCATCTACGACCAGGACGCGCTGTTGATCTCCATGGCCAACGCAGAGGATGCCACATTATTTCCGACGGCTATAGCCCGATGGCTAGACAACAGGAAGGGCGTTTATTTCGTAAGCCAGTCGGATTCCCCTCCCCCCTACTTCGAAGGATATGAGCTCCTGCCTGTGGCCGAGGAAAGGTGGCTTTACTCAACTATCACGGCCAAATTGGTTTTCCCTCCTGAGATCAGGGAGTTTGAGATACCGTTTTACATCTACCAAATAGTGGAAGGAGAGTTTCTATGACTAAGCCAACTATTATCAAGCGAATCACCGCTGTACTTACCAGGTTGCTGTACCTAATAGTGGCCTCTGTTCTTCTGGTGGCCCTTCTGACCACCCTGGAGCGCGGGCGACCTCCTGCCCTCAGTAGCGAGCTGGCTCCCCCATCCCAGGTTGCTAACTATCACTACACTGATGATGCCACCTGGACGACCTACAACACGTCCGATGGATTGGCGTCCGATAACGTCAAGGCCATAGCCGTTGACGGAGAGGGTAACATATGGTTTGGTACCAGTAACGGGGTCAGCGTGTTCGATGGAGAGAACTGGACCACCTATGGCACTTCCGATGGGTTGGTAAATAGATTCGTCACCGCTATCGCCATAGATGAAGAGGATAACAAGTGGTTTGGAACCTATTCTAAAGGGGTGAGTAAGTTCGATGGCACGAACTGGACCACCTATAACGCTTTCAACTCTGGGCTGGCGTTTGACGCAATCACCAGCATCGCCGTAGACCAGGCGGGAAACATTTGGTTCGGCACCAGGTTAAACGATGGGTCTGGGTACGGAGTGAGCAAGTTCACCGGGGGGAGTTGGACGACCCATAATACATCAAACGGAGCATTAGCGTCTGACTCCGTCAATGCCGTCGCCGCAGACCTATCAGGCAACGTGTGGGTCGCTACCACTCTCGGCGGCGTGAGCAAGTACAACGGAACGAGCTGGATGACCTATCGTGCAGGCTCAGGACTAGCGAGTGATCACGTCCGGGCCATCGCCGTAGACACCGCCGATGTGAAGTGGTTTGGAGGGTGTACCGACGGATACAGTGAGTGGTGTGGAGCACTAACCTGTGTCAATGCCGCAGCAAGCCGATTCGATGGCGGCTGGGCAAGCTATATTGCCGGGTATAGTGGCTTGGTGGGCACTGATATCCGCGCGGTAGCCATAGACTGGTGGGGAAACAAGTGGTTCGGCACCTTTGAATCCGGGATTAACAAGTTCGATGGGGCTAATTGGACGCTCTACAATTCCTCAAACGTATCAGAGTTGAAGAGTGACATCATTCTCTCCATAGCTGTGGACAACGAGGGGAGCATTTGGTTCAGCACCTATGGCAGCGGGGTAAGCAAGTACGGCTTTGATATCCCTCCGTCCACGCCCACTCCAACAGGAACGTCAACTGCTACGCCCACCCCCACACCCACGGCCACAGCGACAGGAACGCCAACAGATACACCCACACCCACGGCCACAGGCACACCGGGCCCCACGCCTACGGCCACAGAGACAGGAACGCCAACAGATACACCCACACCCACGGCCACAAGCACGCCGGGACCCACGGCCACAGCGACAGCAACGCCAACAGTCACGCCTACCGTCACCCCAACGCCAAGCCAATCTCCAACGCCAACTTACACGCCTACCGTCACCCCGACGCCCACCCTCGCGCCTGTAGATCCCGGCTGCTACGAAGACACCGACCCCAGCATCGTCTTCACCGGCTCCTGGAGCACCAGCAGCAACTCTAACGCCAGCGGAGGCAGCTTCGCCAACTCCGAGTCGGCCGGTGATACCGCCTGCCTCACCTTTGGGGGGAGCGGTGTCCAATGGTACACCCTGACCTATCCCAGCCGTGGCCATGCCAACGTCTACATAGATGGCTCTCTAGTGGACACGGTCGACAACTACTCCCCCACCCTGCACTGGCAGGTGGTGAGAGAATACACCGTCTCACAGGGAACCCACACCTTCTGCATCGAGGTCGTGGGCGACGGCTTCACTGACGTGGACAAGATCTGCGCCACAGGCACAGCGGAACCAACTCCCACGCCAACGCAGACTGGCACGCCGACGCCAACCAGCACCATAACCTCGACACCCACAAACACTCCCACAGCTACTCCAAGCGGCACACCCACTGCCACGCCCACCATCACGGCCACTCCTACTACCACGGCCACTCCGACCGCTACGGATACTCCAACGCCAGTAAACTGGACCTTCTTGCCCTACACTATCAAGCGCGGCCCGCCCTGCGGCTGGGACGATCCAGATGACGAAGAGCCCGGCAACGACTTCTGGAAAAGCCCCGACGTTCCCTATGGACCAGGTCCCTTCATTGATCGGACCTTTTGGTCCCTCACCCAACCAGCAGGCGAGAAAGGCAACGACCCTGATTGGTTCCAGTGGCAGGTAGACTTGCCCGGCACTCACTGGTTATGGACACAGGCTCTCGATCCCGATAGCCTCCGCATCTACCTACTGGTCGCTCGGGCCACTGGAGACCCAGACCCAGAAAAGGAGCTAGAGCCTATAGCCTGGCGCGAGTCCTACGGACCAGCGCAACTCGGGGTGGAGCTCGTACAAGGTCAAACGTACTACGTTCTGGTCCAGAACCTCACCCCTTCGCAGGTAGGCTGTTACAGCCTCTACCTGGAACGTGAGCCAATCAGTGATCAGTGATCAGTCAATGCCGTTAAGTCAAGGGTTGCGTTTGCATATAATGGACTTGGGTGCACAGATGAAGATCATGCTCATTTCACCACCTGTCACATTACATGAAGAGGATGTTAGTCCACCAACAAAACCATGGTTACTAGGATTGGGGTACATGGCTGCGGTTTTGGAACGCGAAGGGTATGATGTGAGGATATTGGATTGCTTCAATCGAAGTGTGCAGCCAGAGATGGGGCGTCCCAGATTCCTCAGATATGGGTTCTCTGATGACATGATCTTGCAAAGAGTCGCTGAGTACAGCCCTGATGCGGTCGGTGTAAGTTGCATGTTTACCCCATACTTGAAGGACGCTCACCATATCGCCAGATTGTGTAAGCAATACAATA
>CAYWWC010000156.1:0-9817 GCA_964461615.1 uncultured Anaerolineae bacterium
GTCTGAGGTACCCTTATGATATTCATCGGCAGGGAAAAGTCAAACGCAGCATCTGAGCCATTTGGCAACTTCTCAAAAGTCATCCTGAAAATCTTGACAATCTGTCCAATGAGTGGTAGAATACTGACAGACCGACCGGTCTGTCTCTTTGTTACCCCCGTTTACCCCACGAAGGACATCCACAATGAGTCTAAGAGAAAGAATAATCCACCAGTCTCTGCGACTGTTTTCCTTGAAGGGTTTTTTGAGCACCTCCATCAATGATATTCTAGAAGCGGCGAACACCTCAAAGGGCGGATTCTATAATCATTTCGCCAGCAAAGAAGACTTATTCTTTGAGGTCTTGAATGAGGCGCGAAGAATCTGGCGCGAGAGGTGCCTTGCGGGCCTGGATGAGATCGAAAGTCCGACTGGAAAGATCAGGCTGCTGATGGAGAATTACAGAGACCGGTATCTAAGAGACACCGAGAATTTCCCTGGCGGCTGTATCTTCGTCACCTTCTCCGTTGAACTGTGTGACCAGCGCCCCTGTTTGGCCAAAGAGGTCAACAAGGGATTCGTCGGCCTTAAGGGCATGATCAAGAGGTTGTTGGGCGAAGGGCAGGAATTGGGCGAACTGAGTGACAGTGCAAATACCAGCGCTATAGCAGAAGTGTTGTTTGCGGGCATGTTGGGTTCTTCTGTCATTCACGGTACGGATACATCAACTGACTGCCTGGACAGATCAATCAACGCCCTGATCGGCTATCTTGAAGAGCTGAAACCGTAAGGGTGTGTTCAAAACTGGTTGTGGAGGCGCGGTTATCTCGCCATTGGGCAGGGAGACCCTGCCCCTACTCAGGAGACAACCATGTTCTTTGGTGACTGGCTACAACGGCGGGAAATGCTTTCGCCGAACAAGGTCGCTCTCATTGATGCCATCAATGGCAACCAGTCCATCACCTACCGCGAGTGGAACCAACGGGCCAACCAACTGGCTAACTTTCTGCGGGATGGGCTAGAAATCTGCAAGGGCGACCGGGTGTCCATCTATGCCATGAACTGCGTCGAGTACCTGGACGCGCTGTTCGCCTGCAACAAACTGGGGGCAATCCTGCACGTCATCAACTGGCGTCTGACGGTTCGTGAGCTGGAGGCCATCATCAACGACGCCGCCCCCCGCGCGCTGCTCTACAGCCAGGAGTTCGCCGCCCAGGTGGACGAGCTACGCCCCCGCGTGGCGTCGGTGGAACGCTTCATCGGCCTGGATGAGGTGACGAGGGACCAGGATTCGCACTGGCCGACGGAGCGCATCAACTGGCCCCAGACACAGCCGCCGCCCGTCGAACTGGACTGGGAAGACCCCTGGATCATCTGCTACACCGGCGGGACCACTGGTTTGCCCAAAGGCGCTATCCTGCATTACCGTTCCATAACCGCAAATTCAGTCAATACCATTGTCAGTTGGGGAATGCGCCCCAACGACGTGGTCCCCCTCAATTCGCCCCTCTTTCACACCGGCGGACTCAACGTCCTCACCACGCCGCTGGTTCACCTGGGCGGCACAAGCATCGTCTGCGCCGGCTTCGACATTGACCAGCTCTTTGACCAGGTCGAGAACCTGGGCGTGACCTTCTTCTTCGGCGTCCCTGCCATGTTCCTGGTGATGATCCAGCATCCGCGCTGGGAGTCGTTGGACTTGTCCAACGCGCGGCTGGTGATGTCTGGCGGAGGGACGTGTCCCACCGTCGTCTTTGAGGCCTTTTGGAAAAAGGGAGTCGAGTTCAAGACCGGCTACGGCCTGACCGAGGCCGGCCCCAACACCTTCTGGCTGCCGACCGAATACGTGAAAACCAAGATCGGCTCAGTCGGCCGGCCTCTGTTCCACATTGACGTCAAGTTGGTTGACGTTCGTGAGCCTCAGTCGAACGATGAAGCCGGCGAGAAAGTCGGACCGGACGAGATAGGCCACTTGCTGATCCGAGGCCCCCACGTTTTTGGTGGATACTGGAACCAGCCAGACGCCACCGCCGAGACGATTGTGGACGGCTGGCTGCACACCGGCGACCTGGCCCGCAGGGACGAAGAGGGGGATCATTACATCGTCGGTCGCCTCAAGGACATGATCAAGTCGGGCGGGGAGAATGTCTACCCGGCTGAGGTCGAAGACGTGATGCACAGTCACCCCGCCGTCGCCGAAGCCGCTCTGATCCCTGTGCCCGATCCCAAATGGGGCGAGGTGGGGCGGGCCATCATTGTGCTCAAACCCGGCGCCAGCCTGACCGCCGCCGACCTGATCGCCTGGCTGCGCGAGCGGATGGCCAATTTCAAGGTACCCAAGTCGGTGGTGTTTGTGGATACCCTCCCCAAGACCGGGGCCAACAAGGTGGATAAGCCTAAGTTGATTGAGCTGTATGGGGCGTGAACCGTTGGGGGCTTAGTTGGAAGACGCCCAGCCAACATACCGATTCAGAGGATCATGTGGACAATCGTTCACAATAATAAGTAGTCAAACAAAGGAGAAAACATGCTCAAGACAAATGAACAACACATCGTAGAGTTCTTGTTGCAGTGTCAACCGGGGCCTCCGAAGACGAGGGGCACCTGGAGAGTGGGCCATGATGGGAGTCCCTTCATACTCCCAGGGATTGGCGGCATCACTCTGAACATTCAGGTGGGTGATTCCGCATTTGGCTGGGCAGGAGATCATGTCGAGCCTGGGGTGAGCTGTACCGCCGATACCAAAAAGCCATTCGAACATCCAAACATATCGCTTCAAGTGTATTCGTGCGCAGGCAACAAGGCAACAGTCATTTCTGGAGAAGCTAAGGGAGCGACTGGCTATGTCATAGGTCATCATGGCGGGTCAGAACATGTTATCGTTGACTTTCCTCGAGAAGTGAAAGAGAAGCTCACTTACGATGACAAGATCATCATTCTTGCCAAGGGCCAGGGATTGAAACTGATTGATTACCCCGATATCATGCTCTTCAATCTTGCCCCTATGTTGTTGGGGAAAATGAAAATCGAGAAGTCAGGCGAGACAAAACTGCGAGTTCCGGTAACTACCACTGTACCAGCGGCCTGCATGGGGTCAGGTATTGGAGCGACGAATGTCACCAAAGGCGATTATGATATCGTGACCAGCGATCCGGAATCGGTGGAAGAATATCAACTTGACAAGATCAGATTCGGGGATTTTGTGGCGTTGCTGGATCACGACAACAGGTACGGAAGAGCCTATCGGAAGGGAGCCATCACTATCGGCATAGTGGTCCATAGCGACTGTTTTCTCGCTGGGCATGGCCCAGGGGTCACTACGTTAATGACCTGCGAAACTTCGCTGATAGAACCGGTGATTGATCCACAGGCCAATATGGCTGATCTTCTGAAAATCGGGACAGCCGCAAAGACAAATAGTTAGGCAGCGCGTCCGCACCCGCTTTGAGTTCTCATGCTCAGAGAGGTATGACCTGGTTGGCGGAGAGGAGAATAATGGGACGCGATAACCAGATAGAGAGTTTGGTTGAAACGTGGGGGGCGGATTTCTTCGGCGTGGCAGACCTTTCTCTCGCCCGCGATGCTATCTTGGCGCAAGGGGGGGCGGTGATTGCGGAATATCCGCGAGCGGTCTCGATTGGTATAGCTCTTTTTCACACCATTGTTGATCAACTGCCGCAGCGAGCGGAACGGGCTGTGGCAGTGGGTTATCGGCATCATTGCTACGACCTGGTAAACCAGCGGCTCGACCTCATTGGCTCAAGATTGAGCAGTGTGCTGCAGCGCGACGGCTATAGAGCGTTGCCTGTGCCGGCCTCGAAGACGGTAGACGACGATAGGCTATGTGCTGCCTTCTCACACAAGATGGCGGCCCACCTGGCTGGATTGGGATGGATCGGCAAGAGCTGCTTGTTGGTCACTTCAGAGATGGGGCCACGAGTGCGTTGGGCTACTGTGCTGACTGATGCCCCATTGAAGGTGACCGGGGAAGTAATGGAAGAGCAGTGCGGCGCTTGTGTGCAATGCGTAGAGATTTGCCCAGCCCAAGCCTTCACAGGGCAACCATTTCGGGAAAACGAACCGCGGGAGGTTCGCTATGATGCGAGCAAATGCGATCGCTACTTTGCCAAGATGACGGAGCAAGGCGCTGAAGTGGCCGTGTGCGGCCTGTGTTTGTACATTTGTCCGCATGGAAGGGAGTAGACGTATCTAGTGGGCGCCACCTAGCAACTCGCCGAAGCCGCCCTGATCCCCGCGCCTGACCCCAAATGGGGCGAGGTGGGGCGGGCCATTATTGTGCTCAAGCCCGGCACCAGCCTGACCGCCGCTGACCTGATCACCTGGCTGCGCGAGCGGATGGCAAATTTCAAGGCGCCCAAGTCGGTGGTGTTTGTGGATGCGCTCTCCAAGACGTGAGCCAACAAGGTGGATAAGCCTAAGTTGATTGAGCAGCATGGGGCGTGATCCGCTGGGGGCCATCTACAGCGGGTTACTGATGGAGGGAGCTGCCATATGCAAACACGAAACGTCATTCGCGCCGTCATTGGATTCACGATTTACTTGTTCCTTGTGCCAGCGCTCTTGTTCATCGCGGGCGGAACAGTGAATTGGCCTATAGCCTGGGTATATGTGGCCCTGCTGCTGGCCTCCACGATTGGCAGCAGGCTGATCGTCCTGAAGAGGAATCCTGACACACTGCTTGAGCGAGCCAGGTTCACCGCCTCCGAGGGGACCAAACCATGGGATCGCATTCTGGTTGCGATCGTCGGCCTCTTTGGCCCGATGACGATAACGATTGTCGCTGGCCTGGATCACCGCTTCGGTTGGTCGGCCGTCGTCCCTGAGATTGGTCAGTATCTGGCTGCCCTGGTCATCGCTGGCGGGTATGGCCTGGCCGTTTGGGCGATGGTGGTCAATCGGTATTTCTCATCTGTGGCGCGGATCCAGCAGGATAGGGGGCAGGTGGTGGTGACAACGGGTCCATATCGAATTGTGCGCCATCCATCGTACGCCGGGGCACTGCTTGCCTATTTGGCCTTGCCGGTCATGCTGGATGCGCTCTGGGCGCTGGTCCCAACTCTGCTCGTGGTGGTTGCCCTCGTGATTCGCACCAAGCTAGAGGATGGGATGCTCAGAGAAGAGCTGGATGGGTATCAGAGCTACACAGAGAGAACACCCTATCGGCTGATTCCTGGTCTATGGTGAGAGGGCCTAGAGGAACAGGCCAACATCGCAACTGTAGTATTCGATTGCTGCCTAATACTACAACCGCAGTTGCTCGAAATGTCATTCTGAGCGACCGCAGGGAGTGAAGAATCTCGTTGCTGCACTGCATTTCAAATCGGACAAACGAGATTCTTCGTCGCTTCGCTCCTCAGAATGACGAAGTGCGGTTGTAGTACTAACGAGTCGTCGGGCGGCTCCGCTTTCATACTTCATAGAATGAACCGGAGGGAGTATGCTAAACTTTCAAGCGGTACGTGACAAAGAAATCACCCTTGGTGACCTGGTCGCTGATCTAACGAGGGACGACCTGCGCGACTTGACCAACGAGATGGTGGACACAATATTGAGCTTGATCGCGACTTGTGTTGATGTGGATGTGACCTTCGAGCCAATTGACCCCCAGGCCAGCGATCCGTATGCTGATAATCCAGAGGATGTGGGCCTGGCGTGGAACCTGGGACACCTGATCGTCCACACAACGGCGTCGGCAGAGGAATCAGCGGCGATAGCGGCAGAGTTGGCGCGCGGGGTGGAATTCCACGGTCGTTCACGGTACGAAGTGCCGTGGGAAGAGATGAAGACGATAGAGGGATGTCGGCAGCGGTTGGAGGAGAGTCGGCGGATGAGGCTGGCGAGCTTGGAGGTGTGGCCGCAAGAGGCGCATTTGGAGAACGAGTATGCGGCGTGGTTAAATGGGCCGATGGTGAATGCAATAGGGCGGTTCGTGCTTGGGCTGGGGCACGATGAGGGCCATCTGGGGCAGATTGAAGAGGTGGTGAGGCAGGCTCAGGCGGCGCGGGGGCAGTAGGGAGAAATGGACATTTTCTCACTGTTAGATGAAATCCAAGCAATTGCCCGAAATGGTCTACACTTCACTTCGGGCGTGTATGATCGCGAGCGGTACGAGCGGCTTATGAGTCTGGCGACACGGACCTATAGCGAATTGCTGGAAGCCCCGGCTGAGACGATAAGAGCCCGATTCTTGAGCGAGACGGGCTACATCACGCCCAAAGTTGGGGCGGATGCCGCCATATTCAACGAAAGCGGCGAAATCCTGCTGATGGAAAGGTCCGATGGCAGTGGGTGGTGCTTGCCGTGTGGTTGGGTTGAGCCGAACGAGAAGCCAATTGAGGCAGTCGTAAGAGAAGTACGTGAGGAAACAGGTTTAGAGATCGAGGTCGGGCAGTTGGTTGGCGTGTTCACGCGCATGCCAAGTGCGAAAAATGGGCCGCATACGATGATAGCAGTTGTCCATTTGTGCGAAGTCGCTGAGGGCGAATTGACGCTATCGCACGAAGGTTTGGCCCTACGGTATTGGTCAATTGACGAGGTGCAAAACTGGCATGCCACTCACGAGCGGTACGCCCGTGCAGCTCATGAAGCGTGGAAGTCAGAGCATTTGCACCTGGCCGTATCTGACTGAAGGCCCACCCAGCGGGTGAACCACGAGCTGCTAAGCCTACATTTCGCATCTTTGAAATTCCTATCTGGATCAACAGGAGTAAAGGCTTTAGCCGGCTATCTGACTCTCAAACCCGCCTGAAGGCTCCACTCCAACCTCAAAAACGCTTTGGGAGACAGATAGTATAGCGGGAAGTGCGAAAAGCAGGCTAAGAGTGCATTGAGAGAGATCGGAGGGACAATGGACAAAGAGCAGATCAGACAGTTCGGCTACGAGCTGGGGGCGGACGCGGTCGGCGTGGCTGCCGTTGAGGACTACCAGCCCAAGAGACCGCCGGACATCAGAACCATCATGCCCGGCGTGAAGTCGCTGGTCGTGCTGGGATACAGAGAGCTCAACGGGAGTACGGAGAGCGAGAATCCCCGCGTGGCCTTTGCCGGCCGCATGGGAACCATGGAACTCTCTTTGAAGAACAACTACCTCATGGCCAGACACCTGGAGAATCACTATCAAACTAGAGCGGCCCCCATCGCCCCCTCCTACCCCCTGAATATGAGCCCCGAGGTTATGGGGCTTGTTGGGGATGTTTCTTTGAGACACGCGGCGGTGGCGGCCGGCATGGGCGTCTTCGGGCGGCACAATCTGGTGATTCACCCCCGTTTCGGAACCCGCATCATCTTCACGGCTGTTCTCACGGAATTGCCCCTGGACTCCGATCCCCCCGTCCAGGAGGAGCTGTGCGATCAATGCGATCTCTGTGTCGAGGCCTGCCCAGCCGGAGCGCTGAAAGTAGAGGGCAAGACAGATGCATTCAGATGCCTGAGAGTGAGCCAGCCTCATGGCATCGGGGGGACCGTGCGGTATCTGCGGCGGTTCATCGGGGCGTCGCCAGAAGAGCAGAGAGCCCTGCTCAAGGACCCCGTGCTGCTGCCCATCTACCAGGCCCAATTCATCGGCTTTCTCTACACCTGCTTCAAATGCATGGCCGTGTGCCCGGCGTGCCGGGAGGCATAGAGAGAAAGCGAGCCCTCTGAAAGAAGAGCCACTGAATTGTGGCTCTCTGGTAGTTTGCAGGCTTGCTTTGCCAAGTGGTCAATTCTTCGCCACGAATTGCACGAATTAACACGAAAAACAAAATTAGTGAAAATTCGTGTAATTCGTGGCAAATCTCTCAGCTTGACCCTGCGAAATCCTAAAGAGCTTGAATTGTATCCCACATAGATTGAGGAACTGCCAATGTTAATCGCCTCCACTCGCAGGCTCAAAATCCTGGCCGCTCTCGTCTGGTACGTCGGGGGCATTGTACTGCTGCTGAAGGGGAGCAGTCTGCTGGTCGAAGCAGAAGCGCTGAGACCAGCACAGAGCTGGCCGTGGTTGGCTGTTGTTGCCGGGCTGCTACTTGGTAGCCTGAAAGCGAAATACCTCTTCAGCAAGAGTTGCTGGAAGAATCTGGACAGAATAGCCGCCCTGGAGCAGCCGAAGCTCTGGCAGTTTTTCAGGCCGGGGTTCTTTGTGATGTTAACGGTAATGATCCTGGCCGGCGCAACTCTGTCCAGACTGGCGCACAACAATTACCCCTTCTTAATCGGCGTGGGCGCGTTGGACCTTAACCTTGCCACTGCTCTGCTAGGGAGCAGTTATGTCTTTTGGAAACACAAGGCATTTGGTTCTACCAGCGCCGCCTGACCCCTTGTCGCGGGTGGTGTCACTGCGAATCCCACCACCGACCTGATCGCCTGGCGGCACGTCAAGCTGGGAGGAAATCATGAAAGCATCCGTGTTTGTCGCAACAAGTGTTGATGGGTTTATTGCGAGGCTAAATGGTGATGTTGACTGGCTTCCCAATGAGGGTAATGAAAGCAGCGAGGAGGACTATGGATACCAGGAATTCATAGAGTCCGTGGATGTACTTGTTATGGGTCGGAATACCTACGAGTTGGTATTGACCTTTGGTTTGTGGCCTTATGGTGAAAAGCCCGTAGTTGTTCTTAGTAGCCGCCGACAGCTGGATATTCCCGAGCACATCTCAGGAAGGGTTGAATCCATGTCGGCTCCGCCACGAGAAGTTGTACGCCGGCTTGCGGAACGTGGAGCAAAGCACCTGTATATTGATGGCGGAAAGACAATTCAAGGATTTCTGGCAGAAGGTCTCATTCAGCAATTGGTCATCACGAGGGTGCCTATCCTAATCGGCAGTGGGATTCCACTTTTTGGGTCAATCCCTCAAGATATTAAGCTGCGACACATCGCAACCAGAACATTTGAAAGCGGTTTGGTACAAACCAGGTACGAGGTAGTCAGGTAAGCGCCGCATAACCACTCATTCCAGCCGACCCCACTATCGAGATTCTTGTTGAGGGGGCAAGGCCTTTGAAGCGCTTTGGTTTGAGTTTCGCATCACCTCGATAATCGCGGGGCGGCCGAATTCGGCACCGTTATGCGGCGGGCGGGCGATCGCCATGGGCGCATGGAACGCTAGGTGCCTGCGGCCGTACGCTTATAATTGTCTCTATGTCTCTCTTCACCTCCGATCGGGAACGGCGCCTCTGGCTCTGGTTGCTGGCCGTCGTGGTGGCGATCTACTCCACTCTGGGGCCAGCGCAGACGCTGGTCGCGGAACTACGCGAGCGAAATTTGCTGCGGCTCTCGTTCGCCCTCGTCCTGCTCCTGGTGGTGGCGGCCATCGTCGGGCGATGGGTGATGATGCGCCCTGGCTGGGGCGAGATTGGGGTGGCGCTCGGCGTTACGGCCGCCTATCTAATGGCGTTGTTCAGGGTGCAGTCTCCGGAAGAGCGCACTCACCTGGTCGAGTACGGCCTGGTGGCCATCCTCATTCACCAGGCTCTCACCGAGCGCCTGCGCCACGGCCGCCGGGTCCCGTCGCCAGCCGCTCTCGCCGTGGCGGCGACCGCGATTTTGGGCTGGCTCGACGAGGGTATCCAGGCGATCCTGCCCAACCGCGTCTATGATGTCCGCGACGTCGGCTTCAACGCCCTCGCCGGCCTGATGGCGATCACGGCGAGCCTTGCCCTGGCCTGGGTGCGGCGGCGGCGCGGCAAGGCCCATCCAGATTGAGGGTTGCGACCACGTGTGGTTCGAGGACGGGCGGTGTATGGTATGATCGAATACCCATCGAAATGAGAAGTGCGATGAGAAATGGCTCTCTGGTAGTTTGCATGGTTGCTTTGCCAAGTGGTCAATTCTTTGCCA
>CAYWWC010000157.1:0-9787 GCA_964461615.1 uncultured Anaerolineae bacterium
CTCGTGTAACAACATCGCTCCAGAATGATGAGTCTCTCATAATCGCCCTCCCAGATCTACAAGATCGCCAACCCCAACAGGAACGTGCCCGGCCCTGAAGAAGACAATCACTTGGATGTACAAAGCTCCACTAGCACCACGGCCATTATAGATCATGGCTGGAAGCCAGCCGCACTGCCATTAAGAAGCATAATGGTGGCTAACGCCCAGCACCAGCTGCGGCGCGCAGCGCCGTCAGCTGCATGCTGTTGTTAGGCGGTCCCTTCTGATATGCGAGGCACGACCTCTCCCTACAGCCGTCCGGCTTCCAGGAAACTGAAGTATCCAGTCCTGTTGAAGATGATGTGGTCCAGTAGCTCGATGCCTACGATCTCACCCGCCGCCTTGAGTTGGGCAGTAATGTTGATGTCGCTTTGTGACGGTTCAACACCACCGCTGGGGTGATTGTGGGCAACAATGACAGCCGATGCCCGGTCGGACAGTGCATCCGCGAACACTTCGCGCGGATGCACCGGGCTGCGGTCAATCAAGCCAATTGAAACGACGCGGATGTTCAGGACTTCGTTTGCGCCGTTGATGCTGGCGCATAGGAAGTGTTCCTGCTTCCGGTCTGCATAGTGGCGGACATGCGGCAATAGGTCAGCCGGGGTTTCAATCTTCGCCCCCTCGGGCTTGATGCGACGGCGGGTGAACTCTATGGCTGCGAGAATGAGCGTGGCTTTGGCGTCTCCGACTGCACCGAATTGCTTGAGATCTTCTGCCCGCAGGTTCAGGCCTTTTTCGTCCACGACCTTGGTAAGTTTTCCGGCCAGGGTCATCACGTCAATCGCCGCTGTCCCTTTCCCCAACATAATCGCCAGCAATTCCTGATCGCTCAGCGCACGCGCGCCTTTGCGGAGCAACTTTTCTCGCGGCCGGTCTGCCTCGGGGATTTGGTCAATCGTTTTACTCATGTCTTTACGCCGCAAACGACAGGTGTTGTTGAATCACGGTGACGGCCATGATGTAAAAGATGCCGCCCGTGCCGGTGTATTTGGGATCGGTCAATTCTTCGTAGCGTCCGCGTCCGTCGTAGGCGGTTTGAATCTCCCCATTGACCTGATCTCGATATGCGCCTTCGAGATAGAGACGGTCTGTGCGGTGCGCCTGCACGGTGTTGCGGATGGACAGGTCGGCGGACTTTTCCTCCGTGACCTGCTTGATGTAGAGCGCTTCCTCATCGGTGATATCGAACTTGGCGCGAATGTCGGCGATCATGTCCTGGACGGAAACTTTTTGGGGCGGTGGGCCAGTGCCTTTCTTGCCTTTGCTGGGTTGCAGCTTCACCGGCCCGGCGCTGGTCGTAACGCCTTGATACTCGACCGCCGCTTTGATGACTTCCGTTTGGCGAATCTGCTTCATCAGGTCCGACACACTGCCTTGCTTGATGAGCTGCGGGCCGACGTATTCGGCAAACGTGGCGAACTCCTTCAACTTCGGCGCATAGGAGAAGAAGCAGGAGAAGAAGTGGAACGCTTTCACATAACGGACGAGCAGATACACGAACGCCTTGCGTTTCTCTGTGTCGGCGTTCTTGGCCTGAAACCGCGTGCGTAGCGCGTTGACCAAGAACTGCACCTGCGCATCCGTCCCTGTGGCGACCAACTTTGCGAAATCGGCCGCGTCCTTCTGAGTGAACACGCCCGCTGCCAGGATGTCAGCGTAGAGCTTGGGGCAAAGGTCTTTGTCCGGCTCTTCCGGCTCGAACGGCGTGCCTTTGCGGTATTTCTGAAACGCTTTGAGGATGGCCGCCGCGTTGTTGGTGAAGTCCACGACCACCACGTCTTTTTTGTCCTCATGGCAGCGGTTCAGGCGCGACAGTGTTTGCACCGCGTTGCGGTCCACGACCGGTTTGTCGAGGAACATGCCGGCGAGCAAGGGCTGATCGAAGCCCGTCTGGAATTTGTTGGCCACCACCATCAGCCGGTAATCTTCGCCCTCGAACCGTTTTTCAATCAACTCGCCGGCCTTCAATTCGTTGATGGCGTGCTCGCGGATTTCCGCGTTGGTTTCGGGATGGGTAAAATCCGAAAAGGCGTAAAGGACTTTGTATTTCGCGCCGCGCTCTTTGAGCTTTTCCTTGATGATGTTGAAATAGCGCAAGCCCGCCACGCGCGAGCTGGTGACGATCATCGCCTTGGCGCGTCCCTCGATGAGCGGCATTACGCTCTCCTCGAAGATGCGCAGCATCACCTCGGCCTTGTATTGAATCAGGCCGTCGTCCGCGAATGCCACGTTCATCAGCGCCTTCGACACGACGCCTTTGGGATAGACTTTCTCCTCCTCGCCCGGCGTGGGAACGAAATGGCAATGCAGATTGTAGAGCGTCTTGTAGGAAATGATGCTGGCCGCCACGTCCACGATGTAACCCTCGGCGATGGCCTCGGCCTCGGTGTAGCTGTCGAACGGCGCGCCGAACAGGCTGACCGTGGCCGGTGCGGGCGTGGCGGTGAAGGCGACGAACAACTGGTTGGCATCGTGCTCGCGGATGACCTTGGCGAGCAGTTCCTCCGGGTCTTGCTCCGGCGCGTCAGCATCCGGTTCGTCGGCTTTACGGAACGGCAGGCGGATGGCCGCGCCCATCTTGCCTTCCTGCGAGCGGTGGGCTTCGTCAATCAGGAAAGCGACGCGCAGTTTCTCCAACTCCGGGTTGCTTTGGAGTTCATCGAGCACCCAGGCGAACTTCTGCTGCGTGGTGACGATGATCGGCTTGCGCTCTTTCAAAAAGCGCGGCAGGTCGTTGGCCTTCCTAGCGATGCCCACCACGTCTTTCAGGTGGGTTAAGTTGTCGATGTCTTCCCGGATGTTCGTGTCGAGCGATTTGCGGTCGGTGAGGATGAACGTGATGTCCACCAGCTTGTCGTTCGTGCCGGGCTTGAACAGGCTGTGGAGACGGTCGGCGAGCCAGCATATCGAGAGCGTCTTGCCGCTGCCGGCGGAGTGGTCGGCCAGATACTTTTTCCCGATGTCGCCCGCGGTGGCAAAATGGGCCGTGATGTCCTCGGCGACCCGCCGCACCAGGCGGCTTTGGTGGTAGCGCGGGAACAAGGTGAACGCCGGGCGCTCGGTCTTGTCCGCCGCCGCCTCGCGCAGGGGCACACGGACGAGGAAGAACGAGAGCGCCTCCAATAACTGCTCTTTGCAGAGAACTTCGCGGTAAAGGAACTCGACCGGATATTCGTCCGGGTTGGTGGGCGTGTTGGTCAGGCCGGTATTGTGCCAGCGGAAATTTTCTTCCCGGCGCGGGTCGGTGGCGGCCATCACGTCGCTGGTATCGGCGGCGAGGTAAAGGAACGGGTGCTGGAAAATCTTGCGCGTGTGGTCGCGCTTGGCGAACTGCGCCACGGCGTCATGCACATTTTGGTTGGCCTCGTGCTTCAACTCCAGGGCCACGATGGGAAGGCCGTTCAGATAGAGGACGAAATCAATCTCTTGATTCGTTTCCCCGAAATAGAAATGCGGGCGGAAGGTGATGCGGTTCTGGGCGTGCTTTTCGGTGGCGGCGCTGGCGGCGGAGCGCGGCTTGGGATAGAACAGCCGGAATTCCATTCCTCGCACTTTCAGGCCGTGGCGCAGCAGCATCCAAAGCGGCGTGTGCTCCAGTTCCTTGCGCAGTGCCTTGAACACCTCGTCCCGCGCGTCCGTGCCGTAATCGTCTTTCAGCTTCTTGAGCGTGTCGGCCTGGGTGGCTGTGAGGAAGGACCAGAGGTTGCCTTCGGCGATGAAATGCTCAGTGTCCGTGATGTCGGACTGCTCCAGCACGCCATAGCCGTGCTCGCGGACAAGGTAATCCGTGATGTGCTGCTGAAACGTCAGCTCCGGGGCTTTCTTCTTTTTAGCCATGTGCTATGACCTTGTTCAAATCCGCCTCGGTGATTCGCCGCTGGCCGGTGACGCATTCGTAAATCAGCGACTTGCGGTAGGCGGTGAGGGTGGCGATTTGGGTTTCAAGGCAGCCAGAGAGTTTGCGGTGCTTGACATCATGTTCCTCGATTTTGCCGACAATCTCGCGTTGCACATTGATTTTTGGAAACGGAAGGCGGATGAGACCAAGGTCACTGTGGCTGAGTCCTTGGCGAGACGCGCCGGTGAAGGTCGAAAGTATCTGATCTTGTCCCATAGGTGAGGCCAGGAACGTGGCAAGAAATCGGTGGTCGGCACACGGGCCGGGCCGAATGATACAGACGTGCTGATTGATATTTCCTTCGCCGAAGCCGTCTGGAACGAACGTGCAACGACCAATCGAAGCCCCGGTGATATTGAGCAGCACGTCTCTCGATTTCACTTGGCTGCCACTCATTCCAGCGTGCGTCTCTGCGGAGATGTAGGCAACATCGTCGAGACGCAGACCGTCGAAATGCACGTTCTGACTGCGTAGCAGCGGGATGCCGCTGTCGAGGTAGCCAGCCGCACCTCCCTCTGGCGTGACGCCGCTCGTTATCTTTGCCGCTACGTCTTTAACGCGCTCCGCCATAACGCCGCCTTGATCAGCAAAGAAAGCATGGATGAAAGACCTGCGGAGGGCGTTGAGGATTTCGAGTTGGCGGCGTTTGGCGGACACCACCGCGTCAATCGCCGCGCAACTCGCATCCAGATACGCCGCGATACGCTGTTGCTCCGGCAGCGGCGGGAGCGGGATGTTGAATTGAGAAAGTTGCTTTTCCCAACTGACTCGGGGCATCTTTGCCCCGTAGGCGAGCGCATTGCAGCGTTCGATAAACCAAGGCGAACCGACGCAGTAAAAAAGAAAGCGACTCGCGATCCGCTCCGGCTTGAACGCAAGAATCTCGCCGGTGCATTTCCCATCGAACTCGGCTTCGTAATACTTTTCGAGGTAGGGACGCAACTTGCCGAAGAGCACATCACCCTTTCTGAACAGCGTGACCGCACTCTTGACCTCAAGAGTGTTGCGTCGGTTCAGGATTCTCCCCGTGCCAGATTCCATGTCCTCCAGTTCAAGGTAATCCTCCTCCTCGCTTGCGCCGTCAGTTTTCTCATTGCGAAGCGCCACGACATCTTTGAGCCGGTCGAAAGTCCAGCTCTTGGGCAGCGCGTCGAGGAAAGTGTCATGTTGGTTGGTCATTTGCTTGCCAGCCCCTCCAACATTTTCTCCGCATCCTTCTCCAGCTTCCAGAACTCGGCCAGCAACTCTTTGGCGGGCGTGGGCGGCTGGTAGCGGTAGAAGTATTTGTTGGGCAGGATTTTGTAACCGAGCTGCGGGCTGTCCTGCCAGTGGATGATCGGCTTGGCGATCTCGCGTTTCAGGAACGCCTCGATGTCCTCGCCGTACGGGATGTATTCGTCGTCCTTGACGTAGTGCCGGTGAGTGTAGTTGACCTCGCTTTGGAGGGAAGCAATGAACTCCTTGACCGCACGCTTCTGTTCCTTGGGAGATGCCATGCCTTTAGTGACACGATCGAAATCCCCGGCGAAGGCTTGTGAGATAGCGTTGTTGTAGACCTTACTGAAACTTTCGTTGGGCTGGAGGACACACTCGATCCTGTGGGGTTGCCCTTGAGCGGGGGTTAGCGTGACGAGAAGGGTGATTTCGCTAGCGTAAAACGCTTGTCGCTTCTTCACGTTCTGCGCATTGAACCGCACAGGGAACGGCTCAGTAATGATGGCAGGCTTGTCGTTCTCATCGGTTTGCCAGAATACAACCTTTACCTTGTGGTACGCGAAGTTCTCCGTACCGAAAATCTTCACCTGCTCGTCGGTGTAGCCCTTGGCCCAGCCGTCGCGGTAGCGGGTTTCGATCCACTGTCGGTGTGCATCCGTCATGCGGTTGCGTTTGCTGGCGAAAGCCTTCGGCTCTTTCTCGAATTGCTGGCGGGCGTCAATAAGCATCACGCGCCCGCGATGGCTGGGCGGCTTGTCGTTTCGCAGCAGCCAGATGTAGGTGAAGATGCCGGTGTTGTAGAAAAGCTGGTCGGGTAGCATGACGATGGCGTCGAGCCAGTCGTTCTCCAGAATCCAGCGGCGGATTTCGCTCTCGCCCGAGCCGCAGTCGCCATTGGAGAGGGGCGAACCGTTGAAGATGATGGCGATGCGACTACCGCCGTCCTCCTGTGGAATCATCTTGGCGAGCATGGTTTGCAGAAAGAGTAGCGAGCCATTGTCCACGCGGGGCATCCCGGCCTGATAGCGGGTCGCCTTTAGTTTGCGCGCCTCGGTTTCGTAGCCGTTTTTGCCGCCCCACGTCACGCCGAAGGGCGGGTTGCTCAACATGCGGTTGAAGCGCCATTTGGGTTCGGGCCACTGGTCGCCCGGGTCGCGACTGTGCGGATCGTGCGGGATGAGCGAGTTGCCGAGCGTGACCTTGACCTGCTGGTCGTTCTTAATGAGGAGATCGGCCTGGCACACCGCGTAGTTCGTGGGCGAAAGCTCCTGCCCGTGGACGGTGAGGAACTTTTCGACGCGCTCCTTTTCCTCCGGCGTGGCGGCGCGGTCGAGGAGATGTTCCTTGCTGACGGACAACATGCCGCCCGTGCCGCCGGCGGGGTCGTAGATGGAAAAGTGCCGGTCGGGGATGGGGATTTCCAGCAATTCGACCATGAGGCGGATGACTTCGCGCGGGGTGAAGTGATCTCCTGCCTCCTCGCCGCTCTGTTCCGAGAAGCGCCGCAGCAATTCCTCGTAGATGTAACCCATCTCCAGCCCAGAGAGCTGGTCCGGGCCAAGCGCGAGTTCCTTGTATTGATTGAGGATGGGGGCGAGCCGGTTGTTCTTCACCATCACGCCGATGGTAGCGCGGTAATTAAAGTGCTCAATGATGTCGTCAACGTTCTGGGAAAAGCCGTTGATGTAGGCGCGGAAGTTTTCCTCCAGGAGCGCGTGGTCTTCCTCGTACACATTTCGCAGTGTCCACTCGGTCTTGTTAGAGAACGGGCTCTGCTGGGGATTGAGTTCGAGTTCCTTGACCAGCTTGGCGAGTTCCTTCTCGGTGAGCTTGGGCCGCTTGGCAAGCACCTCGACACGCTTCGCCTCCCGCCACGCGAGCAGCACGCATTCCAGTCGTCGGATGACAATGATGGGCAGGATGACGCCCTGATATTCGTAGGCCTTGAACTTGCCGCGCAGTCGCTCGGCAGATTTCCAAATGTCACCGGCAAGGTTGTCGAGCTTGGATTTGTTGAGCGAGAGTGCCACTAAGAACTCCTATTCATTGTTGGGTCGACGGACGAGGGATTCTTGCCCTCGGCACCGGCCGCCGCGGTGATGTCAGCTGTCACGCTGGTGCGCCTAACAATTACTATGTGGAAATCTTTCCGCATAGTTGTGCATATGCAGAATAACTTCCGCATAACACGCTTGAAATGTTTGGAGATTTGTGCTAAGATTAAGTGCAAAACCCTCGACACCAAACAAACCTATTTTACCATAGCCAGACAGAGAACGCAAATCGCACGCGCTTCCCTCATCGCCCTGCAAAAGCGCGGCCAGAGAAAACGGTCAGCATTCCGTCAGAACACGTTCATACCACCTACAAGTAGCTCAACAAGAATTGCATCAGATCTCGACCTGATCTGCACTAGGCCTCAACACCGTTATGATATAATATCAGCACAGCGGGGCAGAAGGCCCGATGAAAGGATTCAAGCGCAATGCGCATCACGCTCACCATATTGTCCCTGATCACATTGGCGGCCAGGCGTATCTGGAACCACCGCCTGCTGATGCTGTGCCTCTTGTTGGGCTTGGTCGTGGCCGTTGGCCTGTTGTCCAGCGTGCCCCTGTACGCCGACGCCGCGCGAAACAAGCTGCTCCAGGGCGAGTTGACAGACGCGGGGACGCACCGCCCGCCGTTTGCTTTTCTGTGGCGCTACGTCGGGACGTGGCACGGCAACGTCAAATGGCAAGATTACGAGCCGGTCAATGCCTATCTGGCTGAACAAGCTCCGGGCATCATTGGTCTTCCGGTCGAGTTTCAGGTGCATCACGTCGCCAGCGATAACCTGCGCCTCTTCCCCACTGGGGATGCCGCCTTTATCCCGGACGAGCCGCTCATGTGGGCCAGCGTGGGCTTTATCACCGGCCTGCAAGAGCACATCCAGCTTCTGGAAGGGCGCTTTCCCACCGAGAACCAGCCTACGCCGCAGGGCGGCGCGGAAGCAGTAGAAATCCTCATCAGCAGCAAGATCGCCGACACGCTGGGCTTGCAGGTGGGTGAACTCTATACCTTGTTCGCCATGGGCCAGGACGGGGCGCAACTCTCGGTGCGCATCGCGGGCGTGTGGCGGCCCATTGACCCGTCCGCGCCTTTCTGGTTCTACCAGCCAGACGCTTTTGACGATATCTTTCTCACCAGCCAGAGAGCCTTTGTGCAACAGGTCGTTCCGGCGCTAGAGACGCAGGCAACCGGAGGTTGCACGGCGTCATTGATCTGGTACCAGGTTTACGACGGCAGTCGCGTCCGGCCTGCGCACGTCAACGGCCTGCTGGAAAAGGTCTCAACCGTCGAGGCCCGCGTCGCCGTTCTGCTCAATAATACCGAGCTGGGCATCTCGCCCGTGCCAGCCCTGCAGGGCTATGGCGAATCATCCGGCGTGTTGACGCTGACCCTGACCATTTTTAGCCTGCCCGTGATCGGTCTCGTCTTCTATTTCATCAGCCTGATTGCCGGCATGGTGGTGCGGCGCGGGCAGAGCGAGATCGCCATCATGCGCAGCCGGGGAATCACGCGCCGGCAAATCAGCGGCATATACACGCTGGAGGGCTTGTTGATTGGCGGCATAGGCTTGGCGGGGGGGCTGATGTTGGGCCGCTGGATGGCTCAACTCATGAGCCGCGCGCGCACTTTTCTCGACCCGACCCTGTGGAGCTATCGCGCGTTTTCACCGACTATGTCAGCGGGGGCTGCCGAGACGTTGCCCATCGTCTTTACGCCCACGGCTTATGGCTATGCGCTGCTGGGCGTGGCGCTGACCCTGGCCGCCCTCTTGATACCCGCCCTGGCTGCGAGCAAGTATTCTATCGTCACCTTGCGTTGGGAACAGGCGCGCGCGTTGCTGGCGCCCGTTTGGCAGCGTTACTTTTTGGACATCTTGTTGCTCGTACCGCCTCTTTATGGCTGGTACCAACTCAACAAGCAAGGCTCCATTGCCCTGGGCGCTGTTGGCGGAGCGGCGGGACAAGACCCCTTTAACAACCCGCTTCTCTTTTTGACACCGGTGTTGTTCTGCTTTTCGCTGGGGCTGTTCCTCATCCGTCTCTTTCCTTTGTTGATGCGCGCGCTGGCCTGGCTGGCCTCCCGGTTGGAGGGCACAACGCTCTTGCTCACGTCGCGCCAGTTGGCGCGCGCCGCCGCGCAATACACGGGGCCGCTGCTGCTGCTCAGCCTGACGGTGAGCCTGGCGACCTTTAGCGCCTCTATGGCCGTGACGCTGGACGACCACCTGTGGGACCAGGTATATTATCAGGTCGGATCGGACCTGAAACTGGTCGAGTTGGGCGAAAGCACCCAGGATGGAGATCAGCCTGCGGCCCCGATAGAAGACGAACCCCAATGGCTCTTTTTGCCCGTGGGCGAGCACCTGAACATCCCCGGCGTGCAAGCGGCGACGCGCGTGGGCAATTATGCCGCCACGGCCAGCATCGCCAAACACCAACAGGCGAGCCGTATCCTGGGCATAGACTGGACCGAGTTGCCCCAGGCGGCCTTTTTCCGCCCCGATTTCGCCTACAACGAGTCGCTGGGCGGGTTGATGAACCGGCTGGCGGTGGCGACCGACAGCATCCTGGTCAGCAG
>CAYWWC010000158.1:0-8374 GCA_964461615.1 uncultured Anaerolineae bacterium
CACCGGTTCCGAGCAGGAGGGCCAGTGATCGAACATACCTACAGCGATGGGACCAATGAGTGGCGAGTTGCGGACTTGTGGCAAGCCGCTGCGTCTGTGCCAGTGGAGGCCTTGGCACTCTCCGACCTGTCAGAAGTGACATGCCTCAGCGGCTGGTGGTGGGAACCTGAGCCGACATTTGTAAACTTCGTGGATCATTGCCGCAGGGTGCTTGATGCTGACCTGGCCTATCCTATATTACTTGGCCCACGGGGCGAAGTGTTGGACGGGATGCATCGCATAGCCAAAGCGATGGTCCACGACGTAGAGAATATCCTGGTGCAGCGTCTGGCAACGATGCCGGAACCCACCGATGAGGAGCAGGGGTGATGCCGAAGGCAAAAGACCCGCTTGCGAAGATGGACCAGGCTACCCGCGCCCTGGGCGAGTGCGTGAGCCTGCACAACGCTACCGAGACCGGCTGGTTTCAATCGCTGCTTGACCGCTACCCGGTGTGCTTTCCCAAGGGGCGGATCAGCTTCGGCCACCCGGCGGGCGGCGGCAGCCAGAACCGGCAGGGTCAGGCCATTTTCTGCCTCGGCGACGAGGCGACTCAAGACAAGTTCGTTGAGGTGTTTTCAACCATAGGCGTGGTGCTCAAACCACAATAGGAGAAGTTATGTTCGGAAAACTGCACGAGGCAAAGCAGGGAACCACAACGCTGTCGATCTACAAGGGCAAGCGCGGTGGCGATCCCATCAACACGATCCAGGTGGTATGGTTTTTCAACTTCACGCCCGAGTTGGCCGGCGGCATCGGCGGCGCAGCTCCCGAGGTGCAGCAGTTGATCGAGGACGGCGACGAGGGCGCGCGGCTCGGCGACGGGACGCTGCACCTGGACACCAAAGAGGTCAAGGTCGAGATCCGCAGCGGCGCCCCCAAGCCGAAGAGCAAGGTGGTGATCGCACAGACCATGAGCTTAACTGCCAAGGCGGGCAAGCCGCTGCAGGAGAGCGCCAGCCCGTCGCTCAGGGCCACGGCCAGGTTCGCGCCGGGCGACATCAACGCGGTCAAGTTCCTCGAGTTCTTCTACGCCAATCTCGGCCGCACCGTGAATCTGCGCATGGACAAGGTGCGGCCCGAACTCCCCGGCACCCAGTCGCCGGGCAAGGACAAGAAGTAGATGCCTGGTCCCTTCGTGGCCGGGTTCTTCGTCGCCGGCGAGCCCAAGACCAAGGGCAGCTGGCGCGGCTGGCCGATGCGCGACAGCGGCGCCCCTTGTCGGGCCTGTGGCCTCGGGCCGTACAAGCGAACGGCCAAGGGGGGGCCGCGTATCGTCATGAAACAGGACTGCGACGACGAGGCGGATTGGGTGGCGGCGATCAAGCTGGCGGCCGAGAGCTGGAAACCAGCGCACCCGCTGGCCGAGCCCTTCAAGGTGCGGCTATTGTTTTATACGCCGCGGCCAGACTCGACGAAGTACCCCGAGTATCCCCAAGGCTGGAGCGACATCGACAAGCTGGAGCGCTCTGTGCTCGACGCGCTCAACGGCGTGATCTGGGAAGACGACAAGCACGTGATTGAGGTGGAGAAGAAGAAGTGCTACGCCCGGCGCGAGGAGCTGAACCCCGAGGGCTTGGCCGGTATATTCATCAGCATCCGGTCCCTGTCCAAACAGGCGACGCTGTTTTAGATCAGCTTCGCCTTGAGCAGGCAATTTCTGATCATGTCGGACACGCTGATCCTCTTGCCCGGCTTGCTGAGTTGATGCGCTCGTTGCTGCAGTTTGAGCTTTTCCGACGGCTTCAGCGCGGTCATGGTGTGAGCGGTACGGGCTTCTGGTTCGGGCAGTTTCTTCGGCATTTGTTATTTCCTCCTGAACAGAATGATAGCTGTACAGTATTTCATGTCAACACCATTTTTACTATTGACCTTAACACTGTTGTAGCTATCCTGTTTAACACTACCCTTTACAAAGGAGCCAAAGAATATGCGACTCGTAAGGATCAAGGCCCGGAACTTCATGGGTCTGCGCAACGTGTTGGTGGTGATCAACGACGGCGTAACCAAGGTGGTTGGCCTCAACGAGGCGGGCAAAAGCTCGCTGCTCACCGGGGTCTGCGCCTGCCTCTTCGGCGCGAAGCGCGCCGAGTGGGACTGGGAGCGCCCCGACGTGATGCTGCGCCAGGGGACAGAAGACGGCTACTTCGAGCTGGGCATGGACGACGGCACCACGCTCAGGCTCAATCTGGAGGAGGGCAAGAGCGCGAAGCTGATCGGTCACGGCCCCCCGCCCCCCGCCGGCGGCAGGAAGAAGAAGGGACCGGTGATCAAGCAGCGCGACCTCAACGCCAAGCTGTCCGCTCTGGGAGCGGAGCCTGGGGCCCTGCTCGGCATGAGCAATGACCAACTGGACGCGGTGCTGGTGCGCTTGCTGGGGATGGAGTTCTGCGGCCGGGCCGAGGAGCTGGACACCCGGGAGGAGGAACTGTACACCCTGCGCCACAAGCTCGGTGTCCAGCTCGACGACATGGGCAACATCGCCAAGGTGGACGAGATCGAGCCGGTGAGCACCGAGGCGCTGGCCCAGGAGATGGCCGAGGTGGAGGCGTACAACGAGGTGCAGCGCAAGCGAGGGGCGGCCGTCGACCAGGCCGAGTTGGCCGCGATCCAGTGGGACAAGGACGAGCAGGCCGCGGCACTACTGGTGAGCGAGAGGACCGCACAACTCGCCGCCGCCCGGGCCAAGCTGGAGAAGGTGCAGGAGGGCAAGGCCGGGCACCTGGAGGCCCAGCAGGCCTTGCCCCTGCCCGAGGACATGCGCAGCACCGAGGACGTGCAGCGGCGCATCGGCGAGGCCGGGGCCATCAACGAGCAGGCCGCGGAGTACAAACGCTACCTGGAGAAGGTGGCCGCCCACCGCGAACTGCGCGACCGCCACGAGCAAGCCGACCAGGACCTGGAGAACATCCGCGCTGTGAAGAAGGAGCACCACAAGTCGGCGCAGTTGCCGGTCGAGGGCCTGACCCGCGGCCGCAAGGGGATCCGCTTGGACGGCCTGCCCCTGGCCCAGGTCAACGAGGCCAAGCGCTTCAAGATCTTCCTCAAGCTGCTGGTGGCCGACCAGCCCGAGTTGAGGTTCATCGTGATCAGGGACAATAACCCGCTCGACCACCTGAGCATGGCCGAGGCGCTGGAGATCGCCTACGCCGAGGGCCTGGATGTGCTGATCGAGGAGAAGGGCGTGGTGCACGGCGGCAACCTGATCCGACTGGTGGACGGCGAGTCGGTGGCCGAGGACGACAAGCGGTGGCAGGCGCTGGTGAGGCAGCAACTTCGGGCCGCCCGTGTGCACCTGCCCCGAGGAAGATGACCTGGCCCCGGCCGCCCCGGATTGCCCGATTCACGGCGAGAGCCCGCTGTAGGAGGAGATCGTGAAGACACTGCAAGAACGACAAGACGAGAGCCTGATGGAACATCCGGTGTACCTACTCCAGATGCCCGGCCCCAAGGGTGAGGACGGGGAGCGCACCTGGGACACCGTCATGGTGTTCCTCGACGGCGAGGAGGCCACCGAGTACATGAAGGCCCGCGAGTACCGCTTCCGTCGCGCCCGAGTGTGTGCCTACCCGGCCGGCGGCTGCCTGCGCACCATGCTCGACTACGACGGCCGGCGGCTGAACTTCATCGCCGGGAGGGCCCGCTACTCCGTGGGTATGGAGGGCGGCGAGCTCGTGGTGGAACTGGACGGCCAGCGGATGGAGTTGGGAATATGAAGGACTGGACCGACGAACAGCGCGCGAGGCTCTGCCCCGCCTGTCTGAAAGAGGAGCTGCCCCCGCCTGGCAAAGATGGGCTGATACCGGATGCGCCTGGCGCAGTGTGCCCGACCTGCGCGACCGACTGGATCGGAGCTGACCGGGCCGACGTCGAGAGCCTGCGCACCTACGCCCTGCAGAACGCGCCGCTGTTGGACATGACGGGCTCCAGCTCGGCCCTGGTCGGCGAGCTGCTGGACTGGTACCACGAGGAGGTGAGCAAGGGCGGCGTGACCGCGCTGGTGGACCGCCGGCGCTGTGCCGAGGCCCTGGTGGTGGACCGCGCCCCGACGCCCGGCAACGCCAAGAGCATGACCATCAGGGACGCGGCCGGCCTCCTGCCCCCCGAGCAGCTCGAGCCCGCCCTGCAGGCCTACGGCGAGAGCCTGAGCCTGTTCCGCGACTGGCTGTTATCGCACATGGTCGAGGGCGTTCACTACGGCTACCCGCCGGGGTGCGGGGTCAAGAAGGACGAGCATGGGCAGGTGGTGGTCTGGGACAAAGACAAGTGGAAAAAGGACGACGGCAAGTGGAAGAAGGTACACAAGAGCCTGGGCTGGATCAAGCCCGACAAGGCCGCGTGGATTCCAAAACCGACCATCTACAAGGCCGGCGCGCTGATTGTCTGCTCGGTGCTGCGCATCCGCCCGGAGTACTTCGCCGATGAGCCCACCTGGGTGATGCTGGGCAAGCCGCCTGGCTCATTCTGCTACATCTGCAAGCTGGTCAGCAAGGACACCGGCGATGTGCTGGGCGAGGGCCGCGGGTCGATGATGAAGGACGACAAGGGCATGGACCCCAACGGGCGCGTGAAGATGGCGCAGAAGCGCGCCATGGTGGACGCGGTGCTGACCACGGTCCCCGAACTGTCGGCCCTGTTCACCCAGGATCTGGAAAACGACCTCGGCGACGACCCCGACAAGGAGCCGGGCCCCGGGCCAGCGCAGGAGCGCAAGCGCCAGCGCGACACCAAGCCGACGAACCAGCGCAAGACCAGGCGCAGCAACAAGCCGCCCCGTGATGAGGAGCCGCCGGCGGCGGTGCCACCAGGAGAGCAGGCCGAGCCGCCCAAACCAACGCCGGCAGACAAGCCGCTGAACGTGCGCCAGACCGACGCGGTGCAACTCTTCGCCCGCTTCGGCGTGGTGGAGCGCGACTTGGTCAACTGTTTCGGCAAGGTGGACACCTGGACCGTGGAACTGATCGAGGGCGATATCACCAGGGTCTTTAAAGCCATCCGCGACGCGGACGCCAAGGAGCGCGGCGACGTGATCATGGAGCAACTGCAGCTCGAGCCTCCAGGGAGCGACGAGGAGCCACCGCCACCGGAGGACGAGCCATGAGCCAATATCGAAACGTGGTGGTGGACGGTGCGTTCCTGTGCCGGCGTGCCTTCGAGGCCAACGGGGAGCGGGCCCTGTGGGGCGCGGCTATCGGTAAGCTGCTTGAGCTGCAGGTGAGCCACCGGCCGACCGTGCTGCTGTTCGCCCTCGAGGGGCAGAGCGGTTACATGCGGCAGGCCTTCATCGACCACGCGCAGCAGGGCGGGCTGAAGGTCAAGGACTACAAGGCCGACCGCAAGCCGACGCCCCCGATCTTCCATGAGGCCGTGGCCGAGCTGCGCGAGGTGCTGCCGGCCCTGGGTGTGGCGCAGGCGCGGAGCGTCGGTGAGGCCGACGACATCGCGGCCACCGTCGCGCGCACCTGGATGATGCCGACGCTGCTGTGGACCGCCGATAAGGATTGGTTTCAGCTCGTCGCCGACGGCGTGCACCTGAAGAAGCCCGACTTGACCCCGCGGCCGCCGGGCCTGCCCGAGGGTGAGCGGTGGCGAGGGCCCGACACGATCTTCACCGCCCGGTCCATCGGCCGGCTGTCGTCGAACCTCAACGGCACGAAGGTCTCGGGCCTGACAGCTCGGGGCTGGTTCAACCTGATCACGCTGGCGGGCAAGAAGGGCGAGGTGCCCGGCTTGCCAGGGTGCGGGCCCATGACGGCCGGCCGGATCCTCGGCCACTGCCCCGACTTCGTGGACCTGGTGCTGTACAACGACGAGGAGGAGGCCGAGGCGCAGCTCCTGGGCGGGGCCCGCAAGCTCAGCAAGTGGGCCGGCATCGCCGCTGACAACCGCCCCCTGCTGCAACTCAGCCGCGACCTGGCCACCCGCTACACCGTGGAGCTGGAGGTCACGCCAGCAGCGCCGGACTTCGACCTGGCCGAGGCCTGGTTGGTGGAGCGCGACCTGGAGTATTTGATCAACCGCCTGCAGGGCGATTCAACGGGCGCGGCCGAGCCGCTGCCGTTCTGAGGAGTGAATGCGTGAGCTGGCACTATTTGCAGGGGCAGGAGGAGGCCTGCTGGGAGGGGAGCTCCTTGGATGGCGCACCGTCTGCGCTGTTGAGATTGATGCCTACTGCCGCCAGGTCCTCCTCGCCCGGCAGCGAGACGGAGCCCTCGGACGCTTCCCGATTTGGGATGATGTTGCGACGTTTGACGGACAGGATTGGTTCGGCAGCGTTGATGTGGTTTCAGGAGGATTCCCCTGTCAAGACATTTCAGCGGCCGGAAAGGGCGCGGGCATCGGGGGTCAACGTTCTGGACTGTGGGCGCACATGGCCCGCATCATCGGTGAGGTACGACCCCGATACGTGCTGGTGGAGAACAGCCCAATGCTTGTTTCCAGAGGCCTTGACGTTGTCCTGGCTGATCTTGCCACGCTGGGGTTCGATGCAAGGTGGGGCGTTATCGGAGCGCACCATGTCGGCGCACCTCACCGCAGGGACCGCCTCTGGATCGCCGCTTCCCACCCCGAGCGCCAACAGCTACGGGACGAATCAAGGAGGCGCAGCGGGGAGAGTAGGGAAGGTGCGCCCCAGCCTGGAGACGATGGCACGTCACGTCATGTGGCCCACCCTGATAGCTTCCGACCACAAGGGGAGTCTGGGCGAATACCGAGGGGACGGCAGGCCAGGCAAGCGGAACCTGGCGAAGGCGGTCAAGATGTGGCCAACGCCAAGGGCGATGGAGATAGTCACAGGCATAAACGCCCAGGACGGGGACGGACTAACAAGCGCAGTGACGGGCAAGAGGGGGAAGGCTGGTGGAGCACTGAACCCAACGTGGGTCGAGTGGCTCATGGGGTGGCCTCTCGGGTGGTCCGACTTAAGGCCATTGGCAACGGGCAGGTTCCAGCAGTGGCTGCGCTTGCATGGGAGACGCTGAGCCGGTGCCCTTGACCACCCAGAGCACCAGCAGTGACCTGCGATCCTCCACCGCCGGGGCGGCCACCCCCCCGCTGTCTCGGGCGACGTGGCGGCCCTCATGTCAGCCCTACAGGAGAGAGCGAAGTCGCACCGAGGTTGAAGAGCAACACGGCCAAGGCGAACGGATGCAGCCAAGGGAAAGCCGACTGAGTCTATTGGGTACGAAAGGAAATGTCATGTTCTGGCACCTGAAAACCGCTGTCAATGAGTCCGTTTTGACTCACCCTCCAATGTGCTGGAATCAGCGCGTGCCGACATGTCGCATGAGTCAGTTTTTACTCATGGGCCAGCGGCTCACACCTTGGCGGTTTAACGACGTGCTGGGCCGACTGTTGGAGATGGGATGAAGCCCTACTACCAGGACGACCACGCCATCATCTACCACGGGGACTGCCGCGAGGTGAGGCACAAGGAGTTGACCGATGCCGAGTAAGAAAGTCAGCGGCACCAAGGAGTGGGCCGCGAGCAACGAGAATGTGAGCGTCGGCTGCTCAAATCGGTGCAAATACTGCTACGCCCACGCGATGGCGGCGCGCTTCGGCCGGGTGCCGGAGGGCGGGTGGGGCAACATGCAGGAGCGGCCCGGCATCTGGGAGAAGGGATACGGCAAGCGCAAGGGCCGGATTATGTTCCCCACCACCCACGACATCGTCCCGGCCAACCGCGACCTCTGCATCCACGCGCTGCAGGGGATGCTGCGGGCGGGGAACGAGGTCCTGGTGGTGAGCAAGCCGCAGCCGGAAACGATCCTCTGGCTGATCGAGGACCTCAAGCCCTGGCGGGACCAGATCCTCTTCCGCTTCACCATCGGCTCGGGCGACGACAGGACCCTCTCCTTCTGGGAGCCTGGCGCGCCGACCTTCACCCAGCGCCTGGCAGCGCTGGAGCGGGCGCACAACGCCGGCTTCGCCACCAGCGTGAGCATGGAGCCGCTCCTCGAGATGGACGAGGAGGCCACCGTCAACCTGGTCCGGCTGCTCGCCTTCACGGTCACCGACGCGATCTGGATCGGCAAGGCGAACCGACTCTACGAGCGGCTGATGAAGAACGGCCACTGGGAGAAGCCCGGGGTGCGCCAGGCCGCCCGCGACCTCATGGACAGCCAGAGCGACGAGCGGATCCGGTCGCTGTACGAGCGCCTGCGCACCAGCAAAAAGGTGAGGTGGAAGGAGTCGATCAAGAAGGTGGTGGGGCTGGACGTGCCGACGCTGCCGGGGCTGGACATCTGAAGGTATACTCGGCGCCCGCCGAAAATATCACTATCTCGCGTAGCAATATTGACACATGAAGGGTGTTCGACCATTATTGTGTTTA
>CAYWWC010000158.1:8474-9749 GCA_964461615.1 uncultured Anaerolineae bacterium
CCACCCCTCGACTGGGACGACCGCCCTACCCTGCTTGAGGTCGAGCAGATGGAGCGGCCCAGGCCGCGAGAGAGCCGCGCCAGGCCCGCCGCAGAGCGGACCTTCGGCCCGGGGGAGGTGCGCGAGGCCGCCGTGGAGCTTGCCGGCAAGGTCTCTGCGATGCTCAAGGCCCGGGGCTACCATACCGAGCCCACCGGCATCAAGGGGCGCCGGCGCGTGCTCAATAAGGCCGGCGAGGTGCTGCACACCGGGACCGCGCTCAACGTCTGGTACTGGCTCCTGGGCGCGCTGCCCGAGGACGATGGGCCGTTTTGACCCCAAAGGAGCGGAAGTCGTGAGCGTCCAGATGATCACCGTGGAGGTTGCTGGTCAGCAGCGCCACCTGCAGCTCCACCCCCGCGGCGGTGGCTACCTCGTCTTTGAGGGCAAGCCCGACAGGGCGACATGGCGTGGCCGGCTGTGGCTCCGTGACCGGGAGGAGGAGCGCAAGGCCAAGGTGCTGTGGTGCCTCCAGGGCGGCGAGTGGGCCGCCCGCAAGCCCCGCGGCGAGGACGTGAACACTGGCCCCCAGGAGAGCCTCCTGCGGTGGCTGCTGGCGGGGACGAAACCCACCGAAAGCGAGCAAGGATGACCGACAAGCCCCGCGTGTGCCTCGACCTGATCGGCAACCCCGCGCTGCGGTACGACACCGCCGTCGAGCTGCTGCGCGCCATCCACGAGCTGGCCCCGGACCTGGTCTGGGTGCTGACCGGTGACCCCGAGGGCGTGCCCGGCGAGCTGCGCAGGTACACCGCCGGCGTGATGGAGAAACCCGCCAGCCTGCCCATGGACCTCGCGGGCTGGGTCTTCGTGGACGACGAGCAGCTGCAGCTCAACTGTCACGCCCGGCGCGGGGCCACGGTCCACCAAGCCGACAAGCTCGGGGTGGTACTGCAGTCCATCCTGGCCGACCTGCGGGCACGGGAGGCGTCACGCTGATGGACATCGCCAGACCCACAGGCGTTGTGGGCTTTCCCTAGGGGCGAGGACGTTCCACTCCCTTGCTGGCCGCCGTGGCAATGCCCTTGGCTGGACACGAGAGCGGTTGAGAGGTCGCCCTTGACGGCTGGTTTGGACCCCGGACGGTGGGGGCTTTCTGGACGCTGCCGGTGCTCAGTCCTTGACCCTGATGCACTGTTCGGCCTGCTCCTCGGTCACCAGCGTGTCCGTCACCACCCCGGCGTCCTCGGCCCACACGTACCGCTTGAGCGCGGCCTTGGACTTGCGCCCGAACTT
>CAYWWC010000159.1:0-9722 GCA_964461615.1 uncultured Anaerolineae bacterium
TCGCTCAAATTTTTACCGACGACGGCTAGCTTTCATTGTCAACGGCGCATCCTATGGATGCGCTTTCAAGATAAGCGGCAGGTAGACCTGATAGCCAGGTGGGCTTAGGAAAGCCCAGGTGACACAGAGTTGGCAAGCTGTACCCTGAGGGTTGTTATCGAGAGAAACGCGATCGTTGCTGTTCTGGATAGCCAAGACATAGATTCCGCCTTCGGGTCTGATCAGAAGGGGGAAAAGATCAACCTGACCGATATTCCCTTCCCTGTCATGCCGGACGGCGGTACTCCCTCCCGCTCCCCCCCACCACCACTCCGTTTTGTTATCGCTCCACATCTCTAAGACGGCCCGGTCCACCTCCATACCCGGGAGGGGAGGGGATAGCGTGAGAATACGCCGATACAGGTGGGTTACTCCGCCCTTCGCTTCCTGGTTGCCATTCCCATCCCGCAGACCAATGGGCCTGCATTCGCCATTACCGGGCAAGGAATCCCAACCGGGATCGTCCCAGAACTGCCACCAAACCTCTGAGGCCGGCTGCCAGAAACTATCGGGATCGACGTACAGTTGATTCCACCTCCAGGGTGCTGGCGGAGAGGTCACACGAATGAGCGGGGACTCGCTGGCTGAATCAGTCGTGTACCCATAGAAAGTTGGGTCATCAAGTCGGTGGATGCTATCCCCAGGAGAACAACAAGAGCACACCGTCATTGGGGAAGGCATAGGCGGCGTCGGCGTGCGTGTGGGAGTGTTGGTTGGTGTTGGTGTGGGCGTGTTGGTTGGCGTGGGCGTGGTAGGCGTGCCAGTCGGCGGGGGCGTGCCGGTCGGCGTGGTGGGCGTGGTCGGGGTGCCAGTCGGCGTGGGCGGGTCGGGCGGCGTCGGTGTATAGGTTGGCGTTACTGTAAGCGTGTCGGACGTGGGAGTCGGTGTTGGTGTGTGTGTGACCGTAGGCGGCAAGTCCAAACGCAGGACAAATGCATCAGTTTCATCATTATTGCCCCCGTTGTGGCTGGTGTCGTAAGCCCCGGCAGTAGTGGGGAAGAGGATGTCGTCAGAGTACCAGGTCTCGCCTGTGACCACGGCGTTGCCGGCGACGTCCAAGTCCAGCGCCAATCCCCGGTCATTCTCACTTCCGCCCACAAAGGTGCCGTACAGCAGCGCCCCCCCGTCGGCGGCCAGCTTCAACACGAAGACGTCGTATTTCCCGTGGTGTTCACGGTCGTAAGTCTCGTCGGTGGTGGGGAAATCGTCGGAGTACCAAGTCTCGCCCGTGACCACGGCGTTGCCGGCGCTGTCTAGTGCCAACGCGGCGCCCACGTCACCACTACTTCCGCCCGCGAAGGTGCTGTACTGTGGCGAACTCCCGTCCAGCTTCAACTTCAAGACGAAGACATCGTAGTTCCCGTTGTGGCTGGTGTCGTAAGCCCCGCTGGTGGTGGGAAAGCCCGTAGACTGTGTCCGGCCCGCGACCACGGCGTTGCCCTCGTTGTCCAGTGCCAGCGCGGAGCCCTCGTCATCGTTACCTCCCCCCACGAAGGTGCTGTACAGCAGCGAACCCCCGTCAGCGGCCAGCTTCAACACGAAGACGTCCAGTCCGTCGTTGTAGTCGTAAGCTCCGGCGATGTTGGGGAAGTTGTCGGACCGTGTACTACCCGCGACCACGACGTTGCCCTCGTCGTCCAGCGCCAGGGCGGAGCCCTCGTCGTTGCTTTTTCCACCTACAAAGGTGCTGTACTGTGGCGAACTCCCGTCCAGCTTCAATTTCAAGACGAAGACATCGTAGTTCCCGTTGTGGCTGGTGTCGTAAGCCCCGTCGGAGGTGGGGAAGCCGGGGGACTGTGTCCGGCCCGTGACCACGGCGTTGCCGGCGACGTCCAGCGTCAGGGCGTAGCCCCAATCACTTCTGTTTCCCCCCACAAAGGTGCTGTACAGCAGCGCCCCCCCGTCGGCGGCCAGCTTCAACACGAAGACATCCAGTCCTCCGTTATGGCTGGAGTCGTAAGCCCCGCTGGTGGGGAAGTTTCGGGATACTGTACTGCCTGCGACCACGGCGTTGCCCTCGCTGTCCAGTGCCAGCGCGGCGCCCTGGTCATCGCTACTTCCGCCCACAAAGGTGCTGTACAGCAGCGAACCCCCATCGGCGGCCAGCTTCAAGACGAAGACATCCCAGCCTCCGTTGTAGCTGTAAGCCCCGGCGACGGCGGGGAAGTCATCGGAATATGTCTGCCCCGTGACCACGGCGTTGCCGTCGTCGTCCAGCGCCAGCGCCAGGCCCTGGTCATCCCCACTTCCCCCCACGAAGGTGCTGTAAAGCAGGCCATTAGACGATTGCAGATTGGGGGACTTTGGCGAGCGCGGGACACCCTCCCGTCGAGCCGTTGCAGACCTGCCCTGAGCCCAGACTTCGGCGAGCTCAACCGAGCCGTCGAAGGGTTGCGAATTGGAGGTCGGGGCGGAGAAGGGGTGAGTTACCTCGAAGGTTCCATCCACGTCGGAGATTGCGGACGGGCTCAACCTGGCAACTGAAGGTTGAACCTCTGACCCGGCGCCCTCAACCGTCAGCAGAGGCAGGGTGAAGTCGCCCAGGGCAGTAGTGAGGCGCAGGTGTTGCGCAGAGTCCAGAGCCACAGCGTCTGCGCCTTCCACGCGCAGACGCACAACGGACGAATCGGCGCCCTCACGCACCTCCAGACGCCACGGTAGGGTCGCCCCTATCACCAGGTCCACGCCGGGGTACAGGTCCAGGTAGCGCACGCCGCCCCACACCGGCACGGCGGGCCGCCATTGAGCGGGGTCGCTGCCAGTGAAGTAGCTCACTACGGTGTCCAGGCGGTCGAAGGGCTCGAGGCGAGGGTGGGAGTTGGCGCCGGGAAAACTCAGTTTCAGGTTCACACCACGGAGCGGTTCGTCTTCACGTTCAACAATGGTGAACCAGATGGCATCCTCGGCCAGCCACATGGTGGCGGGGCCACCCCGGACCTGGAAGCGGGCGCCGTCAGGGAACTGGCCGACATTCCCAATGAACATGATGGGGGCGCTGCGCAGGACCTTGGCCGCGTGGGCGCGGTCGGAGGCCGGGGGCAACCCCTCGGCTTCTCCCTCGAGTGAACTCAGGGCAAGCGCAGCCGGGAAGGCCGGCTGTGATTGGGCCGCCATGAATGAAGGCCCGCCCTGCACGAATAGAGCCACGATCATCAATAGGATCGTCCAGCGTAAAAAGAGCCTTGATTTCATCGTAGTATCCTCCTCTCTCCTTTGCCACGCTTACCGCGAGGCATGCGAAACCTCCATTACTATTGCCGCACATGAGAAACGTCATGTTCATTATACACTAGCGAGAGGGGTTTGTCAAATAAACTTTCCACCTTCATCACCTGGGTTAATCCACCAATCTATACTTGATCAGATTAAGAAATGCTTCGAGGCCATCTTGCCATCTGATCTTCTTGCCCTCCTCATCAGACCTGCCACGATAAGAGATCGGGACTTCTATAATCTTATATCCTCTTTTTCGGACCTTGGCCGTGACCTCCGGACAAAACCCAAACCCAGTGCACTTCAAGTCCAGGCTCTTTAGCAAATCCGCCTTGAAAACCTTGTAGCATGTTCCTTCGTCGGTGATCCAGTTCAGAAACAACAAGCTGGCCGTCAGGGCAAGGATTTTATTGGCAATGTAATTCAAGAAGTGCATATTGGTGATCTCGCCCAGAAACCTAGAACCGTAGACGACGCTGGCTCGACCTTCAACGATCGGTTCTATTAACTTGTGGTAGTCGGCGGGATTGTACTCCAAATCTCCATCCTGAATTATGATGATATCTCCCGTCACATATTTCAGGGCGGTTTGTATAGCCGAGCCCTTGCCCGTATTCTGATCATGATAGACCACTTTTACCTCATCGTTCATCATTTGAGCCAGAATCGCGCGCGTTCCATCGGAAGAGTGATCATCAACAATGATAACCTCTTTTTCGAGATCAACTTCCTGCACCTGTTTCAGCACCTCTCCTATCGTGTGCATCTCGTTGTGAACGGGCATTATGACCGATAGTTTCAACTAACTAACTCCAAAACGGGCTGGCAGAATTCGGCGGACATAGATCAAGGGAGCCCTTCGACTACGCTCAGGACAGGCAAGGGAGCAAACTGTCATCATACCTCTTCACCGAAGATGCGTCGCCATCATATTTCTTCACCGAAGATGCGTCGCCATCATATTTCTTCACCGAAGATGCGTCGCCATCATATTTCTTCACCGAAGACGCGGCTGTAGCGAGTGAAGACGAAGTAACCCACTACCAGGGCAACTACCGAGGTAACGAGGGTGCGGAGAATAAAACCCGGCTCCATTGATGTTCCATGATAGATAATGATCCGATACCAGGAGATGAAGGAGGCCATGGGATTGACCCAGTACATCAGTCTGGCATACTGGGGAACGAGGTCCTCAATACGATAGAAGACGGGGGTCAGAAAGAACCAGGCCATCATCCCAACTTCCATGATGATCTTCGTATCGCGATAGAACACGTTCAGCGTAGCGAAGATCAGGGCCAGGCCCAGGGTGAAAATCGTTTGGATGAAAATGATCAGCGGCAAGTACAACGCCCACGGGGTGAGCCGAACCCTGAAGACGAACAGCATGGCGAAGAGGACGATCAAGGCCAGAAGAAAGTTGACCAGATTGGCCAGAACGATCGCGAGCGGCAGCGCCTCTCGCGGAAAGTACACTTTCTTGATCAGATGGGCATTGCCCACGATGCTGTCAATGGCGCCCATGATGGTGGTGTTGAAATAGTTCCAGGGCAAAAGGGCACAGAGGATAAAAATGGGGAATTTTGGAATCACGTTGTTGGGCATCAGGATGGTGAAGAGGACGGTGTAGACGCCCATCATCAGCAAGGGGTTGCCCAAAGACCAGGCAAAGCCCAGGACAGAGTTGCGATAACGCAGCTTTATGTCCCTGATCACCAGGTTTCTCACCAACTCGCGATATTTAACTAGTTCCAAAATTCTGTCTTTCATCTCTTACCTCGTCGATTTGCGCACAGAGCGCGGTCGGGGCCATGCGCTTGTTGGGCTGCGACCTATGATGCAGACAGTTGCTTTTGTATAGTACCCTGTCACCCTCGCCCCGATCAGTTGGTCTCCATTCTGGCTGTAAAAGCCCACTTGACAAAGCAAGGATTTTATTGTATAATACCTATGTATTGTCTAAATTAGATAATAAATCCAATATGGAGAATAAAGCAAATGGCCACGAGAATGATTGCGTCAACAGAAGTTCAAAATCATTTTGGTAGAATCCTTGATGACGTGATCCAGAACCACACACGATACGTTATCAAGCGACGAGGTGTACCCCAGGTTATTATACTAAGTCTGCCTGATTTTGAGCAAGTGCTCAGTGACGAACACCAGCAGAACAAGATTGGAAAAATTATTCGCGAGTTGACGCCAGAATACAATCTAGGTGAGACAATTTCTCAGGAGTGAAACATGGACATTCACGATATGGTCACCACGTACCGCTTTGATTATAGTTACCATAGGTTCAATACATCCCTAGCTATTCACGCTGATTGTTTCGAATGGATGGGGCGTATTCTCAAGTCAAGTGCTCACGCTATCGTAACTGATCCCCCATACGGAGTCAAAGAGTACGACTTTGACCAGCTAGAAAAACGCAAAAACGGGAATGGTGGTATCTGGCGTATCCCTCCCTCGTTTGATGGAAATACCCGTTCTCCCCTACCTCGGTTCACAGCCCTGAATGGAAAAGACAGAAAACGAATACAGCGATTCTTTCACGAATGGGCTAGGCTGGCTTTACGCGTCCTGCGCCCAGGAGGACATGTCTTCCTGGCTTCCAACGCATATCTTTCACAATTAGTTTTTACCGCTGTTGCAGAAGCTGGTTTTGAGTTTCGTGGTCAAATCATCCGACTGGTACGGACACTACGAGGCGGCGACCGACCGAAAAACGCTGAGAAAGAATTCCCCTATGTTTGTTCAATGGCGCGTGGCTGCTACGAGCCCTGGGGTATTTTTCGCAAGCCATTTCAAGGAACAGTTGCAGATTGTTTAAGGCAATATCAGACTGGTGGATTGCGTCGGTTTCCCGACAGTACACCTTTCTGCGACGTGATTTCGAACGAGCGAACCCCTAAGACAGAGCGAGAGAGCTCTAACCATCCCAGTCTGAAGCCACAGTCGCTAATGAGACAACTTGTGCATGCTGTTCTGCCCCTAGGTGAGGGCATTATAGTGGACCCCTTTATGGGCTCTGGCTCAACACTAGCTGCGGCCGAGGCAATGGGACTGTGTGCCATCGGAGTCGAACGTTACCTTGACTACTTTGAGGGCAGCCAACAAGCGATTCCATCTTTGGCAGCTCTCAAGATTTCACTTGAGCACTGGAATGCAGAGCCGACAGAGGCATCGCCACACCAGGTCTCCGAGCAGATTCCTATGGGGTTAGAGGTCGGATAATCTTGACCAGTCGTAAAGGTACCCCTATCCCCAAAAGCTGTTCGCGGTCGTACAAAGGCCAGAGAGGATCTAGATTGTTCAATTGGTTCTTCACAGTGGACCACAAAACGAGCCGGTCAGGGTTATGGAGTGAAGGGATCTTTGTCCTATTATCAAAACGCTGAAAGTATGAGGCGAGTGCGGTGGAATTGGGTAACTCTTGTCGTGCCGCCAACGTTTCCAATTTGTAACCTGCTTTGTGTCTAGATAGACACTACCATCCCTCAACTTTGATGTGCCATGACCAGTTGTGTAGTAGGTCTCCGTTCGCTGACTCCCCGTTTCCTCGTTGACCGCCGATCCGCAATAATGCCAATCACCCTCCGGTTCATCAACATACCCTACCAGTTCAGCCACTTCGATGTGCACGAACATGATGTTTCCTGAGGTCTCGTCCAGGTCAAAGCAAGACACCATGTGCCATCCGCCGTGCCCATTGTGACTTTCCCCTCCCTTCCCCGGCTTGTTTGATGCCTTCATCTCCAAGCCTACACCATTGGATGGATTCTTGAGGTCTGGGAAACGTTGGTCATGGTTATGCTTATATGGACTGACCTGATTCAAGGAATCAGTAAGCATGTTCGATACGATGCCACTGAAGTTGTTAGCCTGAATAAAATTGATCAGGGGAAAGCCAGTACCAGAACGCAAACTCTGATTGATGTGCGAGATTATCTTCTGAGTTTGGTTCATTGCCTTTTGCAAATGTTCGTTGGTCAGGCCGGAGGGCCGCGGCACGTCTCGGAAGAACTGCTCTTGAATTTGTGGCACTGGTTCAGTGTCTAACTCAAACGCCAGGCGCGTCATCAACCGGCTGGTCGTGATGCCAGCTTCTTCAGCAATTTGGAGCAACTCCTCCAACATCTCTACTAAAGCCCATTTATCTCCAATCGAAAGCCACTCTTCTATACGAATGCGAGATTCTGGAGAAAGATTGGGCGAGGCGTGTATTTCACGCAGTAAGTTTGCAACAACTTCTTCTAGTTCTAGAGCCTTCATGGTAAATAATACCTCCTCTCGAAAGTCAACACTGTTTGGTGTTAGCTGCCGCCTAACAGTGCTTACACGAAATCTCTGCTGCACTGGATGCCTGCTACTACGTGGCCTCCTGGCAATTGCCACGACCGATCTTCCACCGGCTATCCGTTGACAGCCTCAAGATACACCGACGGGTGGTCAGGCGGCTACGTATCTGGCTAACGAGGTGTAACTATTCCCCTTTTGCGACCTGCAGGCGGCACCAGGCGTACAGCGCGTCGTAGACGTCGAACTGCCGCTCCAGGTTCTCCAGATCGTCAGGGAAGCGCAAACTGTAGCCAACGGCGATGGCCTCCAGGCCCGCTGCCACAGGGTCGGCGTCGTGGTCTGCCCTCACGTCGGCGCTGTGGACGATTTGCGCCAGCCGCAACAGGGCCTTGTCTGTCAGGCCAAAGTGCTCGATGATCGTTTCGAACGAGCACTTGCCATCGTGATGACCCAACTCGACTCCTGGCGCGTCGAACGGAATCGCCCCGGTTTCCTCAACCACCTGCTTGATCTGGCTCTTGGGCACGAACAGGATCTCGGCATCCGAGTCCACAAAACGGCTGATGAGCCACGGACAAGCCACCCGGTCTACGTGTACGTGCGAACGAGTTACCCACCTCATGTCTTGCTCCTTTCTACATATCTACATAATGGAGTTACGTTGACTTCAAATCCTTGCCAAACAGGGCAAAGTACAGCGTTCCCAGTATCCCAAAGCCAAACGCCATCGTGAAGTTGGTCGTCGGCGATGTGACTGATTCGATCCAGGGCAACAGGCTGTGTCCCGCGCCCAGCGCATCGAACAACTTGGCGACCGTCGAAGAATCCCACAAGAACGCCCCGCCAAAAGCCGCCATCGAGACCACGATGTCTCGAAGCAGGTAATACACCCCAAACGTGCTCGCCTTCTTCCCCTCCGGCGCCAGGTCCATGATCAGCGCCTTGCGCGTCGGCTCGCCAAACTCTTTCATTCCGCGAATGATAAAGGCCACCACCATGAGCCAGAACGTTCGCGAAAAGAGCAGCACCAGCGGAAAGAGGGTGAAGAAGCCAAAGGTGGCAACGACAAAGGGTTTCTTGGTGCTCCTGTCGGCCAGATACGCCACCGGAATGTAGATCAGCATCGCCGTGACCATCTCGACGGTCGTCAGCACACCGAATTGCAGGGGCGTGATGCCGTTGAGCTTAACGCACCAGACCACCACAAACGCATACGGGATTTGCTCGCAGAAGCGTACCAGAATGTCCGATACCAGCAAGTTGCGCAGCGCGGGGCTCACCAATCTCAATGCCCGCAGGGGATTCCCCTCTGCCTTTCCCACTCGCTTTTCATCATCCTCATCTTCGATCATCACCTGTTGCAGGGCCAGCGACACACCGCCCAGAATCAGGGCGGCCAGAAACGCCAGGCGCACCCCACTCTTTTCGCCAAACAGGCCGATCATCGCCCCGCCCAGCAGCGGCCCCAGGGCCATCGGAATCCGGCGCACCAACGAGTGCATCGAAACACCCATCGTCCGCTTGTGCTTGGGCAGAACACTGGCCACCAGGTCCATCGTCGCTGGCAGCGAGATGGCTGTCCACGACAGAAAGAAGACCGCGCCGATGATCACCGCTTGCCAGGAAGGAAAGATGATGACGATCAGATAGCCCAGCATGGCTATCAGGTTGAACAGGATCAAGGCTCGCTTGTAGCCCAGCCGGTCGCTGGCGTAGCCGCCGGGATAGGAATAGAGCGCGCTGAGCAGGTTGTCCATGCCGTTCAGCAGTCCTATCGAGAACGTGCCGCCCCCCAACGCAACCAGGTACAGGGGTAGAAAGCGTTCGGCCATCCTCTCGCCCATGCCCACCAGCACTACCATGCTGAGCAAAGCGAGCATATTCTTCTTCAGGCCCAAAAAGCTGACTATTGCCTGATGCCGTTTCATGCCTGGTGCCCGATCAGCGCCCATTCCATACTCCTGAGAGATTCGAAAAGCAGAAAACCTGGTGCAGAACTTGAGGGCTCTCTGGTAGTTTGCATGGTTGCTTTGCCAAGTGACCAATTCTTTGCCACGAATGACACGAACTCGGAAGTGGATACGGCTTTCACCAATTTTCATTTTTCGTGTTCATTCGTGCAATTCGTGGCGAATTTCTCAGCTTGACCCTGCGAAATCCTAAAGAGC
>CAYWWC010000160.1:0-1989 GCA_964461615.1 uncultured Anaerolineae bacterium
GGAGATTAGAAATTGGAGATTGAATATCCAATACCCGATATTCAATACTTGCCCATACCTGATGCTACATGATTCTGGTCACTGGGGCGACGGGTAAAACTGGCCGGGCAGTGATCCGGGCGCTGGTTGCTAGAGGGGAAGCGGTTCGGGCGCTGGTACACCGTCCGGAGCAGGGCCGGCTGGTCGAAGAGCTAGGTGCGCAGGATATCGTCGTCGGCGACATGCGCGTCCAGACAACGATGGATCGAGCAGCGCAGGGAACGCGGGCGATCTACCACATCTGCCCCAACATGCATCCAGAGGAAGTTTGCATCGGCCAGACCGCCATCGCTGCCGCGCGCGCGTCGGGGGTGGAGCACTTTGTCTACCACTCGGTGCTGCACCCCCAGGTCGAGGCCATGCCGCACCACTGGCTGAAGATGCGGATGGAGGAACAGCTCTTCCAGTCGGGATTGAGCTACACCATCCTGCAGCCCGCGGCCTACATGCAGAACGTGCTGTCCCAGTGGGAGCGGATCATAGAGCAAGGCGTGTACCCTGTGCCCTACGCCGTGGAGACCCGGCTGAGCATGGTTGATCTGGAGGACGTGGCCGAGACAGCCGCCATCATCCTCACCGATCCTGGCCACGAGGGAGCCACTTACGAGCTGGCCGGCCCCGAGGCGCTGACCCAGACCGAGGTCGCCGCCATCCTGAGCCAGCAATTGGGGCGGCCAGTCCGCGCCGAAGCCGTGCCGCTGGAAACGTGGGGGAAACAGGCCAGGGAATCGGGCCTGGGTGACTATCAGATCGAGACCCTGGTTAAGATGTTCCGCTACTACGAGCGCCACGGCTTCTGGGGCAATCCGCGGGTTCTGGGCTGGCTGCTTGGTCGGCCGCCCACAACCTTTGCAGCTTTTGTCGAACGAGTCGTACAGGAGGCGACGTCCGCCTGGGGCTCCGCTCCGCTCAAGCCCCAGGCTCAGTCTACAAAGCCCCCGTTGGGGCTGGATTCGACAGGCCGATAGGCCTTTGTATGTTGAGCCCGACGGCTTCAGCCTCGGGCGGAGTGGCGAAGGAAGGCTCAAGATGATCTCCGAATTAGACAACTACTTGCAACGAATCGAGGACTTGCGCGGGCAGGTTCGCGATCTGATCACCGACCTGCCTGCAGAGGCCCTGAACTGGCAGCCCCTTGAGGAGGATGAGGCCGCTTCATCACATGTAGGTAGCGGCATCAACTCTTTGGCTGTCCTGGCCGCCCACATCGCCGGCGCAGAGCATTTCTGGGTCGCCGAGGTGGTGGGCGGCCGCCCTCCCACCCGAGACCGCGACGCCGAATTCGCAGCCGAGGCCGCCGACGCCGCCGAGCTTGTCCGTCTCCTAGAGGACACCGGGGCGGAGACCCAAGAGGTATTCGCAACCCTAACCAAAGCCCTTCTGGATGGCGCACGGCAGGCGAGAGGCAGGACAATCCCCGTCCGCTGGTGCATCCTGCACGTCATTGACCACACCGCCCTCCACCTGGGCCATATCCAACTCACCTATCAGTTGTGGAACAAGGGGCAAGGCAAGCCTTCGCCCTTATGGTATGAGCGATTGTCGAAAGATTAGATCCAATATCCAAGTTTGAGGGGGTAACATGAATGTCATCGTAATCAGTTCAAGTCCCAATAAAGATGGCCTGACCGCCGCTTGTGCGACCGCCGCCGTCGAAGGCGTGCTTCAGGCAGGCGGGCGTGCCGAAGAGGTTCGGCTCAACGATCTGCAGGTGGGGATGTGCCGGGCGTGCGGGAATGGCTGGGGCACGTGTTTAGACGATCATGAGTGCCAGACGGAAGATGACTTCCAGGCCCTGCACGCGCGCGTGCTTCAGGCCGATGCCTACGTGCTCGTGACGCCTGTCTACTGGCACGAGATGAGCGAATCGGCCAAGGCGTTCACCGATCGGTTGCGGCGCTGCGAGGCCACGCGCGGCGACGAGAGCGGCTTATTCGGTAAACCAGTGAT
>CAYWWC010000160.1:2089-7019 GCA_964461615.1 uncultured Anaerolineae bacterium
GGCGCTGCGAGGCCACGCGCGGCGACGAGAGCGGCTTATTCGGTAAACCAGTGATTGCCGTGGCGGCAGCGGGTGGCAGCGGCAACGGCATGATCACCTGCTTGCAGAGCATGGAGCGCTGGATCCAGCACGTCCGGGCGCGCAAGTTCGACCTCATTCCGGTTAACCGCTGGAGCAGAGAGTACAAACTGGTCGCGATCCGGGATGCAGCGCGGGAGATGGTACTTGAGATAGAGCGATAGGAGGCACAAAAATGTCCAAAGAACCCATCCGCGTTGCCATCGTCGGCACCGCATCCCGCGCCAGCTACATGTATGGCCCTATCTTGAAATCGCTGCCGGGCGAGGTGGAGCTGGTCTCCGTCTGGGGCCGCAGCACCGATTCGGCCCGCCGCCTGGGGAAAAGCCTGGACGCGCCTTGGTACACGAACCTGGACCGGCTGATCCGGGAGACGGCTCCCCAGATCGGCGTCGTCTGCGTCGCCTACAGCGCCAACGGCGAAGTCGGGCTGATGGCGGTGGAGCACGGTCTGCATGTGTTGCTAGAGACCCCCATCGCCCACAAGTTGAGCGAGGCAGACGATATCATCGCCGCGGCTACGGAGCGGAGCCTCAAGATCGAGGTTTCTGAACAGTTCCACCGCCGGCCCCTGGAGCAGATCAAGCTCAAGCTGATCAGGTCGGGGTTGTTTGGCCGGGTGCACTCGTCTTTTAACGACTTCGCCGGACACGGCTATCACGGCGTCAGTGTCATGCGCAGCTACCTGGGTTTTGATGCCAGGCCGCTGCAAGTGACCGGCGCGGTGCGCCAGTACGACCTGGCTCCCCACTGGGCCAGGCTGTACGGCACCCGGGGGCCTCGCGTGGAGACCCAGGAACACGGCATCATACAGTTCGAGGGCGGACAGGTGGGCATCTTTCACTGGACGGACGTGGGCTACGATTCGGCCCTGCGCTGGTGGCGCAGCAGCCGCTTCCTGGCCGAAAAGGGCATGGGCATCACCGTCGGCGTGGGGTTGGACGTGCAGGAGCGGTTGACGCTGCTGGCGCCCGGCGGCGAAGCGCCCCACTTCATCACCCTGGAGCGGCGATGGGAGCGCGTGGACGGCGGCGCGCTGGTGGCCATACTGGCCCACACCGGTGACGCGGACCTGCCTATCGTGCGTTGGGACAATCCATTCCGTCCGGCCGAGAAAGGCCACGGCGTGCAGTGGCACGACGACGCCGCTACGTACATGTGACGAAGCGGCATCGGCGTGGCGGGCTGCCTGATGAGCCTGGTCACCGCGGTGCGAGACGACACCAAGCCCACCTATGGCCCATTGCAAGCCCGGCTGGATCAAGAGATCATCCTGGCTATCCGCCAGTCATCGTTGGAAGGTGGCCGACCGATTCAGTTGCCACTGGGCTACATTCACAAATAAGGCTCTCTGGTAGTTTGCAGGGTTGCTTTGCCAAGTGGTCAATTCCTTGCCACGAATTACACGAATTTTCACTAATTTCTATTTTTCGTGTTAATTCGTGCAATTCGTGGCAAATTTCTCAGCTTGACCCTGCGAAATCCTAAAGAGCCACAAATAATAATGAGGAGGTAGCACTATGAAACCAGCTCCATTTAAGTACTACGCACCAACTACAGTAGACGAAGCCCTGGGCCACCTGGCCGAGCATGGCTGGGACGCCAAGGTGCTGGCCGGTGGGCAAAGCCTGATTCCCATGATGAACTTCCGCATAGCTCAACCCGCCGTGCTCGTTGACCTGAACAACGTCTCCGAGTTGTTCTACATCCGTCCCGATCAAAACGGCGGCCTGCTCCTGGGAGCGATGGCGCGGCAGAATCAGGTGGAGTACAGTGCCCTGGTCGCTGAGCGAGCGCCGCTGCTCCACGAGACCATACCCCAGGTTGCCTACCCGCAGATCCGCAGCCGGGGCACCTTTGGCGGCAGCCTGGCCCACGCCGATCCGTCGGCTGAGCTGGTGGCGACTAGTATCGCACAGAACGCAAGCTTTCGACTGCGCAGCCAGGCCGGCGAGCGCTGGGTTTCCGCCGACGAGTTTTTCGTGGGGCTGTTCACCACCGTCCTGGAGCCCGACGAGCTGCTGGTGGAGGTCGCCCTGCCTGCCATGCCGCCGCGCAGCGGGTGGTCGTTCCTGCAGATAACCCGCCGCCACCACGATTTCTGCCTGGCGGGCGTCGCTGTTCTGTTGACATTGGACAAAAAGGGGCAATGCGAACAGGCGAAACTGGTGTTCCTGAGTGCCGGCGATGGCCCCGTGACTGCACACCAGGCGGCGGAGATGCTCGTCGGTCAGGCCTCTACTCCAGAACTCATCCGCGCGGCGGCCGATGTCGCTGCCGACGACGACATTGACCCCGGCAGCGACATCCACGCCTCGGCCGAGTATCGTCGTCACCTATCCAAAGTGCTGGCCCGTCGGGCGCTGACCCAAGCCTTTGACCGGGCGAGAGGAGGTTAAGATGAACAACCAAATTACTGTTTCCGTCACCGTTAATGGCACTCCGTACAAACGCACCGTCGAGCCGCGCCTGCTGCTGAGCGATTTCCTGCGCCACGAGCTAGGCTTGACCGGCACCCACGTCGGCTGCGAGCACGGCGTGTGCGGCGCGTGTACGATCATCTTCGATGGACAGTCGGTCCGATCCTGCTTGATGCTTGCCGTGCAGGCCGACGGCCACGAGATCACCACCGTCGAAGGGTTGGGGACCATGGACGACCTGCATCCCCTTCAGGAGGCATTCCGGGAAACTCACGCCGTGCAATGCGGCTTCTGCACCCCAGGCTTTCTGATGACCCTGCTGCCTTTCCTGGAGGAGAATCCCGATCCCACCGAAGAGGAAATCCGCGAGGCCATCTCTGGAAACCTCTGCCGCTGCACCGGCTATCAGCACATCGTGGATGCGGTGCAGTTGGCGGCCGAAAAGATGTCAGTTGGAGGTGAATCATGACCGAAAAATACGTTGGTAAACGCATGACTCGAACCGAAGACCCGCGTCTACTGACCGGGCAAGCTCTGTACGTGGACGACGTGGAGATACATGGCATGCTCTACGCGGCCTTTCTGCGCAGCGACTACGCCCACGCTCGCATCAAGAGCATAGACGTTTCCGCGGCCCGCAGCCGGCCGGGGGTGGTGGCCGTTTACACCGCCGAAGACCTGGGCGACTTCTGGCAGCATGGCCCCCCGTTGGTGCCTGCCCCCCACGCAATCGAAGGAGTGATTTTTCACTCTCGCACCCAGGTGCCGCTGGCCAAAGGCAAAGCCCGCTACGTTGGCGAGGCAGTCGCTGTCGTCTACGCCGAAAGCCACTACATCGCCGAAGACGCCCTGGAGGACATCGTGGTTGATTACGAGCCTCTGGAAGTTGCGGCGGACCTGGAGAAAGCCCTCGAGCCAGACGCCCCGCTCATCCACGAAGACCTGGATTCCAACCTGGCTTCCCACCTGGTTCAGGATAAGGGCGACTACGCGGCGGCGCGAGAGAGGGCCGACCTGGTCATCAAGCGGCGCATCGTCATTGATCGGGGCGCGGCGGGGGCAATGGAGAACCGAGGTGTCGTTGCCCACTGGGATGAGAAAAGCCAACATCTGACCGTGTGGGACACGACCCAGGCGCCCATCCCCGTGCGCAACGGCCTGGCCAAGATCCTGGGCCTGTCCGAGTCCCAGGTTCGAGTGATCGCACCGTTCGTAGGCGGCGCCTTTGGCCCCAAGATCATGATGTTCCTGGCCGAGGAAGTTCTTGTCACCTGGGGGGCGATCCAGTTGAACCGGCCGGTCAAGTGGATCGAAGACCGGCGCGAGAACTTCTTCGCCACCACCCAGGAACGAGGTCAGATCCACGACGCCGAGATCGCAGTCACCCGCGACGGGCGCATCCTGGGGGTGAGCCACAAATTCCTGCACGACACCGGCGCGTATAACCCCTACGGCCTGACCATCCCCCTCAACACCCAAAGCCACTCGATGTCGGCCTACGATGTCCACAACTACCACAGTGAACTCAAGGTCGTGTTCACCAACAAGATGATCACCACCCCCGTGCGCGGGGCTGGCCGGCCGCAGGGGATATACCTGATGGAACGGCTGCTGGACATCGCTGCTAAAGAGCTGGGCATAGACCCGATCGAAATTCGCAAGCGCAACTTCATACCGCCCGACGCCTTCCCCTACAACCACCAGATCATTGACCAGGCCTTTGCGTCTCTGATCTTCGACAGCGGGAACTACCCGGCGGTGCTGGAGAAGGCAGCGGCTATGATCGGCTACGAGCAGTTCGTGAAAGAGGAACAGCCGCGTCTGCGCGCCGAGGGTCGGCACGTGGGCATCGGCATCGTCTCCTTCATCGAGACCACCGGCGTCGGCCCTTACGAGGGAGGCCGAGTCACCGTCGAGGCCAGCGGCAAGATCAGCGTGGCCACTGGTGTCGGCACCCAGGGGCAGGGCCACTTCACCTCCTTCGCCCAAATCGTGGCCGATCAGTTGGGCGTGAGCCCGCGCGATGTGCGCCTGGTGACGGGCGACACGTCGGAGTTCCACTGGGGGACGGGAACCTTCGCCAGCCGAGGATCGGTGGTGGCGGCCAATGCCATCCACGCGGCGGCCAAGTCTGTTCGGGCCAAGGTGCTCAAGCTGGCCAGCAAGGTGCTGGAAACGCCTGAGGAGCAACTGGAGCTGGTAGACGGCCTGGTGCGAGTGGCCGATACGCCCCAGAAATCCATCGGCCTGGGCGAGCTAGCGGTGCTGGCTAACCCCCTGCGCGGGGCGGTCGAGCCCGGCACCGAACCTGGTCTGGAATCCACCGACTACTATGGCCCGCAGTACGGAGCCACGGCCAATGGCAGCCACGCCATGATCATGGAAGTGGACCCAGAGACGATGATGGTGGACATCAAGCGCTACGTGGCCGT
>CAYWWC010000160.1:7119-9705 GCA_964461615.1 uncultured Anaerolineae bacterium
TCATGGAAGTGGACCCAGAGACGATGATGGTGGACATCAAGCGCTACGTGGCCGTTGAAGATTGCGGCACGATGCTCAATCCCCTGATCGTGGCGGGCCAGGTTCACGGTGGCGTGGCGCTGGGAATCGGCAACTCTTACTACGAGCAACTGATATACGACGACAATGGGCAGCTTCTCAACGCATCGCTGGCGGACTACCTGATCCCCACGGCTTCCGAGATTCCCCGGATGGAGATTGGCCACGAGGAAACAAAGTCGCCGCTCAACGAGTTAGGTACCAAGGGCGTCGGTGAAGCAGGGACGATCCCGGTTCCGGCCCTCTTCGCCCAGGCCATGGAGAATGCCCTGGCTGACTACGGCATCGAAATAACGGAGATGCCCATGAGTCCGAATAAGCTGTTCGAGTTGCTGCAAAAAAGTGAAACTTAAAACGTAAAACGTGAAACGTAACCATCACGCATCACGTTTCACGTTTTACGCATCATACCAGGAGGAACCGAGCATGAAGATCCAAGGTGAATACATCTTTGACGGCCCTCGTGAGGAGGTCTGGGAACTGCTGCGAGACCCAGAAGTGCTGGCCACCGCCCTGCCCGGCACGCAAAGCCTGACCCCAATCAGCGAAAACGAGTACGAGGGCACAATGCACGTTCGGGTGGGACCGGTCGTTGGTGTCTTCTCCGGCCGGATCATCGCTTCGAACGAGGCGCCGCCTGAGAGCTACACTTTGACGGTGGAGGGCAAGGGCAAGGCCGCCTTCGTCAAGGCCAGCGGCGACGTGCTACTGATTGACCAGGGCGACGGCACGACGCTCATGAAGTATGCAGGCCAATTTCAAGTTGGCGGTAAACTGGTTAGCGTGGGCCAACGACTGATTGACAGCGTGAGCAAGAAGATGCTGCGCCAGGGGTTGGATACTCTGAACAAGGCATTGCAGGAGCGCATGACAGCCAAGTCTCAAGGCCAAGAATAAGCCGTCTCTTGGGATTTCGCAGGATTACAGTGTCGGAGTCCTCAACTTGTTGAGGTGTGTCGCACCGCAGCCACAACAAGTTGGAGACTCCAGCCCGCTACTCATGCCAATTCCCACCATGCTTGACACAATGTAGTTAGACGAAGCGAGGAAGAGAATGCTTATTGATGTTTCAATGCCAATAGAACAAGGCGCTGTTTTCCGCCTGGGGACGCCAGCAGTTGAGATCGCCTCGCGCAGATTCTATCATGAATCAGAGGGAGAATACGAGTCCATCATGATTTCCTTCCCAACGCATACCGCAACTCATGTAGACCTCGTATTCCCGGAAAAGCGAATAGATCCCAGACGAATGATCGGAACGGGGAAGCTGATAGACGCTACCCAAGTGCCTGGAGGCACAATTCGGTTGGATGACGTCAAGCGCCAGGTAGAAATTGAAAGCGGCGACTTTGTGTTTTTCAGAACGGGCTGGAGCGAGTTTGTTGGGACTATGAAATACTATGACCATCCTGAGCTTTCTCTTGAGGTCGTTGAATGGCTTATCTCAAAGGATATCAATGCCGTCGGAATAGATGCCCTTGGGCTAGGTCGAGACCGCAAGCATGGGGAATATGACAGGCTGCTGGCCAGGAACAACATCTTCGTCATCGAGAATCTTGTCAACTTGTCTGAGATACCCCAGAAGAAGTTCAAAGCGTATTGCTTCCCTTTGAAAATTGAAAACACCGATGCCATCCCAGCCAGAGTTGTGGTTGAAATCGACGAGAACGGCTAGCACCAGAATGGGGGAGGAGCGCGGTTGGTGCTTAAGGGTACTGAACTAAGCAGATTTGACAAGCTCCCGATGATTCTGTATAATTGAAACCACTTCAGGCAGAGGGGTACGCAGGTGGCCGCGGCAGCGACAGCGAGACTCAGACCACGGATAATTGGTTGCGTGCGCCGCTCCCAACAACAAGCAAAGGAGGGATGGAAATAAGCTAGACAGAGTTTATCCAAACCGGAGCGCTGGCGGTTCGCGCTCAACATCTCACACAAATCAAAGGAGGAAAAAAATGTCTTGGAAGAGAACAACGTTAGTGGTCATCTCCCTAATGGCGGTACTGGCAATGCTGGCGGCCTGCGCTGCGCCCGCCCCTGAGGTGGTCGAGAAGGAAGTTCCGGTCACCGTCGAGGTGGAGAAGGAAGTGGTTAAAGAAGTGAAGGAGGGCGCTACCCTGGCGATCGAGCACTTCAGTATAATTGAGGGGACGACTTGGTCTGGAGCCCACGATCGCGCAGGAAAGCGAATCGCTGAGAAATATCCCAATGTAGACTACGTCTACAGAGAGGAAGTAATGCCTGATGTCACAGTTCCCTTCGCCGAAGAACTGATCGCTGACGGGGCCGACATCGTCGTGGGTAACGCAGAGTTCATGGGGCTGCCCTTGAAAGACATCGCTGACAAGTACCCTGATGTTTACTTTGTATCCATCATTGCCAGCGATCTGACCACGAAGAGGAACTTCATCAGGCTCTTCCCCAGGCAATATCAGGCGCTGTACCTCGAAGGGCTCATCGCCGGGGCGTTAACCCAGTCAGGCAATATAGGCATCGTCTCGGCATTCC
>CAYWWC010000161.1:0-2927 GCA_964461615.1 uncultured Anaerolineae bacterium
ACATCCATTGATGCTCGCAACAAACTCAAACGCCTCTATCCGATTATATCAAAATCACCTTGAAAAGGTACTAGTACCTTTTCAAGGTGAAAGTGACATATCTGTCATTGCGAGGCGGTTTTTGCCGAAGCAATCTCCACCTCGCGAATTGGGGATCGCTTCGGCGGAAAAGCACCGCCTCGCGATGACATGCATCATAATCATGCTGAAAAGGTACTAGACTCAGTAGATCCAGGCCGAGCAAAATTGGATCTACTGAGTCTGTAGAGCCCACTGGGGATTTCATCATTAAATTATTGCGAAGAGTCCTTAAACACAAGCCCCGGCGAGGAGCTTGATCGCTAGGGCTTGTGTTTTTCGTTCAGCCCCCCTCGGCCTCTCGCTTGAAATCCACGAAGCGGTAGCCTACGCCCCGCTCGGTGAGGATGTACTTGGGATTGGAAGTATCTGGCTCGATCTTCTGGCGCAAGTAGGTGATGTAGAGGCGCAACAGGTGGGAGTCGTCCCGATAGGCGTAGCCCCAAACTTTGGAGAGCAGCGTCTCGTGAGTCATTACCCAGCCGGCATTGTTGACCAGGTGATAGAGCAGACGGTACTCGGTCGGGCGCAGCTTGATTTTCTCACCGCGTACTATTACCTTCCGCCGGTTGAAGTCAATGGACAGATCCTCGTCGACTCTCAGCGCCGTCTTCTCAATGGGCGACGGCATCTCCGTCCGGCGCAGCACGGCCTTGATGCGACTGGAGAGCTCCCTGGGGCTGAAGGGCTTGGTGACGTAGTCATCGGCCCCCAGCTCCAAACCCCGAACTTTGTCCTCCTCCTCGGCCTTGACAGTGAGCATGATGACCGGCACGTTCGAGACCTCGCGGTTGCGCTCCAGGGTCTCGAACCCGTCCATCTCCGGCATCATCACGTCCAACAAGACAAGATCGGGCAGCTCTACCCGAACCTTGTTCAGAGCCTCCAACCCGTTGGATGACCCGATAACTCGATATCCCTCCAGCTCCAAGTTCAAGCGAATGAACTTGATCATCCGTGGCTCATCGTCCGCTATCAGGATAACCTTGTCTTCAGCCGACACCATGTTGAGCTCCTCTCTTTGAGTGTTCTTATCATACTACTATGAAAGAAAATTGTCAACTGTCCTTGAACTGTGGGGGATTCCTGGTATAATTGGTGAGCGTTAGTTCCCCTCCCTGGAAGGGAGGGGCTAGGGGAGGGTGGGTTCTGCATCGGCAAATCCCCCCCACCCAGCCTCCCCCTGCGAGGGGGAGGAGTCACGTTACTTGCCAGGAGAATGCCATGTACTTTGTGGGGATAGACATCGGTGCGTTGACGGTCAAGGCGGTTGTGCTGGATGGGGCTGGGAATGTGATCGCCAGCGATGTGGTCAGATCCAGACACGATAGCCGCCAGGTGGCGGCGCGGTTGGTGGAAGGGATGCTAGATCGAGAGGGTATCGCCATCGCAGAGGTGGGTTACACGGTGGTCACTGGCTACGGGCGGGTGACGTACGACGCGGCCAACGAGGAGGTCTCGGAGATCACGTGTCATGCCCGGGGGGCGACACATCTTTTTCCCACCGCTCGCACCGTCATAGACATCGGCGGGCAGGACAGCAAGGTGATCAGAGTGCATCCCCGTGGATACGTCACCGACTTCGCCATGAACGACAAGTGCGCCGCCGGCACGGGCCGCTTCTTGGAGGTGCTGGCCGATGCTCTGGAGGTACGAGTCGAGGAATTGGGACCTCTCTCCCAGCAGTCCCAACACCCAGTGACCATCTCCAGCACCTGCACCGTCTTCGCCGAGTCGGAGGTCATTGGTCAGATGAGCCGGGGAACGCCCAAGGCCGACATCGTGGCTGGCATCCACGCGGCCATCGCCAACCGGGTGGCTGGGCTGGCGGGACAGGTGGGCCTGGAGGAAACGGTGGTCATGACCGGCGGCGTAGCCCAGAACATCGGCGTGGTGAGAGCCCTGGAGAAGCAGATTGATTTGCCCATCCTCCTGCCGCCAAAGCCCCAACTCGTCGGCGCGCTGGGGGCGGCACTTTTGGCTTACGTAAAACGTGATGCGTGATTTGACGTTTCACGTTTTATTGCCCCGAAAACTGGAAGATGGTATAATATGAGCCGCGCTCAGCGAAAGGGAGGGGATGTATGAACACAATCTACGAAGCTATCACCGAGGCCGTGCGTCGAAGGGAGGCCGTGGCTGTGGCTACCATTGTCCAGACCAGGGGCTCGACGCCCCGCCAGGTGGGGACCAAAATGCTGATTCGGCCCGATGGCACAAGCATGGGTACAGTCGGAGGAGGGGCGCTGGAGGCGGCCATAGTCGAGGCAGCCCAGGAAGCTTTGGGCGAAGGGAAATCGCGCCTGGTGCACTACGGTTTGCGTGCCGATGCACACGAGGAAGACCTGGGCGTTTGTGGAGGAGACCTGGACGTCTTCGTTGACGTAGTCGCCCCACAGCTCACCCTGCTGCTCATCGGGGCGGGCCACGTTGCCATCCCCCTGGATGAGTTGGCACACTTTGTGGGATTCCGCACCGTGGTCTTCGACGACCGCGCCGAATATGCCAACCGCGATCGCTTCCCCCAGGCCGAAGAGATAGTGGTCGGAGATTTCGAGTCCGGCTTGATGGCGCTCGATATCACCCTAAGTACCTGGATAGTCATCGCTTCCCGCAGCCACGAGAGCGACGCAGCCGCGCTGCGGGCGGTCATCGAGTCGCCGGCAGCCTACATTGGGATGCTGGGCAGTCGGCGGAAGGTGAGCCTCATTTTCAAGGCTCTGCGGGAGACGGGGGTAGAGGAGGAGCAGTTGGCGCGGGTGCGTGCTCCAGTGGGCCTCGACCTGGGGGCGGACACGCCTGAGGAGATAGCTCTCAGCATCATGGCCGAGATGCTCATGCTGCGCCAG
>CAYWWC010000161.1:3027-6425 GCA_964461615.1 uncultured Anaerolineae bacterium
CAGGAAGGAATAGCCACCCTTGGCCCATACCACTACCACTACAGCCCAGCGCCACCTGAGGCGCAATTTCAGCTTTGGGGTGCTCAACGGCGTCTTCTTCAATCTCTTCGGTGCCCTGCTGGACCCCTCTTTGGTGCTCAGTTGGTTCGTCAGCCAACTGACGACCTCTAACTTCCTCATCGGCTTGATCACGCCCATTCAGCACGGGGGGTGGTTTCTACCCCAGCTTGCGATTTCTAGCTATCTGCAAAGGCGACAAAGAAAGCTGCCCTTCTACGCTCGCATGGCTGGGGCAAGAGTAGTGATCTGGGGGCTGCTGACCCTGGGCATCTTCCTCATTGAGATTGAGGATGCCGCTGTGCTCCTCATTGTCTTTTTCACCTTGTTGACTGCCTACAGTCTGGCGGCAGGGCTGTCTGGCATCTGCTTTGTAGACGTTGTGGCTAAGACCATCCCGGCCGACCGTCGAGGAGCGTTCTTCGCATGGCGTCGCTTTCTGGGGGGAATCCTGGCCCTTGGTGGAAGCCTGTTGGTCAGGTACATCCTCGACGAACAGCGCGGCCTGGCTTTCCCCGATAACTACGCCATTCTCTTCTTGATCTCCTTCTTTGCGGCCAGTGCAGGTCTGGTTTCCTTCAGCCTGGTCGTGGAGCCTGTTGAACCGGTCAATGAGGAGAGGGTACCCCTAGCCAGGCAGTTCAGGCGGGCTTTGGATTTGCCGCGTAGAGACAGTAACTATCGTCGCTTCTTGACCATGCGCCTGCTGCTAATGGCGGCGGAGATAGCCACTCCTTTCTACATCGTCTACGCCAAACAGGCTCTCTCCGTGTCGGTGAGCATGGTGGGGGTCTATTTGACGGGAACCACCCTGGCCAGCTTCACCTCCAACTTGTTGTGGGGCCGCATCAGCGACTGTCGGGGCAACAAGCTGCTCCTTGCCTTGTCCAACTCGCTGGGGCTGCTAATACCTCTCGTGGCCCTATCCATCGTGCCGCTGGTCAATCTGTGGCCTGAACTGAAGGAGTTGGCTCCAGGTCTTTTCGCCCTCGTTTTTATCCTATCTGGCGCTTCCAAGTCGGGCATCATGATCGGCAACATGAATTTCCTGCTAGGGATTGCCCCGCCGGATAATCGGCCCCTCTACATCGGCTTCACCAACACCATCATGGGGGTAACCCTGTTGGCCGTGTCAGTGGGGGGGCTGATCGTTGACCTGGTGGGCTTTACCGTGCTGTTCTCGTTGGCCCTGGCCTTCTACGCCCTGGCCCTTGTTTCGACTTTGAGGCTGCAGGAGCCCAGGATTTCCGATTTGTGATTTTCGATTGCCGATTGCAGCTACTCACTGGCATAAGGGGGAAACCAATGCTTGCGGACATCCTGGTAGTGGTCAAAGGCGGAGGCGACCTGGCCACTGGGGTGGTGCATCGCCTGCACCGGGCTGGGATGCGGGTCATGGTCACGGAACTGGCCCAGCCTACGGTCATCCGCCGGGCGGTGGCCGTGGCTTCGGCTGTCTTTGAAGGCCAGATGGAGGTGGAAGGACTGGTGGCCCGGCTGGTTGAAAGCGATGAGGGAATCCGCGCGGCCTTGGCTGAGGGTCAGGTTCCCGTGATCATAGACCCAAGTGCAGGGGTGCTCACTCGGCTGCATCCCACCGTGGTGGTTGATGCCATCATGGCCAAGCGCAACACCGGGACCGCGATCACCGACGCCCCCATTGTCATTGGCCTGGGGCCGGGCTTCACCGCTGGCGTGGACGTCCACGCAGTGATCGAGACCAATCGTGGACACCATCTGGGGCGGGTCATCCTGTCGGGCAGCGCTGAGCCGCACACCGGCGTGCCCGGCCCGACGGCGGGCTTCACCGCTGAGCGAGTGCTCCGCGCCCCCTGCGAAGGCACTCTCATAGGCAAGCGGCGCATTGGCGATCCGGTGGAAGCAGGCGAGGCGGTGGCCTCCGTCGCTGGCCAGCCCGTCGCAGCAAACATATCAGGCGTGCTCAGAGGCCTGCTGGCCGACGGGCTGTCGGTGAAGGCCGGCATGAAGGTGGGCGACGTAGACCCTCGGTGCGTGCGGGAGCACTGCTTCACCATCTCCGACAAGGCGCGGGCTATCGGTGGGGGAGTGTTGGAGGCTGTTCTGTACTTGCTGCGGGCTTTAGAACGCTGATGTGCAGGATTTACGGATTTCTCTAAGTCCAAGTCGCTTGATCCGTTAATCCTGCCAATCCGTGTTCTTCCCATTTGTCATCCAGGCCCAACGGTGATAAAATAAGCCCATCTTCACAAGGGATCAGGACTATGCAAAACGCAATGATTAGGTTAAAGAAAAACTGGACTCAGTTGGCGCTGCTGGCCGTGCTGTTGATCGCTGCGGCCTTGCGCTGCTACAACATCACCTGGGATAGCGGCAAGCTGACCCACCCGGACGAGCGCTCGACGGTGGCCTTCTATGCCCCGACGATGCATTTGCCGCAGGAGCCGTTTACACTTTCAAGTTGGTCAACAGCTTTGGACCCTAAGAAGTCCACGTTCAATCCCCTCTGGGACCTCAACAGCCAGCAGCGCCGGAGCTACACCTACGGCCACTTCCCGCTCTACTTGCTGACCGTCACTGCCAACTTGGTGCACAACCTGGCGCCTGTGGCAGAGCGCGTCGGCGCTTCTCCAGAGACCGTGCAGTCCCTGGCCACGGCCAACGGGTCGCCGGGCTTTGCCTACGTGGGCCGATTCCTCATGGCCCTGGCCGACACCTTCACCGTCTACCTGGTCTACTTGATTGGCCGCCGCATTTATGGGCAGGCGGCGGGTGTGCTGGCGGCGACTCTCTCCGCTTTCACCGTCACCCAGATCCAGCTCGCCCACTTCTTCGCCGTTGATCCCATCTCGACGACTTTCACGTTGCTGGCGCTTTACGGCGCTATGCTGATGGTGGAACGCCGCACGCGAGGCGCGGCGGCCCTCACCGGCCTGGGCACCGGCCTGGCCATCGCTTCCAAGTTCAGCGCACTGCCGATCTTGGCCGCGCCAGTGGTGGCCGTTATGATCGTGGCGTGGCGGTCGAGACAGGACGGGCCAACTGACTGGGCACAAGCTGTGCGGCATCTGGTGCTGGCTTTCGTCGTGGCCTTCCTAGTTTTCGCCATCACCTCACCCTTCGTCTTCCTCGATTGGGACAGCTTTAAGCAGGCGGTGATTGTGGAGCAGGGAGCCATGGCCAGCGGTCGGGCAGATATGCCCTTCACCCGCCAGTACCGGGGCACTACCCCCTACCTCTATCACATTGAGCAACAAGTGCGCTGGGGGATGGGTTGGCCGTTGGGCATCGTTGCTTTCCTCGGTTTGGGCTGGGTGCTGGTGCGCACCCTCCTGCGACGAGCCAAGCCGGGCGAGCTGATC
>CAYWWC010000161.1:6525-9701 GCA_964461615.1 uncultured Anaerolineae bacterium
CACTCCTGGATCGTAGCCTCGCGCTGGATCTATGACAACGTGCCCGACGGCTCGGTGCTGGCCACGGAGCACTGGGACGATGACTTGCCCCTTGGGCTGCCTGAGACGGGGGCGAACATTGGGTCGCATGGGTATCGGCTGGTCGAGTTGCCCATGTATGAGGATGATAACGAGCAGAAGTACCACCTGCTTCGCTCTAGGCTGAGCGAGGCGGACTATGTCATCCTGTCCACCAACCGCCTGTACGGGGCTGTCCCGAACCTGCCAGAGCGCTATCCCATGAGCACCAGATACTACCAGCTTCTTTTCGCCGGCGAACTGGGGTTCGAGAAGGTGGCTGAGTTCACCACCTATCCCCGGCTCGGCCCCTTCGTGTTCAACGACGATGCCAGCGACGAGAGCTTCACGGTCTACGATCATCCAAAGCCCATCGTCTTCCAGAAGGTGCGGGAGTTGAGCGCAATGGAATGGGACTCTCTGCTGGGCGATAGCTGGGAAGGGGCCGTCCGTGGCTACGTGGGCGCGCCGACACCCCTGGCTCGCTTCTGGGGCGCTACTTCTCGACCGGCGTCACCGCCCAGCGAATCCAAAGAGGGCAAGACGCTGCTCCTCGATCAGCCAGTGGATCAACTGCCCGTCATTGACGACTTCCGCTGGAACGGTCTGGCTAACCGCTACCACATCTTCGCCGTCATCTTCTGGTGGCTGGCGGTGGTCTTGATAGGGCTGGCTGCTTGGCCGGTGACCTTCGTCATCTTTCGCCACCTCTCGGACCGGGGCTACATCCTGGCCAAGAGCCTGGGTCTCATCATCGTGGCTTACCTGGTGTGGATCACGGCCAGCTTGCGCTTGCTGCGAAACAGTCTGCCGACCATTATACTAGCCCTGGCTCTTCTTGCCCTCCTCTCCTTCTATTTCTTCCGACGCCACAGAGAGGCGATGGTCGCTTTCTGGCGCGAGAGGAGGCGGCTGATCATCATCAACGAAGCCCTGTTCGCCGGGGCCTTCCTGCTGTTCGTGGTCATCCGCATGCTCAACCCCGACCTGTGGCAGCCCTGGCTGGGCGGCGAGAAGCCTATGGAGTTCGCCTTCCTGAACGCCATCCTCAAGAGCCCCCACTTCCCGCCCTACGATCCCTACTTCGCCGGTGGGTACATCAACTACTACTACTACGGCCAATTCATCGTGGGCCTGGTGATCAAGCTGACGGGCGTCATGCCCTCGTTGGCCTTTAACCTGGCCATCCCGATGCTGTTTGCCCTGACGGTAGGGAATGTGTTCTGCATGGGATACAATTTGGCGCGAAAGCGGGGGCGTGTCCTCACCGGATTGCTGGCGGCGGTTTTCGTGGCGGTGTTGGGCAATCTGGATGGAATGGTGCACCTGGCTGATCGGCTCGGCGCGATAGGCGGCTCTGGCTTCAGGAGCAGTATCCCCGGCCTGGAAGGGTTGGTACGGGCCTGGCCGGGCTTGTTGAGGGTCATCCAGGGACAGGCCTTGCCCACTTTGGACTACTTCGGCCGCACCCGCGTCATCCCCGGCACCATCAGCGAGTTCCCCTACTTCAGCTTCCTCTTCGCCGATCTGCACCCCCACATGATAGGGATACCCTTCACTATCCTGGTGTTGGCCCTGGCGCTGAGCATCGTCCTGGACGGGAAGCGGCGAGAGGCAGCAGGCTGTGAACCCGTGGCGACTGCCGTCCGCTATCTTTCGCTCCCCATCTGCCTGGGGGCCTTGGCGGTGACTAATACCTGGGACCTGCCGACTTATTTGGGCCTCGTCGCGGTCGCCTTCCTCCTTCGGGAGAGGTTGATGCATGGCAAGTGGAAGCTCGCCTGGCCCGCGATTGCGACTATAGCTGTGGGCGGCCTGAGCCTGCTGCTCTATCGGCCCTTCTTCGCCCATTACCAGCCCCTCGGCGTCGGCTTGGGCTTGGCCATCACCAGAGGGCGGACCGAGTTGCCGGCCTTCCTCGTCGTGTGGGGCTTCTTCCTGTTCATCCTCATCACCTTCTTGCTGGTGGAGTTGGTGCGACAGAGGGCCAGGCTGGGCGTGCTGCGCTTTGTGCGGGTGGTGCTGGCGCGGTGGGAGGTAGCGCCCCACCTGGCTGAGATCTACAGGGCTCTCGTGCAACGGCAGACGTCGAGCTATACCCTGTCCATTTACAGCCTGGGAGGAGTGCTGCTGCTGGCGGTGGCGCTGGCCGCCCTCAAGTTCTGGGTGCTGGCCTTTGCATTGCCCCTGGTCGTCGGAGCTGTGCTGCTTCTTTTGCGGGAGGATGCCTCGCCGGAGGAGCTCTTCGTCTCCTTGCTGGTCTTCACCGGATTGCTGGTGGCGGCGGGCTGCGAAGTGGTCTATCTGAAGGATCATCTGGGCGGCGACCAGACCTGGTGGCGGATGAACACCATCTTCAAGTTCTACATACAGGTCTGGGTGATGTTGGGCATTGCTGCGGCGGTGGCTGTGCCCAGCCTATGGGCCAGGATGAGGCGTTGGCAATCGGCGGGCCAGCGGCGAGTCTGGACTGCTGGCCTGGCCTTCCTGTCCTTCGCCAGCCTGCTCTATCCCCTCGTCTACACCCCGGCGCGGGTGAACGACCGCTTCCCTGGCGATAGGCCGCCCGTGGGCACGCTGGATGGCATGGCCTTCATGACCGTCGGCTCCTACACCTGGCCCGACAACAACCGCATCGAACTGGAGTACGATTACCAGGCCCTCCAGTGGTTGATAGCCAATGTCAAGGGCACGCCCGTCGTCGCCGAGGCTGCTATACCTTATTATCGCGAGGGAGGCTTGCGGGTCGCCACCTACACGGGGCTGCCTACTTTCTTGGGCGCCCACCAGAACGAGCAGCGCTACGCTTCGCAGGTGGGGGAGCGAGATGGAAAGGCACGCGACTTCTTCAACACCCCCGACGTTGCCCGCGCCCTCCAGCTCATCGACGAGCTGCACGTCTCCTACATCTATGTGGGCCAGTTGGAGCGCACCGTCTACGACGCCGCTGGCTTGACCAAGTTCGATGAGATGGTTCAACAAGGAGAGTTGGAGGTGGTCTACGAGAATGAAAAGGTGAAGATCTATCAGGTGAGAGGATGAGAGGATGAGAGGGGACTATTGGAATCACTGACCGCGCTGAACAGCACTGACTTGGAAGCTGAAGCGGCGGCCACTGA
>CAYWWC010000162.1:0-9681 GCA_964461615.1 uncultured Anaerolineae bacterium
TTAACGGGTAACGAGGTTTCCTCATCACTCGTTACCTCATTACTCGTTGACTCGTCCTTCCCGGGAACCACCAACCGGTCCACCACCAACTCAATGTTGTGCTTCTTTTTCTTGTCCAGCTTGATCTTCTCGTCCAGCCCCCGCACCTCGCCGTCCACTCGCACGCGGGAGAAGCCGTCGGCGCGGGCCTGGGCGAACACGTCCTGAAATGCTCCCTTGCGATTACGGGCCAGCGGAGCCAGCAACTGGAAGCGCGTGCCCGCCGACAATTCGCTCACCTGCTCCACAATCTCCTGCGCCGACTGGGCGAGCACCTCGCGCCCACACTGCGGACAGTGCGGCGTGCCCACGCGGGCGAAGAGCACCCGCAGGTAGTCGTAGATCTCCGTCACCGTGCCCACCGTCGAGCGGGGGTTCCTGCTCACTGCCTTCTGCTCGATGGCGATGGCGGGGCTGAGGCCGCCGATGAAGTCTACCTTCGGCTTCTCCATCTGGCCGATGAACTGGCGGGCGTAGGCGGAGAGCGACTCGACGTAGCGTCGCTGGCCCTCGGCGTAGAGCGTGTCGAAGGCCAGCGACGACTTGCCGCTGCCAGACACGCCGGTGATCACCACCAGCTTGAAGCGCGGCAGTCTCACGTCAATGTTCTTCAGATTGTGTTCCTTGGCTCCACGAATGAGTATCTCGTCAAAGTACATAGGATTTCACCTCTGGATGTCAAAATCGGCTCAGCTCCAAGGCCCGTCCCCGGGCCGTCAAGGCCGCGCCCGGAGACAGGCGCTAGAGCCTTATATCAAGACTCAGTAGATCCAATTTTGCTCGGCCTGGATCGCCAGATCCAGGCCAAAGGCGGGGAAGGCAACCGAAGGTTGCACGCAATCCCCTCAGAGCGATTCTGGATCTACTGAGTCTTCAGTTCTGGTACAGAACGCATGTTCGACACTCGTATTATACCAGAACGTCTGTTCGCTGTCAAATTCGTTTGGGGCAGTTCCATCAAGAGGCTGGTTGCTTTCGACCCAACGCCCACACTGCGCCGTTAAGCAGCCCGTGCAGGATCATCCAGCGCGTGTCCATGTCGGTCAGTTGTTGGAGCTCCAACAGTTCGTCGGCTCGCCGCTCGAAGAAAGCCAGGGCTTCAGCGTCTTTGGTGATCAAGTCATATAAGAGCTGGCCCGACATCCCATAGCTGGCCAGGGTCTCCTCTCCATGACACAGATTACGACCCCTACAGGTCTTACATTCATCCCAGTCCGGATTCTGCATGGTCGTTGCCTCCTTCTTTATCATCAAATCAACTCGCCCCCTTTCAGTCCTCGCAGTGGTGCGACTGTAGTGTTGGCTGTATTATAGCACGACAGACCGCGCTTTGCAATTGTGAACCTTTTGAGGGCCGTGAGAGTACTTTAGAAGGGGTAGTGTGCCCGGGGGGGAACCTTGAAAAGCTTGCCTGGCGGCTATCCCTCTATTCTGGGCACAAACCGCGCTGAACCTATCCCCGGCCCGGACGGGATTTGACAATCGCCCCTATAGTGTGGTACAATACTAATAATCAGTAGGGGAAGTTATTTTTCAGTTGAGTTGGCTGGCGACCAGTCTCTTATCTACCTGGAGCGAAGACCGTTTGTAGCCGGCCCAATATCTGGAGAGGATGGTATCTCCAATAGTGGACATCAGAAGAGGAGGTGGTAAAACGGGACCAGAAAGGTAGGGACAGAGGGAGCTTCCGCTCCCAGGTTGATTCGCATTTTGCAGCACAAACAAATAGAATAAGGAGGAAAGAATGTTTAGCAACAAGAAGTGGATGACCCTGATCGCCTTGGCAGTGATAGCCGCCATGATACTCCCGGCCTGCGCTCCACCGGCTGCTGTAGTGGTCGAGAAGGAGGTGCCGGTTGAGGTAGAGGTGATCAAGCAGGTAGAGGTCGTGAAAGAGGTGCCTGTCGAGGTCGAGAAGGAAGTAGTAGTCGAGAAAGAGGTCGTCAGAACCGTAGTGGTCGAGAAGGAAGTGGAAGTAGTCAAGGAAGTGGAAGTAGTCAAGGAAGTAGAGGTGATCAAGGAGGTAGAGGTAATCGTCGTGGCTACGCCTGTACCAGTGACTCGCACGGGCGCGTGGCTGGACATGGTGGTTTTCACTGAAGAGCCAAATAACGACGCCGCCGTCACCCGCCTCGAAGTTGGCGACATCGATGTATTTGCCTACAACATTTCCGAACCGGATATCGCCGCGAGAATCTTCGATTCCGAGGCGCTGGCTTATGAAACCGCGTACGGCAACTACAACGATATCACTTTCATGCCGTCTTCTGAGAAGGAGTTCACCGACGGCAGGCTCAACCCGTTCTTCTCGGACAAGGTCCGCGAGGCGATGAACTGGCTGATAGATCGCGACTACATCTGTCAGGAGATCAATGGCGGCCTGGCTGTGCCGCGCTTCGTGCCCATCAACTATGCCTCCAAGGACTCTGCCTTGCTGGCCGACGTCATCGCGGGGATTGCGCTGAAGTACGCGCATAACCCGGACAAGGCGGTCGAAGTCATCAGCGCGGAGATGGAGGCCCTGGGCGCCGAAATGGCGGACGGCAAGTGGAACTACAATGGCGAGCCGGTGGTAATCATCGGGCTCATCCGCACAGAGGACGAGCGGCTTGAGATTGGCGATTACGTCGCCAACCTGCTCGAGGACATCGGCTTCACCGTTCAGCGCGACTATAAGACGTCGGCCGAAGCCTCCCCCTGCTGGCTCCGTGGCGATCCAGATGAGGGTTGCGCCCACTACTACACCGGCGGCTGGGTCTCCACCGCCATTAGCCGCGACGCGGCTACCAACTTCAGCTTCTTCTACACCCCGGATGGCTTGCCCTTCCCGCCGTGGCAGGCATACTCGCCCTCGGAGGAGTTCGACGAGGTTGCCACCAAGCTGAACAACAGCGACTTTGCGACCATGGATGAGCGCCGTGACTTGATGGCTCAGGCGCTTGAGCTGGCCGCGCTGGACTCGCAGCGTATATGGCTTAAGGACGACACAGGCGTTGCGCCGCACGCGGCGAACGTCGCTCTCGCCAGCGACCTATCAGGCTCCATCTACGGCTCGTGGCTCTGGTCAACGACGATGCGGTTTACGGACCAGGTCGGCGGCTCGATGACCGTTGCCATGCCCAGCATTATGACCGAGCCGTGGAACCCCATCGCCGGCTCCAACTGGGTCTACGACATGATGCCGATAAGAGGCATGAATTCACCAGCCATAGTGCCCGACCCCTTCACCGGGCTGGCCCTGCCGTTCCGTCTCGAGCGGGCCGAGGTCTTCATCCAGGAGGGCCTGCCCGTCGAACAGAACCTTGGCTGGGCCACCCTGGAATTCGTGGATGGGATCGTAGTTCCGGACGATGCCTGGGCGGACTGGGATGCCGAGAACCAGGTCTTCATCACCGCTGCTGAGCGCGCTGCTGCAGACGAAACCTTTGAGCTGACAACCCTCAGCAAGGTAGTTATGCACTATGAGGAGGACTTCCTCGACAAGATGAAGTGGCACGATGGGAGCCCCTACACCCTCGCCGACATGGTGATGTTCATGATCATGGCGTTCGATCCGTCGAAGGAAGCGAGCTCCATCTATGACGAGGCGACGGTGTCCAGTTTTGAGACGTTCATGGCGGCCTTCAAGGGCTGGCGCATCACCTCAGAAGACCCGATCGTGATCGAGTACTACACCGATGCCTATGGTCTGGACGCCGAGAATAACGTGTCGAACTTCAGAGCCGCGAACCCGGCAGCTAACCAAGATGGGGAGACCCCTTGGCACTCCCTGGCAGCGGCATGGCGCGTCGAGGCCAATGGCGAAGCGGCCTTCTCGGCCGACAAGGCTGATGCGCTCGAGGTCGAGTGGCAGAGCTGGATCGCCGGGCCGACCCTTGAGCTGATCAAGGCGCAGTTGGATTCGGCTCAGGAAGAGGGGTTCATCCCCTACGAGCCGACACTGGGTCAGTACGTCACGGCCGACGAAGTCGCAGCGCGTTACGCGAACCTCCAGGAGTGGTACCGCCGCTACGGTCACTTCTGGGTGGCCTCCGGGCCCTACTACATGCAGCGAGCCTTCCCCGTCGAGGGCACGATCATCTTGCGCCGCAACCCAGATTTCCCCGACGCGGCAAACAGGTGGGATCGCTTCTCTGCGGCGCCTATCCCTGAGGTCATGCTGGATGGGCCGGGCAACGTCACCATTGGCGAAGAGGTCACGTGTCATATCTATGTTGACTTCGCTGGCGAGCCCTATGCCGTTGACGACGTCATGCTGGCCAAGTACCTGGTGTTCGATGCCACTGGCGAGCTTGCCTACGTCGGTGAAGCCGAGGCCGTCGAGGATGGCCACTGGGATGCTGTGCTCAGCGCGGACGTGACAGGCGCCCTCGAATCTGGTGCGAACCAGTTGGTAGCGATTGTCGTATCCAAGCGCGCACTTCTGCCCGTGAAAGACACTGTGCAGTTTGTGACTCAGTAGTTGGAGCTGCTGACTATACAAGCTGCTCGTAGCACAATCAGGAAGTACACTATGGGGGCGAGGGCCACCTCGCCCCCGTAGTGCGATATACAATATATCAAGTACCATCCCAGTTGTCATTGCGAGGCGTGCTGTTTGCGCCGAAGCAATCCCCTGGTACGCCTGGAGATTGCTTCGCGGAGCCTGTCCTGAGGCATCGAAGGGCTCGCACTGAAACGAAAGCCGGCGGCCCTTCAACAGGCTCAGGACAGGCATGGGAGCACTTGTCCTGGACGAACAAGTACAGGGCCGCCTCTGCTGGAAATCTTGGATCTAGCGATTCGGACTCCCCAACGGCTCGACTGAACTCGCCGAAGTCTTGTTGGGGGGCGGCACGGGAACACGGAAGCACGAAACATTTGTGTCAACTCAAGCTCTAAGCCCCGTCCCCGGGGCGGCCCGGTGACGGGCCTTTGAGCCTTAAGTTGACACTAGTGGAAGCACGAAACTTCCGTGACTCCGTGATCCAGACCTTGATGTGCTGAATATCGAGTACAGAAAGCGAGAAGCATCATGAGCGATGCAGCCTTGCCACTGGATGCGGATGTTATGCCGCCAGAACAAGAGAAAGAAGAAACTGGCACCAGTACCTTCTCCCGGGTCGCCAGGTATACGCTTGTCAGGATGATTCTGCTCTTCCTAATGGTCATTATCGGCGTGTACTTGACCATTCTCATCGCCAACATGGGCGGATACGTTGACGAGATGCGGCGGGGCTTCATCCGTGAACAGGTTGCGATTGCTATCAGCGCCGACCAGAGTGTGGAGATGAGGCAACTGACCTCAACGGAAAGGAATGCGATCATCGAGACGCAGGTCGCCCTGGCAGAAAAGCGGCTGGGCCTGGACAAACCGTTTATCGTGCGCAGCTTCGCTTTCCTTAAGGACGCCATGACGCTCAACCTGGGGCTTGCCGAGTTGATGTTCAGCGACAGTGGGTCGAAACAGGTGCGGCTGATCCTCCTGGAGCGCCTTCCGCCTACCCTGGCCCTGTGGGGCGCGGCGAATCTCTTCCTTTTTTTCCTGGCCCTCTTCGTCGCTCTCTATCTCTCCAGAAGGTATGGCAGCTTGCTGGACAAGCTGATCGTGGCCCTGGCGCCAACTTCCGCTGCCCCAGCCTGGTTTTACGGCCTTTTCCTGATTCTCATCTTTGCCGCAATACTGCAGATCCTGCCCTTCGGCGCACTGGTGGATGCGCCGCCTCCTGAGTCCACTGTGAGCTATGCCCTCAGTGTGCTCAAACATCTGATCCTGCCCGTCTCCGCCATTGTCATCAGCGCAATATTCGCCAACGCCTATTCGTGGCGGACCTTCTTTCTCATTTACTCCAGCGAGGATTACGTTGAGATGGCCAAGGCCAAGGGGTTGTCCTCCAGGGAGATTGAGCGACGCTACGTCCTTAGACCGACCCTGCCCACGATCATCACCAGCTTTGCCATGACCCTGATCGCCCTCTGGCAAGGGGCTATCATCCTGGAGACCGTCTTCAATTGGCCAGGGCTCGGGCAGGCCCTCTTCCGGGCCGTCGGTCTCTTCGATACGCCGGTGATTGTGGGCTCCACCGTTATCTATGCCTACCTTCTGGCGCTCACAGTCTTTCTCCTGGATTTCATCTACGCCCTGGTAGACCCCAGGGTAAAAATTGGAGATGAGGGTAGAAGAGCATGAGAACGCTTAAAGAAATCACACGCTATCCATCCGCCATGGCCGGCCTGGTGATCATCCTGGCTTTGGTCGCTGTCTCAATCTATGCAGTGACCACCATACCCTATAGCGAAGCGATCAGGCTCTGGCGTGGCGGGGCAGAGGTTTGGTACGAAAACCCCAAAACCGCACCACCAATCTGGATGAACTTCTTCTCAAGGGCCAATCTCCCGCCGACCATCATCATGAGCAGCCAGGATGGATCGGCCGGCAAGAGCACCACGGTCGTTTCGGAAGACAGGACCGATATAACGATTTCGTTCCCCTTCGACTACCCGTACGATGCATTCCCGCAAGAGCTATCGGTCTTTTTTACTGCCCAGTACGACGAGAAGCAGCCCTTCGTTTCCCTGTCCTGGCTAACTCCTGATGGGAGAGAGATCAGGGTCGGGGATTCTTCGATCCATCCATCCGATACCTACCGCATCTCCCAGGACGCGAAGCTCAAGCGCAGGCTGAATGGAGAGCTTCCCGAGAGGGGGCTGTTTATGGGCCCGGCTGCGGAGACCCTCGTTCCTCTCAAGGGTGCCTACGAATTGCGGATCAGTGGGATGGTATTTGAGGAAAACGCCGATATAGACGCCAAGCTCGTGATCTACGGCCAGGTGCACGGGCTGGCAGGAACCGACCATCGCCGCCGCGACTTGAGGATAGCGTTGCTCTATGGAACGCCGATTGCCCTGGCTTTTGGGCTCTTGGCAGCCGTTGGCACCACCATCACCACCATGGCCATCTCTGGCATTGGCGCCTGGTATGGGAGGTGGGTGGATATGCTCATCCAGCGAGTTACCGAAGTGAATCTGATCATACCCCTTCTCTCTACCCTCGTCATGATCGGCACCTTCTACTCCAAAAGCATCTGGGTGATGTTGGGGGTCGTCATCCTCCTGAGTATCTTTGGCAGCGCGATCAAGACCTACCGGGCCGTCTTTCTCCAGGTGAAGGAATCGCCGTACGTCGAGGCTGCCCGGGCCTACGGCGCCAGCGACTTGCGGGTCATCTTTCGCTACCTGATCCCGCGCATCGTCCCCATGTTGATCCCGCAGTTAGTCATCATGATCCCCGGCTTCGTGTTCCTCGAGGCGGCACTGTCCGTCCTGGGGCTGGGCGATCCCGTTCTCCCCACCTGGGGTAAGGTGATCAACGATGCTCGCCGCAACGGCGCCCTGTACGAGGGGCATTACTATTGGATGCTGGAGCCCGCCGCTCTCCTGGCGATGACCGGGCTCGGCTTTTCCCTGGTAGGCTTTGCCCTGGATCGCGTCTTCAACCCAAGATTGAGAGGTCTGTAGAACAATGTCGGGAGCCAGTTTGTTACGTATCGAAAACCTGCTGCTTCACTTCCGAACCACCCAGGGGGTAGTTCAAGCAGTAGACAGAGTGAACCTCGATCTTGATTACACTGAAGCCATAGTGATTGTCGGCGAATCCGGCTGTGGAAAGACCTCGCTGGCCAAGGCCATCCTGCGGCTCCTGCCCCGCAACGTGGCTGACTACTCCGGCAGCGTCTATATGGACGGTACGGACGTGATGACCCTGGGGGACGAGGAGTTCCGACGGGAGGTCAGGTGGGTGCAGATGTCTATGGTCCCACAGGCGGCCATGAACGCTCTGAATCCGGTTCTCAGGGTGGGGGATCAAGTGGCAGAGCCTATGATGGTACATGGCTCGGTGCCAAAGGATAAGGCATTGGCGCAGGCCCGCATAATGTTTCAGCGCGTAGGTGTGCCGGTTGGCTTTTTGAACCGCTATGCATTTGAGTTGAGCGGCGGCATGCGGCAGCGAGTCGCCATTGCCATGGCGCTGACGACCACGCCGGGCCTCGTCATCCTGGACGAGCCGACCTCGGCACTGGACGTACTGACCCAGGCGAACATCTTCAACTTGCTCAAACGCATCAAGAAGGAGTTGGAGATAAGCTTCATTCTAATCACCCATGATATCGCCACCTCCAGCGAGCTGGCAGACCGCGTGGCCGTGATGTACGCTGGCCAGATCGTGGAGGTGAGCGACGCGGCTCGGTTTTTCACCGCTCCCCTCCATCCATACTCACAAAAGCTCATGGCCAGCGTGCCGAGATTGCGAGGCGACAAAGAGCCTGAGTTCATCACCGGCCAACCACCTAGCCTCATCAATCTCCAGCCGGGCTGTCGGTTCGCACCGCGTTGTACCCAGCGCTTTGAACTATGCGATCAAGATCCACCTGTGGTGGGGGCGAACAGACGCAAGGTTAGATGCTGGTTGTATGGGTAAGTATAGGAGCATAACATGTCCGTCGAAGTGAAAGAGCAATTCCAGATTTCCCAATCTCCAGTATCCAATACCCAACCACCAGTCCTGCTGTCAATTCAAAACCTGCACGTGTGGTTCGAGTTGAGACGCTGGGGGTTTGGACACGCCGGATATGTGCAGGCGGTGGATGGCGTGAACTTCGACCTGAACTACAGAGAGGCGATTGGCGTCGTCGGTGAGAGTGGCTGCGGGAAAACCACGCTGATGAAGACCATCCTGGGGCTATACCAGCCCACCAAGGGTGAGGTCATCTTTGAGGACAAGCAGCTCAGCGAATTGGGGAGACGCGAGATGCGGTTGTATCGCTCCCAGGTAGGCTACGTACAGCAGGACCCTTTCGGCGCGCTGCCTCCCTTCATGAGCGTTCAGCGCATCCTGGAAGAACCACTGATCATCAACGGAGTGAAAGACAAAGCAGAACGGGAGCAGCGCGTCCGCGCTGTGATGGAAGAGGTCAAAATAACCCCTATAGAGGAATACATAACCAAGTTTCCTCACATGCTCAGCGGTGGTCAGCAGCAACGGGTAGTTATCGCCCGCTCCATGATCCTGGGGCCGAAGCTCATCGTAGCTGATGAGCCAGTGTCCATGCTCGACGCTTCGGTGCGGGTGGAGATCCTCAGACTTTTGCGGGGATTGCAGGAATCCCACAACCTGGCCGTCATTTATATCACTCACGACCTCTCCACCGTTCGCTACTTCTCGGAACGCATCTTTGTCATGTACGCGGGCAAGCTGGTCGAGAGAGCAAAAGTCAATGACCTTCTGAACGATCCTCGCCATCCCTACACCCATGCGCTGCTGGCGGCAACCTCTGATCCGAATGCAGAGAATGCCACTGTCTTCAGGGAAGTGCCGCCCGGAGAGCCTCCCAGCTTGATCAATCCTCCGCCTGGGTGTCGGTTCCATCCTCGCTGTCCCCACGTGATAGAAGGTCTGTGTGACGTGGAAGAGCCACCGGATTTTGAGCCGGAGCCTGAACACTTTGCAGCATGTTGGCTTTACCAATGAGACCCTAACCCGGACGAGCCGGAACCAAAAAGGAACTGCAACTCACCACAAAGACACCAAGACACAAAGTTAAGACAGGAAGAGCTTCGTGCCTTTGTGCCTTCGTGGTAAATTTCTTGCCAAGTGTGCAAGAA
>CAYWWC010000163.1:0-9477 GCA_964461615.1 uncultured Anaerolineae bacterium
GGCAGGCTCCAGACGCGGCCTGATTTTCACAAATCCTATTTGCGCTCAGTATATACTGGCCTTGTGGATATATCCACAAGGCCACTTCGTCCCCTGACGGTTCGGATATAGGACAGAACGGACACCAGCCCGATGATGGACAACACCCCCAGACACCTAGACAGAGACAGCCCACTTCCCCTCTACTATCAGTTACGCATGGCCATCCTGGAGGCCATCTACTCAGTTCGGAAGGTGCCAGGCACTTGCGAGTAGCCGACTGATCGAGCAATCTCACCTGGCTTAGAGGCATCATGGCTCCCAAGAAGCCGATGAAAGTGCCTGGCACCTGACGCATACAAAACAACATCCGCAATCTGGAGGTTAGAAATGAACATTCTGTTTAACGGTCTGGGCATGAATCTAGGCAACCTTTCACGGCTTTCCAACGCCGTGACCCGTTCCATCAGCGCCGAAAACCCCACTGGCACCAAGGGCCAGGGCGGGATAGCGACCGAGGGCGCTGGAGCCATTGCTGCCCGCGAGTTGGGCCAGGGGTGGAAAGTCTCACCCCGCATCACTCTGGCCGGCAACAGCACTGTTGTTCTGGCCGATATTGAGGGGCCAGGCGCTGTTCAGCACATCTGGATGACGGTCAACCCTGCTGTCTGGCGGCAGTTGGTCCTACGTTTCTACTGGGATCACGAGGAGACCCCATCCGTGGAAGTGCCCATGGGTGACTTCTTCTGCAATGGCTGGGGCGTGCGCTGCAACGTCAATTCCCTCCCTGTCGCCGTCAACCCGGCGGGTGGGTTTAATAGCTACTGGGAGATGCCCTTTCGGGAACATGCCCGCATTACGCTCGAGAATCTAAGCCCGGACGAAGTAAAGAGTTTCTACTACCAGATAGACTACACGCTGACCGACGTACCCGCCGACCGGGCCTATTTCCATGCCCAGTGGCGGCGCAGCAATCCACTGCCGTACATGGATGTGCACACATTGTTGGAAGGTGTTCAAGGCCGAGGTCAATACGTTGGCACATACATCGCCTGGGGTGTACAAAGTAACGGCTGGTGGGGTGAGGGCGAGATCAAGTTCTACCTGGATGGTGATACAGACTGGCCGACGATATGTGGCACCGGCACGGAAGACTATTTTGGCGGTGCCTGGAATTTCGAGCATCCCAAAGGCGAGTATGGCGTCTACTCCACGCCGTTCTTGGGGCTACCTCAAGTGATCAAGCCCGATGGCTTGTACCAGAGCCAGCAGCGCTTTGGCATGTATCGATGGCACGTGATGGACCCCATCCGCTTTCAGCAAGACCTGCGGGCGACCATTCAGGCTCTAGGTTGGCGTTCAACCTTGGAGGGCAAACGTCGCTATCTGCCTTTGCAAGACGACATCGCCTCCACCGCCTTCTGGTATCAGACCGAGCCCCACGCGCCATTCCCTGAGCTGCCTGGTCTCAATGGCCTGGAGGTGATTTAGATACACAAGAGGGCGTTTGCAATGCCCAATCACCAGACTTCGGAAGGAGGACAAAGACATGGCAAACGTGAAAGATATCAAGATGAGTCCGCCTCAAAACAGGTTGGTCGGCGATATGCCCAAAATCGGCATTCGGCCCATCATTGATGGCCGGCGGAAAGGGGTGAGAGAGTCGCTGGAAGACCAGACGATGGCCATGGCCGTATCGGCAGCCGAGTTTCTGACGGCCAATCTGCGCCACTCCAATGGCCTGGCGGTGGATTGTGTCATCGCCGACACCTGCATTGGCGGGGTGGCGGAAGCTGCCCAGACCGCCGAGAAGTTCGCCAGACAAGGGGTAGGTCTCTCGATCACCGTCACGCCTTGCTGGTGCTATGGCGCGGAAACGATGGACATGGACCCCTACATCCCCAAAGCGGTGTGGGGCTTCAACGGCACCGAACGCCCCGGCGCGGTCTACCTGGCGGCGGTCCTGGCCGCGCACAACCAAAAGGGGCTTCCGGCCTTCAGCATCTATGGGCGGGATGTTCAGGATGCAGGAGACACCTCCATTCCCGCCGACGTGCAGGAGAAACTGCTGAGTTTTGCCCGGGCCGGGCTGGCAGCGGCCACCCTGTGTGGCAAGTCGTACCTGTCTATGGGCGGCGTCTCCATGGGCATCGCCGGCTCCATCGTGGATCAGTCCTTCTTTGAAGCCTATCTGGGCATGCGGGTGGAAACGGTGGACATGAGTGAATTCACGCGCCGAATCGAGGAGGGGATCTACGACGAGGAAGAGTTTGGCCGTGCCTTGCAGTGGGTGAAAGCGAATTGCCGGGAAGGGCGAGACTACAATCCCCCAGAAGCTCAGCATAACCGGGCGGAAAAGGAGCAGGATTGGGAATTCGTGCTGAAGATGACGATGATCGCCCGAGACCTGATGGTGGGCAACCTCCGGCTGGCAGACCTGGGCTACGGAGAGGAGGCTTTGGGACGCAATGCCATCGCCTCTGGCTTCCAGGGGCAGCGGCAATGGACCGATCACTACCCGAACGGAGATTTCCTGGAGGCGATCCTCAACTCCTCCTTCGACTGGAATGGCGTTCGGGAGCCCTTCATCATGGCTACCGAGAACGACTGTCTCAACGGGGTGGCGATGCTCTTTGGGCATCTCTTGACCAACACCGCCCAGATCTTCGCCGACGTGAGAACCTACTGGAGCCCAGAGGCGGTCAAGCGGGTGACGGGCTACGAACTGACCGGCCTGGCGGAGGATGGGATCATCCACCTGATCAACTCCGGCTCGGCTACCCTGGACGCCACTGGCGAGACGAAGGTAGACGGCCAGTCGGTGATGAAACCCTTCTGGGACATCACCCCCGAAGAGGTTGGAAAGTGCCTTGACGCCACGACCTGGTATCCGGCCATCACGGAATACTTCCGGGGAGGGGGTTTCTCGTCGAGCTTCCTGACGGTGGGCGGCATGCCGGTCACCATGTCCAGAATCAATCTGATCAAAGGGCTTGGCCCGGCGTTACAGATTGCAGAAGGGTACACCGTGGACCTGCCGGAGGAGGTACACCACACTTTGAACGAGCGCACCAACCCCACCTGGCCGACCCATTGGTTTGTCCCCAACCTGACAGGCAGTGGGCCTTTCCGGGACGTCTACTCCGTGATGTATAACTGGGGGGCCAACCACGGGGCGATCAGCTATGGCCACATCGGCGCGGATCTGATCACCCTGGCCTCAATGCTGCGCATCCCGGTCTACATGCACAACGTGCCCGAGGAGCGGATCTTCCGACCCAGCGCCTGGACCGCCTTCGGCGCGATGGATCCGCTGGGGGCCGACTTCAGAGCCTGCGCCAATTTCGGGCCGCTGTACGGCAAGTATTAGCAGAATTAGTACTTGAGAATTGGGAATCTGGAGTGCAGGCGCGAGCCTGCTTCGAGCCTTGCAAAGGCGGACTTGCGTCCGCACTCCAGCGAGTTTTCCCAGGTACTGAGAATCTCTTATGGTCTGTGACAAAGGAGCCTGAGCATGCCCAAACTCCCAGAACCCTCTATCGGCGATACCAGTTGGTTCGTCCACGACCGCTTTGGTCTGTTCATCCACTGGGGTATCTACGCCCTGCCGGCGCGGCACGAGTGGGTGAAGCACCGCGAGCGCATCCACGACGGGGACTACCAGAAATACTTCGATCACTTCTGTCCCGATCTCTATGACCCGACCGTGTGGGCGCGCGAGGCGAAGAACGCGGGGATGGAATACTTCGTCGTCACATCCAAGCACCACGACGGCTTCTGTCTTTGGCACTCGGCGCTGACCGACTATAAGGCCACGAATACGCCGTGGGGGAAAGACGTGCTCAGACCGATGGTGGAGGCGTTCCGCGCAGAGGGCTTCAAAGTCGGGTTCTATCATTCCTTAATTGATTGGCATCACCCTGAGTTCCCCATTGACGGCCTGCATCCCCTGCGCGATGACGTAGCATTCCGCGAAGCGCAGAAGCACCGCGACATCCGCAAGTACGCCGAGTACCTGCACGGGCAGGCCCGCGAGTTGCTGACGCAGTTCGGCAAGATAGACATCATGTGGTTCGACTTCTCCTACTCCGAGCGAGATTGGAGCTGGTCGAAGGGCAAGGGCAAAGACGACTGGCGGTCGGAGGAGTTGATGGCGATGGTGCGCAAGTTGCAGCCAGGCATCATCGTCAATGACCGCATGGAAATCGGCGGCGATTTCAAGACGCCCGAGCAGTACCAGCCGCGCGGCTGGATGGAGGTGGACGGCAAGCCGGTTGTGTGGGAGGCGTGCCAGACCCTCAACGGAAGTTGGGGCTACGACCGCGACAACCTCGACTGGAAGCCGGTGGAGATGCTTGTGCAGATGTTGGTAGACACGGTTTCGAAGGGGGGCAACCTACTGCTCAACGTCGGGCCGAACGCGCGCGGTGAGTTCGAGCCCAAGGCGATTGAACGGCTGCGCGGCATCGGCGAGTGGATGCGGTTGCATGGCCGCTCGATTTACAGTTGCACCGCCAGTGACTTCACCCCGCCGCCCGATTGCCGCTACACCCAGACTGGCCCTGAGCGCAGTCGAAGGGACGGCAACCGCCTGTACCTGCACCTGTTTTCATGGCCGTTCCGCCATGTCCACCTCGATGGCCTGGCGGACAGGGTCGAATATGCGCAATTGCTCAACGATGGCTCCGAGATCACGATGCGCGTCATCGCCCCGAACCAAGAAGCTAACCTTATCTTTATGAGCGGCACGCCGGGCACACTGACACTCGAACTGCCGGTTCAGAAGCCACCCGTGGCGGTGCCGGTGATCGAATTGTTTTTGAAGGAGTAACCGCCTGCAATGTCTAATCAACTCGAATTCTTGGCTCTCGACCTGGGTGCGGAGAGCGGTCGCGCTGTACTGGGCCAGTTCGATGGGGAGAGACTCACGCTTTCGGAAGTGCATCGGTTTCCCAACGGCCCGGTGCGCTTGCCCGATGGTGGCGGTACGGGGTACCGCTTGCACTGGGACGTGCTGCATCTCTGGACGGAGATAAAACACGGCTTAGCCCTGGCTGTCCGAGAGCACGGAGCCGACTTGGCTGGCGTTGGCCTTGATACGTGGGGGGTGGATTTCGGCCTGCTCGACCGGGACGGCGCGCTGGTCTCGAATCCCTACCACTACCGCGACAGCCGGACAGATGGCATGCTCGAAGAAGCCTTCCGCCGCGTGCCCCGCGCGGAGATATTCGAGCAGACCGGCATTCAGTTCATGCAGCTTAATAGCCTCTATCAGTTGCTGGCGATGGTCGTCGGCCGCCCACCAGCCCTCGACATCGCCGAGACCTTCTTGACCATGCCCGACCTGTTCAATTATTGGCTCACCGGGCGCAAGGTGTGTGAGTTCAGCATTGCCACCACTACCCAGTGTTATGATCCACGCAAGGGCGATTGGGCCATCCCGCTGCTCGAAAAGATGGGCATCCCCCCCCACATCTTTCCCGAGATCGTGCCGCCGGGGACTGTCCTGGGCCAACTGTTGCCAGCGGTGGCTGAGGAGGTTGGAGTGAGTGGCCTGCCGGTCATCGCCCCCGCCTGCCACGACACCGGGTCGGCAGTAGCGGCCATCCCCGCCGAAGGCTCGGACTTTGCCTGGATCAGTTCCGGCACGTGGTCAATCATGGGCGCCGAGTTGCCGGAACCGATCATCAACGAACAGAGCCTGGCTTTCAACTTTACCAACGAAGGGGGCGTGTGCGGCACCTTACGCTTTTCCAGGAACATTATGGGATTGTGGCTGGTGCAAGAATGTCGACGCACATGGGCGCACCAGGGCGAAGAATTCTCGTATGACGAATTGACGCAGATGGCGTCTCAGGCCGCTCCTCTACGATCTGTCGTTGACCCCGACTACAGCGAGTTTCTCAAACCTGGCGATATGCCGGCCCGCATCCGTGCCTTCTGCCATAAGACGAACCAACCGGTGCCACAAAGCAAAGGGGCGGTCATTCGCTGCGCCCTGGAGAGCCTGGCGCTCAAATATCGCTGGGTGCTGGAGCGGGTTGAAGAGATGCTGGGTCGCCGCCTGGATCCCATCCACATCGTGGGGGGCGGAACGCAGAACCGGCTGCTGTCTCAGTTCACCGCTGACGCGATCGGCCGCCCGGTGATTAACGGGCCTATCGAGGCCACAGCCACCGGCAATATAATTGTGCAGGCAATGGCGCTGGGGCAAATCGGATCACTGGAGGAGGGACGCCAGGTTGTGCGCAACTCCTTCGATGTGGTCAGCTACGAGCCGGCCGGTGGGCCTGAGTGGGAAGAGGCCTATGGCCGCTTTGTGGCCGTGATGGAAGGTGCCGGATAATGGACATTCAGCGATTTCAAGACCCACCCAAGGAATACCGCGAAGTCCCCTTCTGGTCGTGGAACGACGACCTCGACCCGGAGGAGCTGGTCCGGCAGATCGCTCTGATGGACGAAGCGGGCTGGGGCGGCTTCTTCATGCACTCCCGCGTGGGGCTGCGCACGCCCTACCTGGGCCGTCATTGGATGGCCTGCATCCGCGCCTGCGTGGACGCTGCCCGTGAGCGTGGCCTGGGCGCCTGGCTCTACGACGAGGACAAGTGGCCCAGCGGCTTCGCCGGCGGGTTGAGCGTGGCTGCCGATCCTGGCTATCGCGATCAATACCTCGTCTGCAAGGTGGACGACCGACCGGCGCTGTTGGCCGAGCGCATCGCCACCTTTGCCGCCCGCCAGGTCGAGGGGCGGCTGACCGACGTGCGCCCCGACGATGTGCCTGATCTGGCTGATGATGGCGACCGCGTGATCCAGTTCTATCCACAGGCCATGCCGTTGGGCGCGGCATGGTTCAACGACTACGCCTACCTCGACCTGCTGAACCCCGACGCAGTACGCGCTTTCCTGGACTCCACCCACGAGGCTTACGCGCGGCTCTTTGGCGACGACTTCGGTGTCGCCGTGCCCGGCGTTTTCACCGACGAGCCGTGTTTCATGTTCGGCACCTATGTGACGAAACAGCGTTCGGAGATCCCCTGGACGGATGGTTTCCTGGCTTACTTCCAGGAGCGCAACGGCTACGATTTGTTGCCTCATTTACCTGCCTTGTTCTTTGACGTGGGTGAGTTCCATGGCGTGCGCTATGACTACTGGCGCACTGTCACCGAGCGCTTCGTCGAGGCTTACACGCGGCCGGTGTACGAGTGGTGCGACGGTCACAACCTGGCCTACACCGGTCACTATCAGGCCGAGGATTCGCTGCTGGGCCAGATTCAGTGGATAGGCGCTGCCATGCCTCACTACGCCTACATGCACATCCCCGGCGTAGACAAACTGGGACGGCAAATCAACGCCAGTGCGGGCGCCGTCCTGACGGTCAAGCAATTGGACAGCGTCGCCTGCCAGCTCGGCAAGCCCCGAACTCTGTGCGAGAACTACGGTTGCGGCGGCCAGAACTTTGCCCACACCGGTCGGAAGTGGATCGGCGACTGGGCCTACGTCCTGGGTGTCAACCTGAACAACCCGCACCTCTCTCTCTACACCATGCGCGGCGAGCGCAAGCGCGACTACCCGCAGAACATCTTCTGTCAGCAGCCCTGGTGGCCCGAAAATCGCCTGATCGCCGATTATTTCGCCCGCCTGAGCTACGTCCTCAGCCAGGGCCGGCGTATGGTGGACATCCTGGTGATCCATTCCATCGGCAGCGCCTGGACGCTCTATCGGCCCGACGCCACCTACGCCGTGGATCGGCTCGACGAGGCGCTCGACAAGCTGCTGATGGCGCTGATGCAGGTTCAGCGGGACTTCCACCTGGGCGACGAGATGCTGATGGAACCGGGTGCACCGTGCGAGGCCCGCGTGGTGACTGGCGAGGCGGGGCCGCGCCTGGACGTGGGGGAGATGGCATACCAGGTAGTGATCGTACCGCCGGGCGTGACGCTGGCGGAGAACACCGTCCAGTTGCTGCGCGAGTTCGCAGCGGTCGGGGGGGCGGTGCTGGCGGTGAAACCGCTGCCCACGCTGATTGATGGTCGGCTCACCGATGACCCGGTATTGCCGGAGACGACGCGAGTAGTTGACCTGGACGCTCTCCCCGATGTGCTCGACGAACTGTTGCCTTTTGACGTTCGCGTGCCCGGCCGCTCCTCAATCTGGGCTCATCATCGGCGTATGGATGATGCTGATTGCTACTTCCTGGCCAATACCGACCCCGACAACGGCGGCGTTGCCACGGTGCAACTGCGGGGCACGGGGCGACTGGAATCATGGGTCCCAGCCACCGGGGACATGCGCCCGCTGCCCAGCCGTCAGAGTGATGACGTCACCGAGGCCGTGCTCGACTTTCCGCCGGTTGGCTCCCATCTGCTCGTGCTGCACCGGGCTAAACCGCCAGTCACGATTGAGCCGGTCGCCGAGCGCATCGTGGCGGAGGTCCACCTGGACGACGCCTGGATGTTGGCCTTGGGCGGCCCCAACGCACTGACGTTGGACACGGCCCAGGTGAAGATCGGTGAACGAGGCGAGTGGAGCAAGCCAATGCACGTCCTAGACGCTCACAGCGCGGTCGCCAAGGTGGGCGTCGGCGCTCCCTTCGCCTTGCGTTTCACCTTCGACGTGGCCATCCGCCCCGTCGCTCCCGTCTACCTGGTCGTGGAAACCCCCGAACAGTTTGAGATCGCCGTCAACGACCAAGAGATCACCGGCGAGGACGCTGCCTCGCTACCCCGTTTTATTAGAAAGGAGGCCGGCTGGTGGACCGACATCTCGTTCCGTAAACTGGACGTAGGCGCTGCCGTGCAGGCCGGTCGAAACGAGGTCGTGCTCGGCGGCGTCTTTGCCCGCGATACGGAACTTGAGAGCGTCTACCTGATCGGCGAATTCGGCGTGGCCGGGCGCAGGGTGAGGGAGGAGAACCGGCACAATGGCCAGGTCTTTGACCGCTACGCGCCCGACTTTCGCGTGATGACTCTGCCGGCCGGAGTGCGGGCGGGGGATGGGGGGCAGGAGCTCTCCGTTGACCTGACAGCAGAGGGGCTGCCATTCTTCGCCGGCCGGGCCACCCTTCGCCAGACCGTTACCTTGCCCCCTCTCGATGGGTGTGTTGAACTGGAGATACGTGGTCTGAGCGCTGCCGTCGCGCACGTAGGCGTGAACGGACAGGACATGGGCGCCGTCGCCTGGCCGCCGTACCGGGTTGACATCACCGGCGGCCTGCGCGCCGGCGAGAACGAGATCAAGATCGAGTTAGTGGGAACGCTGCGCAACCTGCTGGGTCCGCATCACCTCGCCGGCGGCGACCTGAGCTGGACGGGGCCGGAGCAGTTTCGCGACAAGAACCGTTGGACGGACGATTACATTCTGACGCCCTTTGGCTTTGACAGAGTGATGCTGACGATGTTCGAAACGTGAACGGCGGTGGAGGAGGCTAAATGGGACACCACCCCACAGATAAGATTTCCTAAATCTTGTCAAGTCCCTGTCAGTGCATACCGGCAGGGG
>CAYWWC010000164.1:0-4556 GCA_964461615.1 uncultured Anaerolineae bacterium
CCCGAAAGGTATAAGCATCAATTCGGAGATTACTTAAGAAGGGTACGAGAAAAGGGGACAACTGAAGGTCTAATGACAGTTGTGACCAAGGATGGCAGTGAACGCATCCTTGAGTATAGAAACTCATTGGTTTATGACTCAACGGGACCAATTGGAGTTAGGGGCTCGGCCAGAGACATTACTGAGCGAAAGCGGGCGGAGGAGGCGCTAGAGCGGCAAGCTGCCCAGTTGACTACCCTCAATCGCGTCGGGCATCGCGTAGCCTCTATCCTCGATCAGCAAAAGCTACTCCCGGATGCCGTAGACGCCGTGCGGGAGGACTTGGGCTATCTCCAGGCTGCTGTCCTCTTCGCAGACCAGGAAGCGAACGAACTCTACGTGGCCGTCGCCACCGATAACTTCTGGGAGGTCATCCCCGACGAGTATCGGCAGACCGTGGGCGAGGGGGCAATTGGGATAGCGGCCGAATCAGGGGAAACGGTGCTGGTTAGCGATGCTGCTAGCAACTCGCGTGTGTACAGAGCAGGGCATTGGTTCTCTCCTTCGTCGCTCTCGATGCCCATAAAGATCGGTGGGCAGGTGATCGGGGTTTTGGAGGTGGAGGCCGATGTGCCTAATGCCTTCGATGAAAACGATCGGGCAGCCCTGGAGATAATGACTGACCAGATAGCCATAGCCATTGAGAACGCCCGGCTATATTGAGGAGATCGAAGAGCGTCGGCTGTACCTGGAAGGGGTGCTGGGAGCCGCCCCTGACGCCATCGTTACCCTGGATGCTCACCATCGGATCGTAGAATGGAACGCGGGTGCAGAGAGGTTGTTCTGGTATTCGCGCCAGGAGGCGATTGGCCGAAACATTGACCGCCTGGTCACCAATCCTGATGTGTTCGATGAGGCGATTGGTTTTACGCAGGAGATCATGAGCGGTAAGGATTTGCATCCCATAGAGAGTATCCGTTATCGGAAAGATGGCTCTCCTGTGGATGTCATCGTGGCTGGGTCCTCAATCCTGGTTGGGAATAAGTTGATTGGGGCGGTCACTATCTACACCGACATCACCGACCGCAAGCGGGCTGAGGATGAAGTCCGCCAGCGGGCCGAAGAGCTGGCCACGCTCTACGCAACCTCCCTCGACATCACCGCTCGACTGGAACTCTCCGACCTGCTATGGAGCATCGTCCGGCGGGCGGCAGAGTTACTGGGGGCGAGCGGCGGCAGCCTCTATCTCTACCGTCCGGAACAAGACGAGCTGGAACTGGTGGTCAGCCACAACCTGGTGGCCGACTACACCGGCACCCGGCTGAAGGTGGGCGAGGGGCTGTCGGGTCGGGTGATGGCCACTGGCCAGCCTCTCATCGTGAGCGACTATCGCACCTGGGAGGGGCAGGTGTCAACCTACGATGAGGCGCCCTTCACTGCCGTCATCGGCGTCCCCCTGCGCTGGCAGGATCGCATTCTGGGGGTGATCAACGTCACGGATCTGGGCGAGCGCCAGCCTTTCGACGAGAATGATCTGCACCTGCTGGAAGCCTTCGCCCAGCAGGTGGCTGTGGCCCTTGAGAACGCTCGGTTACACGAGGGAGTGCGCCAGCGGCTAGAGCAACTTGACGTCCTCTACCAGGTGGCCGAGGCCGGGAGCCGTACGCTGGAGCTACAGCCGTTGCTGCAAGGACTGCTGGATCGCATCCTGGCCATCACCGGAATGCAAATCGGCGCCTTCTATCAGCTAGATCAGACGGCCCAACAGCTCCACCTGCTGGTGCACCGTGGCCTGTCGGCTGAATTCGCGGCTCGTATGCAGACCTACGAGCCTGGGCAGGGGATCACCGGGCGGGCGATGGCCAGCGGGCAGACGGTAGTTCTCGAAGATGCCCTAGACGTACCGGAACTACGCGAGACATCTAGACGGGGGGGATTCCGATCCCAGATCAGCTTGCCGCTGAGGGTTGCGGGGAAGATCATCGGTGTGCTTAACTTGAACAGCAAGGGGCCTCGGCCCTGGCCACTGGATGAAATGCGCTGGCTGGAAGCCGTCGCTGTGCAGGTGGCCATATAGCCATCGAGAACGCTCGCCTCTTCGAAGAGATCGAGGAGCGCCGGATGTATCTCGAAGGAGTGCTGGGAGCCGTCCCCGACGCCATCGTTACCCTGGATGCTCACCATCGGATCGTAGAATGGAACGCGGGCGCAGAGAGGTTGTTCTGGTATTCGCGTCAGGAGGCGATTGGCCGGGACATTGACCGTCTGGTCACCAATCCTGATGTGATCGATGAAGCGGTCGGTCTTACACAGACAGTCATGGACGGGGGGGAGGTGCTTCCCGTAGAGACGATCCGCTATCGGAAGGATGGTTATCCACTAGACGTTATCGTGGCAGGGTCTCCGATCCTGGTGGGGGGGCAGTTCATTGGGGCAGTCGCTGTCTACACCGACATCGCCGAGCGCAAGCGGGCGGAGGAGGCGTTGCGGGAGGCCAAAGATGCTGCCGAGTCAGCCGACCGGGCTAAGAGTCAGTTCCTGGCCCGCATGAGCCACGAGATCCGCACCCCCATACATGGCATCATGGGCATGACTGCTCTGGTACTGAACACTGAGCTGACGCCCGAACAGCGCGAATACCTGAGCATAGCCAACTCCTCGGCTGATTCGCTCATGTCCATCATCAACGACATCCTGGACTTTTCCAGGATCGAAGCACGACTGTTGGAGCTGGAGGAGACCGACTTTGACCTGCGGACCACCGTCGAGCAGACGGCGGAGATGATGGCCCTGCGCGCCCACGAGAAGGGACTGGACCTGGTCTGTTACATCCCGCCCCAGACGCCGACGGCGCTGGTGGGCGATCCGGGGCGCCTGCGCCAGGTGCTAATCAATTTGATTGGCAACGCGGTCAAGTTCACGGAGCAAGGGGAGGTGGTCGTCCAGGTGGAGGTGGAGGCTGATCGGAAAGAGCCTGTCCTGAGCCATGCCCTGATGGGAGTCGAAGGGGAGGCCGAGGGAGAGGCAGAACTCCATTTCGCCGTCCGCGATACCGGGATCGGCATCCCCGAGGATAAACAGGAGGTGGTCTTCGAGTCCTTCCGCCAGGCCGACGGCTCCACCACCCGCAAGTACGGCGGGACCGGCCTGGGGCTGGCCATTTCGCAGCAGTTGGTGGAGTTGATGGGAGGGCACATCTGGTTGGAAAGCCGTCTGGGTGAAGGCAGCACCTTCCACTTCACGGCGAAGTTGAAGACGCAGACCCGCGCCAGGCCCGCAGTCGTGGTGGATCTGCAAGGGCTGCCCGTGCTGGTGATTGACGATAACGCAACCAACCGGCTCATATTGCGAGAGATGTTGACCAGTTGGGGGCTGGAGGTGACGGAGGCTGAGGATAGCCCGTCGGGGCTGCAGGAACTCGAACGAGCGAAGGAGACCTCTCGTCCTTTCCGCCTGATCCTGATGGACAAGATGATGCCAGGGATGGACGGCTTTGCCGTGGCCGAGCGGATTCGAGATGACCTCGCTCTGAGAGATACCATCGTGATGATGCTCTCCTCTGACAGCATGCACGACGACGCAGTCCGCTGCCGCGAGCTGTGCATCGCCGCTCACCTGGTCAAGCCGATCAAACAGTCCGAGCTCCTCGACGCCATCCAGATGGTGCTGGGAACTGCGCCGACTGGTCAGATGGTCGGACGGCCGGACGAAGGACCATCCGACCACTCGACTAAAGACCACCTGACCACGTTACGCATCCTGCTGGCCGAAGACAACTTCGCCGGCCAGTTGATCGCCAGAAAGGCGTTAGGGAAGATGGGCCACGTGGTACAGGTAGCAGGCAACGGTCTGGAGGTACTCCAGATGCTGGAAGAAGGGGACTTTGATCTGGTCTTGATGGACGTGGAGATGCCAGAGATGGATGGGCTCAAGGCCACGCGGGCCATTCGCGAGAGGGAAGCAGAGTCCGACCAACGTATCCCCATCCTGGCCATGACCGCCTACGCCATGAAGGAGGACCAGGAGAGATGCCTGGAAGCGGGCATGGACGGCTATCTCTCCAAGCCGGTGAGTCCCGACAAACTTCAGAGCGCAATCGAAGGTTTCCTGTCTCCAGATCGAGGTCCCAGTGTAGCGTCGCCGGTTGACCTCGACGCGGCCCTGGAGGTGGTCGGTGGAGACGAGGAGCTCTTGCTAGAAGCGGTGGGCTTGTTCCTGGAGCAGGACTACCCCAGGCAACTGAAAGATCTGAGAGAGGGTCTCGAAGGGCAAGATGCACGGGCTGTGAGACGTGCGGCGCATGGCATAAAGGGAGCTCTGAGCAGCTTCGGGGGCCAGGCGGCGGGCGAATTGGCCTGTCGTCTGGAGACCATGGGCCGGGAGGGCGACCTCAGCGGCGCACAGGGTGTGCTAGAGGAGTTAGAAGCAGAGGTAAAGCAATTTGCCGCTTTCTTTGAAAGGAGAAAATGATGAGTTCCAAAGCGCGTATTCTCGTTGTTGACGACAACCGTTCCCTGGTACGGGTCATCGAACGTACCTTGGAAAAGGAAGGCTACGAGGTCGTCACCGCCTTCAAT
>CAYWWC010000164.1:4656-9402 GCA_964461615.1 uncultured Anaerolineae bacterium
CTATTTGCTGAGGATTTAGGCGCCGCTGGGTTCATAGTCAAGCCAGTCGCCCCATCACAGCTTCTAGATGTGATCGCCCGCCTCTTGCCGACCTCCTACTGCTAGCCCTTTGGCTTTGATTGTGGAGTCTACGGCGAAATATGCGGCGGAGTAAGAGGCGAGCAAATCCATGTTCCAGGTTACTGTGCTTTCGGATACCGAAAAACTGGCAGAACGATCATCTCACCGAAACCCTGCTTTCCAAGAAACGCGCCACTCTCACCCTTAATGGCCATCTCGACGCCGTAACCGCGCCCGACCTCAAGGCGCAACTCAAGCGTCTTGCCCAGGATGGGCATACCCAACTCATTCAGCGGCGCCTCGTCGAGGAGAAACAGCGAGCGGAGGCAGAGCGGGAGCGTCTGCTGGAAGGCGAGAGCCTGCGAGTCGCTCGCTGGCGGGGCTACGAGGCGTTTGGAGGTGAGGAACTGGTCTCCAGTCTGGTGCAGACGTTGACGGACTTAACGGTGGATGCTGAGGTCATACAATCCCGGCAACCCCTGGTCATTCTCAACACAGAGGCTGCGGTGGTAGATGCTTGCTCTTAGCTGTTCACCGAGAAGGGGTTTGGATTCTAAAGAAGGGGGGGGATGCCATCTTATGAGTGAAATGCTGAAAAACAACCGACGGATGTTGGTCTACCTCGTCGTCTCCAACTTCATGCTCTACTTCGGCTTCCGCATGTGGCAAGCGATGTTCAACAACTTCGCCGTCGAGGAGATGGGCATTGGGCCAGGGAGCATGGGCTGGATACAGGCGCTGCGCGAGTTGCCGGGATTGATAGGCTTTTTAGTTGGCATCCTGGCCCTCTTTCTGTCCGAGGTCCGCATCATGGCCTTGAGCGTCATTCTATTGGGCATTGGCATGTTTATGACGGGACAAGCAGCCAACACTCCTTTCCTGTTGCTCGGCACACTGGTGATGAGCTTTGGCTTTCACTTCTTCTATCCCAGCAACAACGCTGTGGTGCTGATGGCCGTAGAGAAGCAGCACACACCCAAGGCGTTGGGGCAACTGAGAAGCCTGGCGGCGATAGCCGCTCTCGCGGCCACCGGCGCGGTCTATCTGCTGGCAGGATCGTGGGGCTATCGGCGATTGTTCATGGTCGTGGGTGGGATGGTGGCCGTGGGGGGGCTGCTGCTGTTGCCGCTGAGCGGCGCCAAAGAGGGCTTGCCGCCGCGTCGCCGCATCATCCTGCGGCGGCGATACTGGCTCTATTACTTGCTTTCGTTCCTGATGGGCAGTCGCCGTCACATCTTCACCACCTTTGCCATCTTCCTGCTGGTGCGCGAATACGGCATCAGCGTCCAGACCACGGCGACGCTGTTCCTGGTCAACAGCCTGATCAATACCTACGCTTTGCAGTTGGTGGGCAAATTAGTGAGCAGGTTGGGCGAGCGGTTGATGTTGAGCGTCGCCTTTGGTACCCTGGCCTTTGTCTTCCTGGGATATGCCTACGTGACCTACCTGCCAGTGCTGTTTGTCTTGTATGTGATTGACAACGTCCTGTTCGGCTTCAACCTGGCGCTGATGACCTATTTTCAAAAGATCGCCGTCACGCCCGAAGAGATCACCAGCAACCTGTCGGTGGAGCAGACCATCAATCACATCGCGGCCATTGTGGTGCCAGTGCTTGGCGGCGCGGTGTGGCAACAGTTCGGCTCGCGGGCCCCGTTTCTGGCAGGAGTCGGCATCGTGCTGGTCTCGCTGATACTGACGCAGTTCATACGCACGCCGCCGGAGCCGATTGCTGTGGTAGCCACGGCGGGGGATTGAGGTGTAAAGTGGTGTGCCGCTCCGGCTCTCTCTCTGGAACACGGAAGGGCGGAGGGACGGAAGCACGGAAAGGGATTCCGCGTGTTCCGCTTTTCCGTGCTTCCGTGTTCCAGAAGCTCGCTGGCGGATGGACGGAGAGTTGGGATTATCCCTCCGAAGGGGTTAACTATGGAATCAACATCTTTCAAGATTTACCTCAAGGAACTACAAAAGAACCTCTCCACGGGGCAGGCGACGGAGCACACCCACCGTTCGGCTCTGAAAACGCTATTGGAGTCAGTCGGCGAGAACATCACTGCCATCAACGAGCCCAAGCGCATCGAGTGCGGCGCGCCCGATTACATCATCACCCTCGCCGGGACGCCCATCGGCTACGTTGAGGCCAAGGACGTGGGAAGGAGCCTGGACGCGGCGGAGCGGTCCGAGCAGATGCGCCGCTACCGCGAATCGCTCAACAACCTGATCCTGACCGACTATCTGGAGTTCCGCTGGTACGTGGAAGGTGAACACCGGGAGACGGTCCGCCTGGCTACGCTGACCATTGATGGGAGGATCAGGACACGAAGGGGCGGCATCCAGGCCGTTGCGGGGCTGTTGCAGAAGTTCTTGGCCCAGGCGGCGCCCACGGTGGGCACTCCCCGCGAGCTGGCCCAGCGCATGGCGGCCCTGGCCCGCATGACCCGCGATCTCATCGAAGAGACCTTCAAGCGGGAGAGCGAAGAGGGTATGCTCCATGCCCAACTGAAAGCCTTCCGCGAGACACTGATCCCCTTCCTCACCCCGGCTCAGTTCGCCGACATGTACGCCCAGACCATCACCTACGGCCTCTTCGCTGCCCGCGTCCGTGTCGCGAATGGCCAGAACTTCACCCGGGAGAAGGCGGCCTGGAACCTGCCCAAGACCAACCCCTTCCTGCGTAGGCTCTTCAACCAGATCGCCGGTCCGGGACTGGACGACCGCATTGCCTGGCTGGTGGACGACCTGGCCCACTTGCTGGCGCGGGCGGACATGGCGGAGATCCTGCGCGACTTCGGCAGGCGGACGCGGCAGGAAGATCCAGTGGTCCACTTCTACGAGACCTTCCTCCGCGCCTATGATCCCCAGACGCGCAAAGCCCGTGGCGTCTATTATACCCCTGAGCCAGTGGTCTCCTACATCGTCCGTTCCCTCGATCACATTGTGAAAACCCGCTTCGATCGCCCCCTGGGCCTGGCTGACACCAACACCCTCGTCCTCGACCCGGCCGTTGGCACGGCGACCTTCCTCTACTTCGTCATCCAGCAGATCCACGAGACCGTGGCCGGGACGGTGGGTAAAGGGGCGTGGAGCAGCTACGTGGCTGAGAAACTCCTGCCCCGCGTCTTCGGCTTCGAGCTGCTGATGGCTCCCTACGCCGTGGCCCACATGAAACTGGGCATCCTCTTGCAGGAGACCGGCTACGACTTCACGGGAGACCAGCGGTTGGGCATCTACCTGACCAACGCGCTGGGGGAGGCGATCACCCAGGCCTCGACATTGGGCTTCGCCAGGTTCATCACCGATGAGGCCAACGCTGCGGCGGAAGTCAAACGGGACAGGCCCATCATGGTCGTGCTGGGCAATCCGCCGTATTCGGTCAGCTCGGCCAACAAGGGAGAGCACATCGAGAAGTTGATGGAACGCTACAAAACCGCCGTCCGTGGCGAGCGCAACATCCAGCCCCTGTCCGACGACTACATCAAGTTCATCCGTTTCGCCCACGACCGCATCGAGCGCACCGGCCACGGCGTCATCGGCATGATCACCAACCACTCCTACCTCTCCGGCCTGATCCACCGCGGGATGAGGGAGGAGTTGATGAAGACCTTCGATGAAATCTACGTGCTGAACCTGCACGGCAACGCCTTGATGGGAGAGACCGCGCCCGACGGCGGGCCAGACGGGAACGTCTTCGACATTCGTCAGGGGGTGGCTATTGTCTTTATGATAAAATTAGAGGGAGGTAATTGCGATGAGAGCAAAACAAGTGGTGAACACGGCACTGACCGAGGCTGAGCGCCGTCTGCGCAGCCTATCGCCTGAGCGGCTGCTGGTGGCCAGCGACTTTCTGGCCTACCTGCAGGAACGCGAGGAAAATGAAGCCACCGCCGAGTTGCTGAGCATCCCCGGCTTTGAGGCGGCCTTCCGGCGCGCCGTCAAGCAAGCCGATAGCGGTGACGTCGTGCGCTTTGAGGATATCCGCCGTGATGTATGAGATTCGGCTAACCCGCGACGCACAGGAATTCTACCAGGCAGCCGATGACCTGTTGGCCAGAAAGCTGAACCGCTGCTTTGACCAACTGCGGCGCAATCCTCATAGACATCCCAACATCAAGCGGTTGAAAGGTCTACTGGCTGGGCATTGGCGTTATCGGGTGGGCGACTGGCGCGTGGTGTACTGCGTGGACGAGGACAAACAGGCCGTCACCGTGATCCTCATCGCCCACCGCAGTGAAGTATACAGGTGAGCATTATGAGCAAAGTCTTCTATGCCGACCTTTGGGGCTTGAGAGAAGAGAAACACCGCTATCTGTGGGAGAACGACGTCAGCACCACCGACTGGCAGACGCTTGAGCTATCGTCGCCGTATTTCTTTTTCGTGCCCAAGAATTTCAACCTGTTGGAGGAGTACGAGAAGGAGTGGAAGGTCACCGAAATTTTCAGGGAGTATGGGACTGGATGCGAGAGTCGAAAAGATAAGCTATGGATCGCTTTTGATCGGGACGAATTGCTTGAAAGACTGCACTATTTCTCCTCCCCCGATGTAAGTGAGGAGGACATAAGCCAAAGACTCGGTGTCCAGTCGACCAAATACTGGAAAATATTGGAAGCAAAAAGGATAGTCAGGTCTACTCACATAGAAGATCACGTTAAGCGATTCAACTATAGACCTTTCGACGAAAAGTTCATTTA
>CAYWWC010000165.1:0-9278 GCA_964461615.1 uncultured Anaerolineae bacterium
CGCCAGTCAGCGGGGCTATCTGCGTACTGGCTTATCATGACCGCAACGGCAACGAGATGCGCGACCCGGACGAGGAGCTCCTGCCTGGGGCGATGTTCACTGCCTCCGATGGCCGGCAGACGGTAGCCAACTACATCACCGACGGCATCAATGAACCCTACTGTTTCATGGATTTGACACCAGGTAACTATTTCCTCTACGAGGAAAACCCACCCGACTACAATTCTACCACGCGCGACGATTGGGGGGTGGTCATCGCCGGCGGCTCTATCATCCAGATCGAATTCGGCGACAACCCGCAGCCCACGCCCGTGCCGACATCCACACTCGTGCCCACGCCTATTCCCATTCCCACTCCAACTCCCGCCACAGAGTCCTTGCTTTCCACGCTGAGTGCGAACCTATACAAAGTGAGCGGCGTCATAATAATCGCCCTCGCGGCGGCGATAGCGCTCGTGTTCAATCTCTTGAGGAGAAGATAGATTTAGTACAGAAATGAAGATCAGCTCTTGGCCCAAGACGATCCTCCAGCGCCGGCCCGTTTGGCTGGCCGTGCATTGCGAAGCATGCCTTCTTCTTGGGCCTTTTTATTTACTTCAGAGCCCAACGTTATTGACCCCGGCGCTCACTAAGGGGCCGTCAAACAATGAGTTCCCTTTTTGGCGTCTAGCGAGAAATCATCCTGAGCCTGTCGAAGGGTGATTTCGAGCGGGTTTTCAAGTCACAGAGCCGCAAAAGTCATCTTTCGACAGGCTCAAGATGACTTTTGCTGGCATCGAAAGCGGGAAGTTGTTTCTTAACGCGTCCTAACATGCTTTCAAACATTGCAGAGATGAAAAAGAAAGCTATCGGACTGCTCCTGGCCCTATCCCTGAGCCTCATCGTCTGCCTGCCCCTGTTGGTAGGCGGCGGCCCCATAAACACGCGAGGGGGAGGCGACAGCCCTTTCCTGCTGGTGCGCCTCCACCAACTGGTCTCCAACTTGAGGGCTGGCGTCTTCCCCGCCCGCTGGATGCCCGACGCCGCCTACGGCTTGGGCTACCCCTTCTTCAATTTCTACGCCTCCCTACCTTACTACATCGCCGCCCTGTTCAAATTGGTTGGCTTCGGCTTCATCTGGGCCATCAAGCTGACTCAGTTGTTGGGTTTCGTGGCTGCCGCAGCCTCGATGTATCTCTTGGCCAAACGCCTGTTTAAGCGAGAGGCCAGCGCCATACTGGCAGCCCTGGCCTACACCTACGCTCCCTACCACCTGGTCAACGTCTACGTGCGGGGCGATGCCCTGTCGGAGTTCTACGCCTTTGTCTTCTATCCCCTCATCCTCTGGGCGCTGCTGCGCCTGCGAGACTCGCTTTCGAACAGTCAGTCTTTGCCACGAATTACACGAACTTGGAAGTGGAGACGGCTTTCACCAATTTTCTCTTCGGCTGGCAACATCGCCTTGGTCGCCCTCGCTTACGGCGGACTGATCCTGACCCACAACGTCTCAGCCCTCATCTTCACCGCCTTCATGCTTCTCTATATTCTCCTAGTTTCCAGCTTCCAGCTTCCAGCTTCCAGTTTCCAGTTTCCAGCTTCCAGCTTCCAACCTCCAACCTCCAAATGGCTCGCCAGCAGCGCAATTAGCCTGGGCCTGGGCCTGGCCATAAGCGCCTGGTTCTGGCTGCCGGCTTTGCTGGAGGGGCAGTACGCGCAATTGGAGCATCAGACCACCGGCTACCTGAATTATGGCAACCACTTTCGCGGCCTGGATCTGGTGCAGCCCTCGCTTCTTTTCGACTATGCCATCGAAGCCGGGCAGACGCCCTTTGCCATGGGACTGGCACAGGCCGTGCTCGCCCTCCTGGGTGTGGCAGCCATCGTCGGCTGGTGGGTCAAGCGCCGCCGTCCGGAGGCCCAGAGCGCGTTCTTCATCGTTGGCTTGGCTCTGGCCACCTTCCTCATCACGCCGCTCTCGCGCGCCCTGTGGGACAACGTGCCGCTGTTGCCCTTCGTGCAATTTCCCTGGCGCTTTCTGTCGGTGCAAGCCTTCTTCGCCAGCCTGGTCATCGGCTACTTACAATTGCCGTTTGAAGCACCATGTTGTCGTTCGCCGAAGGTCTCTCGTTCGCCGAAGGTCTCTGACCGAGGTGCAGGGGGCTCGGTCGGGAGACCTTCGCCCAACCCAGGACCTTCGCCCAACCCAGGACCTTCGCCCAACCCGAGCTCGGTCGGGCCGCGGTTGCTGGCCTGCGTCGCGGGGGCGGTGTTGCTGGCGACCTCTATGCTGGGCCTGAAGCCTGAGTACCTGCCCATTGGCGAGGCGGACATAACCGTGGAACGCCTGATGCTCTACGAATACTTCACCGCCAACGTCGGCACCACCATCCGCCACGAGTATCTACCCCGCTGGGCAGCGCCCCGCCCCTACACCTCGGAGGCGTTGCTGCGCGACGGTGAGAAACCGCCGCCGCTGGTCATGAGCGGAGAGGTTGAAGCGGTGGAGCTGGTTTGGCGCGAGCCAGCAGCCGAAGGATGGACTCTCGATGTGACCTCATCCCAGGCGTCTTTGGCCTTCCACACCTACTACTTCCCCGGCTGGCGGGCCTACGTGGACGGCCAGCCCAGGGAGGTGCGGCCCGTCGAGAACCTGGGCTACATTGGCCTCGATCTCGACCAGGGAGAGCACCAAGTTACGTTACGCCTGGAACGCACGCCCCTGCAAGCCCTGGCTGAGGGGCTATCGCTAGCGGCTGCACTAGCCGTCATCGGACTCTTGATCGCTGGAGGGAGGTTAACGAGGCAACGAAGTATCGAGGGGATGAGGCAACGAGGGAACGAGGGAATGAGGCAACGAGGGAACGAGGGAATGAGGCAACGAGGGAACGAGGCAACAAGGCAACAAGGCTCTTCCCTCATTACCTCCATTGCCTCGATACTCGTTAACTCATTACCTCTAGTCATTGTGACAACGATCCTACTGGCAGGCGTTATCGGATCTTGGATCTCGAACCGACATGCAGCCGACCGCCCGACCACCCGACCACCTGACCAAGGATCAATAGACCTGACCATGGACTTTGACCGTCTGCCTTACCTGCACCGCAATCCCCAGGGGGTCAACTTTGGCGGCGCGGCGCGGTTGAAGAGCTACCAGCTTTCGGCGGACGAGGTGGAAGCTGGGGAGACCGTCGAGGTGGTTCTCTATTGGGATGAGGTCGAGGTCGAGGGCCTGGAAGCCAACGTGCGCCTGACCTCTCCTGCCGAGTATCTTTTCCACACCAGCGCTGGCCTGGCCGAGGACAACGTCCCCATCTCCCCCCCAATGAGGGGGGACAGTGCTCTCATCCCCCCCCCGTGGGGGGGGACAGAGGGGGGGGGGACGCATCACATTCTGAAAGTCCCCGAGGAAGCTGTTCGCGGCCTCTACCTGATCAGCGTAACGGTGAGGGACGAGGAGGGCGAGATAAGGCCCATCACCATGCGGGGTGAGACCCTGGGCGCCACCTATCTGCGCCCCCTGCGCGTGCGCAGCCAGCGCTGGGCCACGGGCGATGAACTAACCCTGGCCAGGTTCGGGCCGGGCATCGTCCTCAGTGACGTAGAGACCGAACAGAAAACGCCCGAATCATTGGAGACCAGGTTGACCTGGCGAGTCGCTGAACCAGTGGCGGCCAACTACGGCCTGGCCTTGCGCTTGCGGGACGCAAACGGCCAAGAGCTTGCCTCTCTGGACACCCAACCTCACTACGGCCTGTATCCCACCAGCTTATGGCGAGAGGGAGAGCTGATAGACGATGGCTACGTCCTGCACCTTCCCGAGGGCACCCCGCCTGGCGAAGACTATTCGCTGGAGGTGATCCTCTACGAAGTCGCCTCGCTGGTACCCATCGGCACGGCGCAGGTATCAGATGTGGTCCTGACGGAGCCCACCATCAAGGACAGCTACCCCGTGCTCCAGGAGTTCGATCAGTTGGCCCTGGTAGAATTGAGTCCGGTGACGACGCGGATAGAGCAGGGGCAACCCCTGTTTGTGCAGGCGAAATGGGCCGCCATCAAGCACCCCACCCGCGATTACGCTTGCCGGCTATCACTGAGAGATGAAGCGGGGGCAACCGTCCAGTCGCAGACCGAACCGATAGCCCGGAGCTATGCCACCTCCCTCTGGCCGACCAACGCCATCGTGGCCAGCCGCTATCAGATGACCCTCGATCCCCTGCTGCCTCCGGGACGCTACGATCTAGTCATAGCTGTGGACGACGCTCAGACTGGCGAGAGTTTCGGGGAATTCGTTCTCCCGCTGGGCATTGAGATCGAAGAGAGAGAGCGCAGGTACGCCGTACCCGCCATGCAGGCCAAGCTGGACGTGAGCTTCGGCGGCCAAGTGCGTCTTCTGGGCCATGATCTAAGGCGGGAGGAAGGGGAACTGCGGCTGGGGTTGCACTGGCAGGCCCTGCAGCAGATGGAGGGGGACTACAAAGTCTTCGTCCACCTTTTCGATCCTGTTACGGAGGAAATCGTAGCCCAGGACGATGCCATGCCTCGTCAGAGCCAGTATCCCACTTCGTGGTGGGCTGAGGGCGAGGTAGTCAGTGATGAGATTATGCTCTCCCTGAAGGACTTGCCGCCGGGTCGCTACCACCTGGCCCTGGGTGTCTATGACCCCCAGACCATGGATCGCCTGGTGGCCGTCGGCCCCGACGGCGCCCCTGTCGCCAACGACCGAGTCGTCCTGGATGGAGAGGTAGAAGTGCCTTGAGAGCCAACACTCATTTTGCTGCCCCCCTTCTCCCTTGGGTTTCACCTCTTGGCTGAACAGTCGGGCTAAGCGCAGCCCTTTTGACAAGATATGATGTTTGTGTTATACTCTCTACTGGAGATTCTTAATGGCCTGGGAAATCGTCGCCTATCAGGATGAGCAAGCGCGCCAACCGGTCAATGACTTCATCGCAAGCCTGCCGCAGAAAGACCAGGCCCGGATCTACTGGACGCTCGACCTGTTGCGCGAATTCGGTCTCGATCTGAAGATGCCCTACGCCCGTCCTGTCCACGGTAAGCTGTGGGAACTGCGGGTACAAAGTGGGCGGAACATCTACCGAATTTTCTATTTCGCTCACACCGGTCAAAGGTTTGTGCTCCTGCACGCCTTTCAGAAAAAGACCCGTAAGACGCCCCGCAAGGAATTGGCCATAGCCGAACAACGTCTGACCGACGTACTGGCTCGTGTTGAGGAGGAATGACATGGATATGGGGAAAAGAGTGCCACCCTTCCGGCCGATAGATGAGTTTTGGGATGAACAGATGAAGGATCCGGAGTTCGTGGCCGCTCTGCAGGAGATGGAGCCGGAGTTCCAAGCAGCGCGAGAGGTGCTGCGGCTGCGCCTGGCACAAGGGCTGACCCAGAAGGAGTTGGCCGAACGGATCGGCACCAAGCAAGCCAGCATCTCCCGCCTGGAGAGGGCCTCTTACAAACCCAATCTGGGCTTTCTGCAGCGGGTGGCGGCGGCCCTGAATGCTCGGGTCGAGATTCGCTTCGTGTCCAGAGAACAACCCCGCTGATACTCTCCCAGAGCAACACCCCCGGCCTGGTAGCTGGACAATGTTAAGTTGATGTCATTGCGAGTGTAACGAAGCAATCTCCCGCCTCCAATTGCAAGCAACGGTGGAGATTGCTTCGTCGCTTCAGCCGCTTCGCTTCCTTCGCTCCTCGCAATGACGCTTGGCGCGAAAGTTAGCGTCGCTGGCTTTGAGCGCCATCCAGCCCCAACCCGCCCAGGCTGCCCCCAGCACCTGGACGCCGACGGGCGACCTGAACACGCGCCGCATTTGGCGCACGGCGACGCTGCTGCCCGATGGCAAGGTGCTGGCGGCCGTCGGCCCCGACGGCGCCCCTGTCGCCGACAACCGAGTCGTCCTGGATGGAGAGGTAGAAGTACCTTGAGCGCCAACACTCATTTTGCCTCTCTCTTGTGTGACTCGTGATTTGCAGAACTGTGAAGTTGTGGTATAATACAGTCAGCACTCGCGCATCCAGGAGGAGTAAGCCATGAAGCACAACATGCTCACGCACAAGCTCGTCAAAGGACTCCATCTGTTCGTCATCGCTGCGCTGCTGGCGGGGTTGGCGCTGAGCCTGCTCCCGGTCCCCGTGGCCCACGCCGCCACCTTCATCGTGGACACTACTGACGACACCGACGACGCCACTCCTGGCAATGGCGTCTGCGCCGACAGCAGCGGTGACTGCTCCCTGCGCGCCGCCATCACCGAGGCCAACGCTTTGGCCGGCCCCGACATCATCACCCTCCCCGCCGGCACCTACACCCTCACCATCACCATCGCCGGGCGGCCGGAGGAAGCCAACGCCGAAGGCGACCTGGACATCACCGACGATCTGACCATCAATGGGGCAAGTGCGGCCAACACCATCGTTCAGGCGGGGACAGATGACACCAACGGCATTGACCGTGTTTTCCACATCCCCAGCCCCGCTGGAGATGGCGTGACCGTGACCTTCAATGACCTGACCATTCGATACGGCTACCTGTCGGGAACCCAAGATGGCGATGTGGACGATGGCGCCGCCATTCACAACGAGACCGGGGCCACGGTGAACATCAACGATTGCATCATCACCGAAAACACCGTTGCTGATGGAGATAATGACGCCGCCATTGCCAACCAGGGCCTGGACGGTGGGGGAACCATCAACATCAACAACTGCACCATCTCTGACAATAGCAGCGATGATGATGGGGGCGGCGTCTTCAACCTACAGCAAACGGGGGGAACCAGTACGATTAACATTGCGAACAGCACCATCTTCAAAAACACCACCGAAGAAAGAGGTGGTGGAGTTTACAATGAGGGCGGCACCGTAACGGTCAGCAGTAGCCTCATCACGTTCAACGAGGCTGAACATTCTGATCGTGGCGATGGGGGTGGGATCGCCAATCGTAAGGGAGGTACGCTGATTGTTAGCAACTCCACTTTCTCCGGCAACATCGCCGACCACGACGGAGGCGCGGTCTATGTTGGTGTTGACGATAGTAGTGAAACTCAAGCAACCATTACCACAAGTACCTTTAGCGGCAATACAGCAGGCAATAATGGGGGTGGTGTTCACGTGGAGGATGATGAGGCAACAGTAACTTTGACAAATGTTACCATCTCCAGTAACACCACCGAAGAAAGAGGCGGTGGAGTCTACAATGAAAGCGGCACCGTAACGATCAGCAATAGCACCATCTCGAACAACGTGGCTACGGATTCTATTGATGGTGATGGGGGTGGAGTCGCCAATTGTCAGGGAGGTACGCTGATTGTTAGCAACTCCTCTTTCTCCGGCAATATCTGCGCCAACGACGGAGGTGCGGTCTACGTTGACGATGAAAATGGTGATGACACTCAGGTAACCATTACCGGGATGGTTAGCCCCATTGTGATTCAGGTCTAGAAGTTATTTGAACGGCAGAGATATTTGCAGCCGATCTTCTTCTGAGTAGGCGGATGATTTGTTGTTGACCGCGATGGAATGGACCCCTCTTGCAGGGGCAGGCAAGGCCAACCAAGCCCGAGTGATAGCCAACTATCTGGGTCAGGAGAATGGGACGATGGAGTCCGGATGTGCTAGCCAGGAGATCAGTTTCTGCCCACCTTAACAACCTTACTTAAGCCAATCCCACCGCTTCAAAGAAGTCTGTGGCTCCCAGGTCTTTGAGGTTGATGCCCGCCCGTTGTATGGCTGAGGTGCCCGTATTCTTGCCTCGGCTCTTGACATCGAAGTTCTCCATCAAGCCCACCCCGTTCATGAAGTTCTCGCAGGTGTCTGGCCGCTGGAAGGACTTGGCGTTGCGGGTGAAAGGCTTGAAGATACTGTTCTTGCTCTCCATAGCGTTGCTGGTGCTCACCAGATCGTTCAGGGCCTTCTGTTCCAATTGGAAGGCCAGGGTCTCACCGTGTTTATTGAAGAACCTGGTCAACTTGCGGTGCAACACTTTCACACTCTCGGTTTGGATGACGTAGCTCGGATCTTCAAGCCGGGACAAGGCACCCTCGATGTAGATGAAGGCCACGGACTCGTAACCAGGGGCGAAGGCCTTGAAGAACAAGAGCAGAATAGGTTTCAGTTGCTTACGCAGCAGACGTTTCTTGAGCTTTCTTTGCTTGCGACGCTCCTTCAAAGGCAATCCCTTGGGTACGTCCAAGGTTACATCCCGTACAGCTTCCTTGAAATAGCGGTCTATTATCCGTAGGGTGTGCACGAAGTCTTTGAGATGTCGCACCCCTACCAAGGCTAGGCGCACGATCTTGGGGTAGTGCACCTGATAGTCGCTGAGGAAGAACTGCGGTCGAAAGTGCTTTCCTATGGCCCCCTGAAAGAGTTGCTTCATATGCCATCTGCGATTGGCGACACTCTTGACGCCTCGGATCAGGCCGAACTCACAGATGACCACACCTACACTCTTGGCCTTAGCCCGCAGGGCATCGCGGTCGATGATCTTGGGAAAGGTTTCATCGCCCATCAGAATGCGAGCTGCCTTCTGCCGACAATCGGCAAGCTTGCTGATGACTTCTTTCGCTCTCCGGCCCAGGGTCCGAGTCACGTCATTGACAAAGGTGATGGAGAGCTGCTTGCCATAGACGAACTGGGCCAGCAGTTGAGTCTTGCGGTGAGACAGGCCCAGTTTGAACTTGCTGAAAGCCACCAGCTGCCGGAGCTTGATCCATCCCTTGCGCCGAGCTTCGGCCTGCTTCAGCTTTTCAGGAGAAGGGATCTCGTAGCCACAGTCGGCACAACGATAGCGTTGGATGGGCACCTTGCCTCCTGTGAACCAGCCAAAACAGAGAAAGGTCACCCAGTCGAGAACCCAGTACAGGCCGTTCTTCCACACTCTAGCGCTACCGCACTCTGGGCACTGTTCAGGGCGATCATCCTGGGGTAGAGAGCGTGAGCTAGCTGATGAAGTTGTCGATCGCTCCTTTTCCTCCAAGCTGTTTGCTGGTTTAGGCCCGGGCTTCTCGTTGGCCAAGATGATGGGCAAGACCGGAAGGACTTTTTTGTTGAACCAGTAGTAGATGGCTCCAGGGCTAACCCCACGAGCGACGGCCGCTTCCTCGACACCTTCCAGGGCTAGGCACTGAGCCATGATGTTGACTTTTTCTTCGGTTGGGATTTTCCTGTTGGCCATAGGGCTGCTCCTTCGGCTAATGGTTGGGAGATACCAATTCTAACCGAAGAGCGGCCCTTTTTCAAATCTTCAAATAACTCGTAACCTATCACAGCAAGGCTAACCATCCCC
>CAYWWC010000166.1:0-1941 GCA_964461615.1 uncultured Anaerolineae bacterium
TCTAATTATCAGTGATTGTTCCATCACCCGGCCAGGCGAAGGCTTATTCTCGCGCCGTCAGCAACACTCCTAAAGCCATAGAGACCAGTTTGGTCTCGTGGGGATCGGAGCGGGAGGCCACTATGATGGGGGACTTGCCGCCCACCACAACCCCCGCCATGTTCCCCTTGGCGAAATAGGTGATGGCCTTGGCCAGAACATTGGCCGCTTCGACATCGGGAGGGATCAGGATGTCGGCCTGGCCCGCAACGTCGCTTTTGATGCCTTTGATCTGGGCTGATTCTGGGGAGATGGCGTTATCCAAGGCCAAGGGGCCATCTATGAGGCCGCCTTTGATCTGCCCCCGGTCGGCCATCTTGGAGAGGTTAGCGGCGTCGAGGGTGGCAGGTATCTTGGGGTTGACCATCTCTGTGGCGGCCAGGATAGCTACTTTCGGCTGCTCCACTCCCAAGCGCTGAGCAACGAAGATGGCGTTCCGGACAATCTTGATCTTCTGCTCCATGGTAGGAGCAACCACCACACCGGCATCGCTGATGAAGATGAGCCGGTCGAAGCCGGGGATCTCGAAGATGCCCACGTGGGTCAGCAGACGGCCCATCCGCAGCCCCACTTCCTTGTCCAGTGCGGCCCGCAGGAAGTCTCCCGTCTCGATCCCGCCCTTCATGGCCATCTGAGCATGCCCCATCCTCACCAACTCCATGACCTTGTGCGCTGCCAGCTTTGGCTTCGCCTCCTGGATAATCATCATGCGGCGGATGTCTATGGAGTTCTCCTGGGCGATTTCCTTGATGGCTGCCCGATCCCCTACCAGGATGCACTCGCAAAGATCGTACGTCTCAGCATCGTGGGCCGCCAGGAGTACCTCTTTTTCCTGCGCGGCGGCGATGGCCACCGTCTTGGGGCCTACTCCTCTCGCTTCCTCCATCAATTGAGCAAAAGTGGTGATGGCCATATTTCAAATCTCCAATCTCCAATCTCTAATCTCTATCCACGCTTGCGGCGTTTCCTCGATCGGCGTGTTTTCTTCTCTTCAGTGGGAGCCGTAGCCTGCTCCTTGCGCATGCAGCAGTGTTTATACTTCTTGCCGCTGCCGCAGGGACAGGGATCGTTGCGCCTGACCTTGGCTCCGGCCGTTCTGACCGGCTGGGGGGCGCGCTGAGCCTCTACATTGGTGCGCATCTCACGCGTAGGCCGCGGCCGCGGCTCCCTGACCAAATTGACTCGATAAACGTCGCCCACTATGGCGCGTTGGATGGCAGCCAGGAGCTCCGCGTACATCTCGTGAGCCTCTTTTTTGAAGGCCATCAAGGGGTCCTGTTGGCCATAAGCCCTGAGACCTATGCCTTCGCGCAGATTATCGAGACCGGTGAGGTGCCGGATCCATAGATTGTCCACCGTTCGCAACATCACCAGTCGCTCCAGGCGGCGCATGTCCTCCGCACCTAACTGCCGCTCCTTTTCCTCGTAGAGTCTCTCGGCCAAGTTGAGTATCTGCTCCTCGATCTCCTGGGGCGTTAGTTTCCTCCAACGTGACGAGGTGAGGGTAGCGGGCAGGGGCATAATAGTTCGCAGCGATGACTGCAAGGCTTCCAGGTCCCAATCCTCAGCATATCCAGTAGTGTGGAGGGCCGCCAGGCTGGTAAGTTCCTCGTGGATCATATCGCTGATGATGGGCTTGAGATTCTCCTCGCTGAGCACCTGCTGGCGCTGCTCGTAGACGATCTCTCGCTGCTTGTTGACCACATCGTCGTATTCCAAGAGATGCTTGCGGATGTCAAAGTTGTGGCCCTCTACTCTGGTCTGGGCATTCCCGATAGACTTGGAGATCAAATCGTGCTCAATGGGAATGTCTTCCTCCATCCCTGCCCAGTCCATGAATCCCTTGACCCTCTCCCCGCCGAAGCGGCGCATCAGGTCGTCCTCCAGGGAGACGTAGAAACG
>CAYWWC010000166.1:2041-9254 GCA_964461615.1 uncultured Anaerolineae bacterium
GAGCCCGGTACTCGACGTTGGTGGGCAGCACGACCACATCCAGGCCGTAGATCTTGTGCAGCTCCTCGGCCTCGGTGACCGCTGTGCCCGTCATGCCCGCCAGCTTCTCGTACATGCGGAAGTAGTTCTGAAGGGTGATGGTGGCCAGGGTCAGGTTTTCGCGCTGCACCTCCACTCCCTCCTTGGCCTCGATTGCCTGGTGCAGCCCCTCCGAGTAGCGCCGCCCGTGCATCAAGCGACCGGTGAATTCGTCAACGATGATCACCTGCCCATCTTTGACAATGTAGTTACGATCGCGATGGAAGACGGTCTGGGCTCGCAAGGCGTTGTCTACATAAGGGGTCAAGGCGAAGTTCTCTGGGGAGTAGATGTTGTCCACCCCCAGCCATCTCTCCATCCTCTCGATTCCATCTTCGGTGAGGGTAACCACCCGGTCCTTCTCGTCCATGACGTAGTCCGCCTCGCGCCGAAGGCGGGGGACGAGGTCGGCCATGCGGCGGTAGTTGGCATCCGGTTCCTGCGCGGGGCCAGAGATGATGAGAGGAGTACGTGCCTCGTCAATGAGAATATAGTCCACCTCATCTACGATGGCGTAGTTGAAGTCCCGCTGCACTCGATGGGAGGGGTCCAGCACCATGTTGTCTCGCAGATAGTCGAAGCCGAACTCGTGGTTAGTGCCGTAGGTGATGTCGGCCTGGTAGGCCTCGCGGCGGCTAACGGGCCGCAGGTACTGATAGCGCTCATCGTCGGTCAGGTGCTCGGGATCAAAGAGGAAAGCTGACTCGTGCTGGATAACCCCCACCGAAAGACCCAGAAGCCGGTAGATGGGCCCCATCCACTGGGCGTCGCGCTTGGCCAGATAATCGTTGACGGTGACCAGGTGACACCCCTTGCCCGCTAGAGCGTTGAGGTAGAGGGGCAAGGTGGCGGCCAGGGTCTTTCCCTCGCCGGTTCTCATCTCGGCCACTTTGCCTTCGTGCAGCACTATGCCGCCCATTAGTTGCACATCGAAGTGGCGCATCCCCGTGGTGCGCTTGGATGCCTCCCTCACCGCGGCGAAGGCTTCCACCACGAGGCTGTCCAGGGACTCGCCGGCCTGGAGCCGGTTGGCGAATTCCGTCGTTTTGCCGTGCAACTCTTCATTGGACAGAGCCTCGAACTCAAGCTCAAGGGCATTGATCTCTTCGACGAGAGGCCGCAGCCTATTCAGTTCCCGTTCGTTGGGGTCTCCGATGACCTTGCTCAGTAGATTTCTAAACATGATCTAACAAACTCGTATTCCTCTTCCTGCTACGGAGGGGCGTCCTCGCCCCGACCGCCTAACCGGGCACATCCTTCATGTACTCGCCCACTGAGATCCCCAGGTGGACGCGGCGGATAACCTCGCCCAGCAAGGGGGCCACGGAGAGGATGGCGATGTTGGGTAACATTTTCTCAGGAGGGATGGGGACGGTGTCGGTAGTGATTATCTCTTTGATGGCGCAGTCTCGCAAGCGTTCCGCTGCTGGGGGGGAGAATATGGGGTGGGTAAAGCTGGCGTAGATGTCTCTGGCACCGTGTCTTCTGACGATGGTAGCGGCCTCCATCAATGACCCTGCTGTATCTACTTCGTCGTCAACGATGATCACGTCCCTGCCCCGCACGTCACCTATGAGCGTCAGGGCTTTGCTTGATGCATCGGTGAGGCTTCGACGTTTCTCCACGAAGGCTAACGGCAAACCCAGCTTCTCGGCGAAGTTGCGGCCTTTTTTGGCGAATCCCAGGTCGGCGGCGACAACTACGGCGTCACGCAGGTTCTTTTCCGTGAAGTAGTCGCTGAGGATGTTGAAGGCCGATATTTCGTCGCCCGGAATGCTGAAGAACCCCTGAATCTGGCCGGCGTGAAGGTCTATGGTCATCCAGCGGTCGGCCCCGGCCACGGTGATCAGATCGGCAATGAGGCGGGCGGTGATGGGTATGCGGGGCTGGTCTTTCTTATCACTGCGGCCATAAGAATAAAAGGGTATCACCGTAGTGATACGCCCTGCGGAGGCCCGCTTCAAAGTGTCAATCATGATCAACAGTTCCATGACGTTTCTGTTCACCGGCGAGCAGGTGGGCTGGATGAGGAAAACGTCCCGCCCGCGAACGCTCTGGCGCAACCTGATGAAAATGTTCTCATTGGGAAGGTCTATGATGTCCGCCTGCGAGAGGGGAACCTGTAGGTAATCACAAATCTGCTGGGTCAGGGACGGGTTACCTGAGCCCCCAAAGATCGCCAGATCCCCGTACATCTTCACTGTGATTTCCTTCATCACTGCCTATCCTCCCGTTTGATCGTCTTCAAAATCCTCTCGCAGGATGCCCATGATCAGGATATCGTGATAGCTGCCGTTTCGGAACAGGGCCTCCCGCTGGCGTCCTTCGACCTGGAAGCCGCATTTCTCGTAGCAGTGCAAAGCGCGGGGGTTGAAATCGTACACCTCTAGTTGAACACGGTGCAGATTCATCTCGCCGAAGGCAAAGCCCACCAAAGTGCGAACGGCATCGCTCCCGTAACCTTTACTCCAATATTCCTTCTCGCCGATGACGATGCCTAGTTCGGCCTTACTGTTCTTCCAGTCGAAATCGTGCAGGCCGCAGTTGCCAATGTGTACGCCGTCCGTGGTCTCAATGGCAAACACCCTGTTATTCTGGTCCTCCAACTGGCGCTCGAACCACTTCTCCTCTTCGGCCAGAGACATTGGCATATACATCAACAGGTATTGCCGCACCTCTGGATCGTTAAACCACCGGACAAAAACGGGCAGGTCTCCCCGCTCTATCGCCCTGAGTTTTGTTTTCTGTCCTTGTATCATCTCTGGTCACCTCCGGAAAACTATTATACAACAATTTCTCGAGATTGGGAAGAATCAGGGCAAAGAGAATTTGTGTACTATAGGCTGTTGTGGTATAATCAAAATGGTCAAGGAATGGCAGTCGCTTCATACAAGCGAGCGGGAGAGGGGACAGTGAAAATGATCCAGGTAACGGTTGACAGCATACGAGCGAGTTTGATGTCCCAGCATCGGGTGGTGATCCTGAAAGATGTGGATAGCGAAAGGTATTTGCCTATCTGGATTGGCCCCTTCGAAGCCGAGGCCATTACTCTCGAATTGCAGCATGTCGAGTTGGCCCGCCCCCTCACCCACGACCTGCTGAAAGCGGTCATCACCGAGATGGGGGCCAAAGTGTCCCACGTCATGGTGAACGATCTACATGATGATACTTTCTATGCCCATATTGTCCTGGACAACAACGGCCAGCCCCTGGAGATAGATTCCCGCCCCAGCGATAGTATCGCTCTGGCCGTGCGAGCCAAAGCCCCTATCTTCGTGGCCGAATCGGTAATGGAAAGAGCTGCCATAACGCCCGACGAAGGAATAAGCTGTTCGGATAAGGAGAGTTTGTCGGTTTTCCATGATTTCGTTGAGACTCTCGACCTCGACACCCTGGGCGAGGAGGAGAGCTGAGAGAAGTTTCTGTTTTGTTCGCCGAAGGTCGTGGAGGAGGACTTCCCACGACCGAGGCGGGGCCGGGCTCGGGCAGGAGACGTGTGAGGAGGGCTTCCCGCGCCCAACTGTGAGTTGAGAGAGCGATGGTGAAACGATGAACAAGTCAGAGAGGATGGCGCCTCATAACACCGAGGCGGAAGAGGCAGCCCTGGGATCGGTTCTTTTAGATCCCGATGCTATCTTCAATGTGGCCTCCTTCCTCAATCCCGAGGATTTCTATCGGGAGAAAAATGGCTGGATCTACGATGCCATTAGGGACCTCCACAACCGGCGGGAGCCAGCCGATTTCGTCACCCTTTGCGACGAGTTGGAGCGGCGTGGCCAACTGGATGAGATAGGCGGGGCAGCCTACATTACTTTCCTGATCAATGCCGTACCCACGGCTATCCACGCGGAGTACTATGCCCACATCGTGGAGCGCACGGCCATTCTGCGCCGACTGATTGGCGCGGCGGGGCAGATCGCGGCCATTGCTTACGAAGACGCCGAAGACGTGGACGAAGTGGTAGATAGGGCTGAGCAGATACTGTTTGGAATCTCTCAGCACCGCATAACCCGCGACCTGGTAGCGATAAAACAGATAATCGGAGCCTATTATGATCGAATAGACTACTTGTACCAACACCGCGGCGAGCTCACCGGTATTCCCACGGGCTTCCCCCTGCTGGACAAGCTGTTGGGAGGCTTGCAGCCCTCCGATCTGATCATTGTGGCAGGCCGGCCAAGCATGGGCAAAACCTCGCTCGCCCTCTCTATCGCCCAAAATGCCGCCCGCAAGTTCAACCAGCGCGTGGCTTTCTTTAGCTTGGAGATGAGTTCCGAGCAGGTAGTGCAGCGACTCGTCTCGGCCGAGACGGGCATAGATTCCCAAAGATTGCGCCTGGGCGAGCTCAAAGAGAATGAGTGGCCCCTCTTTGTCGAGGCGACAGGCATCCTCTCGGAGATTCCCTTCTTCATTGACGACACGCCCTCCATCTCCGCCTTGCAGATGCGAACCAAGTCCCGTCGTCTTCACGCCGAGCATGGTCTCGATCTCATCATCGTTGATTACCTCCAGTTGATGCGAGGCGATATCCGCTCGGAGAACCGTGTCCAGGAGATTTCGGCCATCTCTCGCGCACTCAAAGGGTTGGCTAGAGAGCTGAACGTACCTGTGATAGCCCTCTCCCAGTTATCCCGAGCCGTTGAATCCCGTAAGGATCACCAGCCCATGCTCTCCGACCTTCGCGAAAGCGGATCCATTGAGCAGGACGCGGACGTGGTGATGTTCATCTACCGCGAGGAGGTTTACGACGAGGAGACGGAGCGGAAGAACATCGCTGACGTCATCGTGTCCAAACATCGCAACGGCCCCACTGGCAAAATTCCTCTGTATTTTCAGAAAGAACTGGCGCAGTTCCACGAATTAGAAATTGTTCGCGAAGAACTGAAGATCTAAATCGGGTTCTGAGTTTGTGAGTTTCAAGTTTCGGGTTTATCTGACCACCCGACCAAGGACCACCAGGCCAACAGACCGATGAAGAGCTTTTCTGGTTTTCCTGCTGGCAAGGTGTACTTCACCCCCTTGCCCAATTTGTTCTTTAGCAAGCTTCTGCCAGCCATTGATGACTTGGCCGAGCTGAAGGTGACTCTGCACATCTTCTGGTTGCTGCATCAAAAGAAGGGCTATCCCCGATACGTGAGCCGGCGAGAATTGGAGGCCGATGGGGTGCTGCTGGGGGGGCTCAAGGGGACGGGACAGGAGCCCGAGGAACGCCTGGGGCAGGCTTTAGAGCGAGCCGTGGCCCGGGGCGCCCTCCTCCACGTGACGGCCCAGCAGAGGGACGAACGGAACGACTGGTATTTCATGAACACCGACGTTGGGCGGAGAACGGTGGACAAGATCCGCCGCGGGGAGTTGAAGCTCGAGGCGGTCGTCTCACTTGGCGAGGTGCGCCTGGATGTGGAACGGCCCAACATCTTCGTCCTCTACGAACAGAACATCGGCCTGCTCACGCCCCTCATTGCCGAGGAGCTCCGGGACGCGGAGAAAACTTACCCCGCCGGCTGGATCGAGGAGGCCTTCAAGATAGCAGTGGAGCACAATGCTCGCCATTGGCGGTACGTGCGCAGTGTTCTGGAGCGTTGGGCAACCGAGGGAAAAGATAGTGAAAAAGCTGGAAGAGGTGCTGGGAAGGATCGCCGTAGGTACATCGAAGGAAAGTATGCCGAGTACATCGAACACTAAGAAGATTTGCCCCATCTGCAAAGGAGCAGGGTATCTGGTCAAGGATGTGCCGCCTGGCCATCCCGATTTCGGCAAGCTCTATCCCTGCCAGTGCAAGATCGAGGAATTGGAGGCCAAGCGCCTCTCGGACTTGCAGAACTTGAGCCAGTTGGGCAAGCTTTCCCGCATGACCTTTCAGAGCTTTAAGCCTGAGGGCGTCGGACTCAACACCCAGAAGCGAGAGAATCTCCGGCGAGCCTGCGAGCGGGCTAAACATTTCGCTCAGGAATCGGCAGGGTGGCTGATTCTCAAAGGGGGCTATGGCTGTGGTAAAACTCACCTGGCAGCGGCCATATCCAACTACCGCATCGCTAATGGACAGCCCGTTCTTTTCGTCGTAGTGCCCGACCTCCTCGACTACCTGCGAGCCACCTATGCCCCCACCAGCCAGGCCTCCTATGATGAGCGCTTCGAGGAAGTGCGCGCTGCTCCCCTGCTGATCCTGGACGATCTAGGTACCCAAAGTTCCACCCCCTGGGCTCAGGAAAAACTCTACCAGATACTAAACTATCGTTACAATGCGCGGCTGCCCACGGTGGTCACTACTAATCGCGAATTGGAGGAGATTGATCTGCGGCTTCGCTCGCGGCTGGTGGACCCCGACTTGGCGGAGATTATCACCATCCTGGCTCCCGATTTTCGCCAGAGCGGAGTGGGCCAAGACCAGTCGGACCTTTCCAGTCTCTCCCACCACGGCGACAAGACTTTCCAGACCTTCGATCTGCGGGCCCATGAGTTACCTGGCGAGGAGCACGAGAACCTAAAGAGGGCTTTCGCCATTGCCAAAGGATACGCCGAGAATCCAGTGAATTGGTTGGTCTTCACGGGTACTTATGGCTGCGGCAAGACCCACCTCGCGGCAGCCATTGCCAACTATCGGCAGGATCGGGGTTATTCAGCCCTCTTCGTCGTGGCGCCCGATCTCCTTGATCACCTGCGGGCCACCTTCAGCCCCCAGAGCCTGGTTTCTTATGACCAGCGGTTCGAGGAAGTGCGCAATGCTTCCCTTTTGATCCTCGACGACCTGGGCACCCAGAGCTCCACGAAATGGGCTCAGGAGAAACTCTTTCAGCTTTTCAATCACCGTTACAACGCTCGATTGCCTACCGTTATCACCATGCAAGAGTCGGTAGAAGAATTCGAGAAGACGAACCCCCGCCTCAGTTCCCGCATTTTGGACTTTTCCCGTTGCACCATCTGCGCCATCATTGCCCCCAGCTATCGCGGCGGAGTGCGGCCTCGGAAACAACGGGGCCGCCGGGAGAAGAGGGGTTAGACAAAACCATTCGGTAAGAGAGCATCAGACCTCGGAAGTCTTGAGAGACCGCCGAGGTCTATTTTCGAACGGTGTTGGAGTTAGACTTGTATTCCGCACTTTTCAAACAGGGTTAATCTGTGGTAGAATAGGGGCACC
>CAYWWC010000167.1:0-9240 GCA_964461615.1 uncultured Anaerolineae bacterium
CTTCTTCACGAAGAACCTTAAAGGATTGCACAAGTTCATCCAACAAAAGCCCCATCATTGAGGGTCTCGACGTAGGTTCCGGGCTCTGTGGGCATTTCAAACACCTCTCAGGTCATCGAGCCGCTCTTCTAATTCTTGGAGCATGTTCCACAGCGCGTACCATTCGATGAAATCGGCATCATCGCCTAGTGCGCCTCCCTGGTAGCGTTCCACAAAGGTCGGCGAGTTCATGTTGTATTGCTTTTCAAACGCTTCTACATCCGTCCGGATTCTCCGATACTGGGCTCTAGCTTCAGCCTGCTTGTGAGCTAACAGTTTGTCCAGCGTCCGGTCAATCAGCGGGTCCGTCTCTCCCAGTCGGACCAGGCGACTGAGAACTTCCAGCTTTTCGATCGCTGTCATGATGCACTCTCCTAAAATGTTTGACTAGATTCCCTTCAACATCTCCAACGCCTTGTCCATCCGCTCCAGCACCCGCTCCCGCCCCAGGATGCTCAGTGTTCCAAAGAGAGGCGGGGCTACTTTCTTGCCCGTAGCCGCCACGCGGATGATGCCGAAGAGCTGGCGAGCTTTCAAGCCCAGCTCCTCGACCAGGGCGCGCAGGGCCTCCTCCAGCGTTTCCTCGTCGAAATCGGACAGAGCCGCCAAAGTCTCCCGAGCTTTCCGTAGGGCAGCCAGCGACTCCTTGGCGGTCATCTTCTTGCCCACCAGCAGCGAGGGGTCATAGCTGATCTGATCAACGAAGAAGAGGTCAGCTAGCTCCACGGCGTCGGTCAGCTTCTTAAGTCGCTCCTGGATCAGGGGCATGATCTCCCGCGTCTCCTTCCTCTCCCTCAGCTCCCCTTCCTTCATCCCCAAGCCGCTAGCTAAGAAGGGAATCAACCGCTCGTGCAGAGCATCCTGAGTCAACTCTCGGATATAGACGCCGTTCATCCACCCCAGCTTGTCGTAAGAGAAGGCGGCGGGCGACTTGTTGACTCCATCCAAGCCAAACTTCTTGATGAGTTCCTGGCGGGTGAAGAACTCGGTCTTGTCATCGTAGGCCCAGCCCACCAGGGCCAGGAAGTTGACCATGGCCTCGGGCAGATAGCCCTCCTGGCGGAACTCGTGGACGGCCACCCCGCCGTGCCGCTTGCTGAGCTTGCCCTTGCCCGTGGGGGCTAGGATGATGGGCAGGTGGGCGTAGATGGGGATATCCCAGTCAAAGGCATCGTAGAGCAGGACATGCTTGGGGACGCTGGGCAGCCACTCGTCGGCCCGCATGATGTGGCTGATCTCCATCAGGTGATCGTCCACCACGTTGGCCAGGTGGTAGGTGGGGTAGCCGTCGGATTTGAGGAGCACCAGGTCGTCCAGCCTGGCATTGTCCACCGTGGTGTCGCCGTGGAGCACGTCGTGGAAGGACGTCTGGCCCTCCAGGGGGACTTTGAGGCGCACCACCGGCACGATGCCCTGCGCCTCGTACTCGGCATGCTCCCTGGCGGTGAGATAGCGACAGTGGCGGTCGTAGCCAAGGTTCGGCTCGCCCCGACGCCGTCGCTCCTCCCGCGTCTTGGCCAGACGCTCCGGGCTACAATAGCAACGATAGGCGTGGCCATCGTCTACCAACTGCTGGGCGTACTTCTGGTAGAGGTCCAGCCGCTGAGATTGGTAATAGGGGCCATAGTCCCCGCCCACCTCGGGCCCCTCGTCCCACTCCAAGCCCAGCCAGCGCAGGCTCTCCATGATATCCTCCAGAGCCTCAGGCTGATACCGGGTACGGTCCGTGTCCTCAATGCGCAGGATGAAGACGCCATTGTGCTGACGGGCGAAGAGCCAGTTGAAGAGAGCCGTCCTGGCTCCTCCCACGTGGAGATAGCCCGTGGGGCTGGGAGCAAAACGAACGCGAACTATGTTTGTCATTGTTACTCCTCCTCTCTGACATTGATTATAGCACACAAATCTGTCTGGTGCAATCCAGTGGTTTTTGCCCGGCACCCACTGGACAAACAAGGGATACTGGGGGTATAATATGGCGGCCTTCGGCGTTACAGAACAGTAACACCTTGTTTCAGAATGGTAACACTCTTGCCATGTGCCTGTAACAGCGGTGTGCTACACTTCAGTCAGAAACACAAAACCGATAGACTTGGTCTATCTCAACAGGAGGCCGTAGTGCCAAGAAAAAGAAATCGAGTTTCGTCCATCCCCCTATGCTTGTTACTCTTTGTGTTCACCCTGCTTTTTCTAGCTGCATGTGGTACCCTCGATGTACGCATTGAGAGCCCTGGCATGTCTGAACTCAAAGCCACACCCTCGGCAAAGGTGGCCGCCACCAAAGCCCCACGCCGGATCCCATCAATGATGACACCGACACCCACCCCTGTGCCGACTGAGTTGCGCGTCGTCTTTGTCAAGGACGGTGATGTCTGGCTGTGGACGGTTGACTGGGAAGAGGCGGTGCCGCTCACGCAGATGGGCGACGCCGGTGACGACGACTTAGGAATCTCTGACGACGGGGAGATCGTAGCGTTCACGCGAAGAGATGGGGTGTGGGCCATCAACACGGATGGCACGGGCGAGCGCAGGCTGGTGAGCGAAGCGGACTTCGACGCCATGGAACCAACAGACCCCGGCGTGTCGCTTGATCGCTTTGCCTGGGTTCCTGGCACGCATACCCTGGCATTCAACACGCACCTACGCCAGCAATTTGGAACGAACCCTACCGATGACCTGCGCCTGGTCAACAGCGATACACTAGAGCTCACTACCTTACTTCCACCGGGAGAGGGCGGTCACTTCTACTACTCCCCTGATGGCAGCCAGGTCGCCATCGTGAGATCCGGTACGATTGATCTACTCAATGCTGATGGGGGGGACCTGCGAGCAATGGTGCTGCCCTACACCCCATCCAAAGCGTATGCCGAGGATCGCTACTATGCGCAACCAGTCTGGGCTGCGGACGGCAGTGCCCTCGCTGTGGCTATCCCTCCGCCCGATCCCTATGCCCAGCCCACCCAGGTCACGACCATCTGGCACATCCCTGCCGATGGCACGATCCGCAGACTCATCGCCCATATCTCGGCTGCACCGTTGGGAGAGATAATCTTTTCACCTGACCTGGCCTACGTAGCTTACTTGCAGCAAGCAAGTGATGCCACCACGCCCGACTCGACCAATCTGGTAATCACAAAGCTGGATAGCACAGGAGCAAGTGCGGATAGTATAGTTGCCCATTACACAGAGGATCCCCCGGTACAGGCTGGGTTCTTGGGGTGGGCACCGGACTCACAGCGCTTTGCTTTCATGCCCGATTTGCCGCGCACCCCCCAGCAGCCCACGGAATTGCCCCGGGCCCAGATTGGACAGCTTGGCCGTGATCCCATCTCAATAGACGTTGGCGCTGGCATCTTTGTTCTCGACGTCCGTTGGATAGACGCCAACCGTTATGTTCTTCTAGCGAAAGATGTCGAGCAGAGTGACTGGCTCATCCTCCTGGGGGAGATCGGCGCCCCCAGTGTGATCCTGGCGTCCATACCTGAGCGCCCAGGCGATGACGTTCCGCCTTACGATTTTTCCGAAGCGAGGGTTTCCGCCGTTCGCCCAGGGACCTAGATCGCTGAGCATGTTTAAGAAAGAGAGGTGTGTATGACAGTCCAACCGAAAATCTTACTGGTAGACGACGAACGGGCGATCACGGCCAACCTGGCTCCTTTCCTGGAGCGATCTGGCTTCGCCGTGGCCGTGGCTGCCGACGGGGAAGAAGCTCTGCGCCAGGTTGCCAGCTTTGGGCCTGACCTGATCGTTCTCGACATCCTGATGCCCAAGGTGGATGGTCGCGAAGTGCTGCGCCGTCTGCGTCAGGCGGACGACTGGACGCCCGTCATCCTGCTGACCCAGGTCGGCGAGTCCACGGAGCGGGCCATGGCGCTGGAGGAGGGCGCGGACGACTATCTCAACAAGCCCTTTGATCCGCACGAACTGGTGGCCCGGATACGCGCTGTCCTACGCCGCGCCCGTCCCGGCCTGCCGCCGTTGGCCGCTGCCCAACGCCTGTCCAGCGGCGATCTGAGTCTGGATCGCCGGGCACGACGGGCCTACAGGGGATCAGAGGAACTACGGCTCACGCCCAAGGCAGTTGCGTTGCTGGAATATCTGATGACGCATCCCGACGAGCTTCTCTCGCGAGACCGGCTTCTGGACGCCGTCTGGGGCTGGGACTATCCCACCGGCACCCGCACGGTGGACACGCGCATCGCCGAACTGCGCCGCGCCCTGGATGACAATCCGACGCAGCCCCGCTACATCGAGACGGTGCCAGGCCAGGGGTATCGCTTCGTGGGGGAAGTGGAGGTGGTGCCATGAGACGCTGGTGGATCCTTATGCTGATACCGGTGGCGGCGGGTCTCATGGTCGCCACACTTGTGACAGATGTCCACATTCTGGGGAATCCGATTCTCAACATCCGCGTTGACCTGGGCACTGTGGCATTGATCGTCGGACTGGCCCTGTCATCTCTGATGGCCGCGGGGCTGGCCATGGGGGAGTGGGGTGGATGGCGGTGCCGGCAGCGCATGGACGACGTTCGCGCTCAGGCGGCGGAGGAGCGGCGTCGCTTCCTGCGACGCCTCGACCACGAGCTCAAGAACCCTCTCACCGCGATCCGTGCCGGGCTGGCCAACGTGCAAGAACCTGGCCGCGCCAATGGCTCAGCTATAGCCACGCAGCACGAAGCACTGGCCAGCGTTGAGGCGCAAGTGATCCGGCTCAGCCGCCTGACGTCTAACCTGCGCAAGTTGGCCGAGCTCGAAACGCGCTCCTTGGAGCGGGTGCCTGTAGACGTCGCCCCCTTGTTGGAAGAAGTAGTGGCCTTGGCACAGGAGCAACCGGAAGCTGAGACGCGGCGGCTGACTCTGACGGTGCCACAAGCGCCCTGGCCCGTGCCAGACGTCATGGGCGACTGGGACCTGCTCTTCCTGGCGACCTACAATTTGCTGGACAACGCCCTCAAATTCACCCACCCTGGCAATGCAATAGAGGTGCGAGCTTTTGAAGATGGGGACTTGGTAGCCATCGAAGTCGCCGACACAGGGCCAGGCATTCCACAGGAGGAATTGCCCCGCGTGTGGGAGGAGTTGTATCGGGGGGCAGGAGCGCGGGGCGTGCCTGGCAGCGGCCTGGGGCTGACGCTGGTGCGCGCCATCGTCGAGGGGCACGGCGGCCAGATCACGCTGCGCAGCCGGATCGGGCAGGGCACGGTGGTAACGATGCGGCTGCCGATCCGGTGATGTGACGGAACTGCAACACGTTGTTGCGAAGCGGTGACACCCTTGCCATACCCTCGTAACATCGAACTGTTACACTGAGGGTAGAATGCAAGATCTGAAAGGAGTAACATGTCACCCATTTCCAGTATCGGACTATATGAAGTGCTCGTCCTCGCAGGCTGCGCTGGTTTACCACTGTTCATTGGTGTGATCGCCGTTGCCATCACCCTGGCGAAGAGGAGGAAGACAAACGATGCTTCGGCGAATGATTCTGGCGCGAACGGAACTGGCGCTGATAAAAGGATGACGACGGGCAGGTTGCGGCATCTGCTCCTTGCCTTTGCCTATCTGTTAGCTTGGGGCGTTTTCTTCATCTTCGATCTTTTCGGCTCGGTATCGGTTTATCTCCGGTTCACCGCCGCTTATGCCGCATTCTGGGTTCTGGTCGGCGCGCTGCTGCTTCACGATAGCTCCACGCGCCGCAGGGTCCTGATTCTGGGCCTCTTTGCGATTGCTATCTTGTCTATGCCCTTCATCAACTGGAGCAGCCGCAAGCCATTTCTCAGGGACCTTCAGCGCATCGAAGAGGGCATGACCGAGGCCCAGGTCAAGCAGATCATGGGCAAGTACATCAAGGAAGCCGATTTGCCCTCTTGTCTCCTCAGTGAAGCAACTGGCACGGAAGGGCTTTCTCCAGGAAACTGTGTGTTCTATCGCCACACAGCCGCAAGTGGGAGTAACTCAGATTGGGGGGTGATCGCCTTTGAGAACGACCGGGTAGCGCGCACGGAGTTTCGCGGTTTCAGCCTCTCCCGCAGGTCAACACCTCCCGGCGCGTCTATGGCCGGGGGCGGTCTCGAGCAGACAAGCTATGTCTTTCTGCGGTGGGAAGAAGGACTCAGGATCATGATCTGGTATGACGCTCTTAAATCTGGCGAGGGCAGCGGCTCAGGATCCACGGCCGACCCGATCTATCGCTACCATGGTTACGCGGAGTCTCCAGACGGCCGTCGTTTCGACTGGGAGGTGCAAACTGCCGACGGAAAGACCGCTCTGTTCACGATAGACAATACGACCTATGACCTTGCCGATGGTGCGTTGTTCCTTATCACAACAGCCAGCGGAAAGACCGAAGTCAAGCAACTGCAACGCAATTTATCGGACGTTGAACCTAACCGCGACAGCATCGTTGCTTTCTCCAAGAGCGACCCAGATGTAGCCAGGTTCACTGGCGTCACGCCCGATTCGCAATAGATGCCCGGACTCAGCACAAAAACATCAGTGACGGCAAACGACGGCCACGTCAAGTACACGTAGCCGTTGTTTGCGGGCAGCCGCGTCGAGCAGGGCGCCGTCGTGACGATGCCGCTGGCCGTGCGGAGATGTCACAGAACGGTAACACGCTGTTTCCGAACTGTCACCTCACTGCCATACTCTCGTAACAGCCACGTGCTACTATTTCAGGCAGAACAGACTGGCGTGGAACTTTTCTGGCCATCAGTCCGTCTAAGACATAGTAACGCCAATTTGAGGAAATTCAAGACCAAGAAGGGAGACGAGAAATGAAAAGCACACCATCAACTTTGGGGTTCAAACGAATAGGTTTTGCTATCGGCCTGATCCTGGTGTTGATTCTGAGCAACACCGCCATGGCCGACGACGGCGTCACACTACAACACACGGACCCACGCTGGCAAGCCCAGTACTGGAACAACACGTTCCTGTCGGGCGAGCCAGTGCTGCGGCAACAGGAGGCCAATCTTAACTACGACTGGGGCTCCGGTTCTCCCCATTTCCGCGTTGAGGCCGACCACTTCTCGGCACGCTGGACGCGCTACATTGACGTGACCCCCGGCCCCTATCGCTTCACGGTCACCAGCGACGACGGCATTCGGGTTTGGGTGGATAGTGATCTGATCATTGATCAATGGCACGATCATCCGCCCACGACCTACACCGCCCAAGCGTATCTGGGTGAGGGACACCATCTGGTCAAAGTAGAGTACTATGAGAGAGGCGGTGGTGCTGTGGCCAAGGTGTCCTGGACACTAGCCACAGATACCTCCCAGCAGTGGCAGGGAGAATACTACAACAACAAGACGCTGAGCGGGACGCCTAGCTTGGTGCGCGACGATCAGGAGATCAACTTCTCCTGGGGCAGCGGCTCGCCGGCGCCTGGGCAGGTCAATGCCGATGTCTTCTCAGCCCGCTGGACTCGCAACCTGGACCTGGCCACTGGCAACTATCGGTTCCGCATGACTGTTGACGACGGGGCTCGCCTCTACGTGAACGGACACTTGCTGATTGATGCCTGGAAGGACCAACCCCCGACCACCTACAGCGGCGACATCTACCTGCCTGGTGGCTCGATCACTGTGCAACTGGAATACTATGAGAACCAGGGCGGCGCCACGGCCCAACTGAGCTGGGAAAACACGGCACCAGCCGACTGGCAGACCTACTCCAATCCGTATTTCGGCATCACCCTGAAATATCCTGCCGACTGGCAGCCGGTGCCCGGATACGGTGATCCCGAAAGCGGCGAGAAGTATGCTGGGACAGACGGCTTCTTCATGATCAATGCGATGGACGGCGAAAGCATTGACAGCGTCGCCGCAGCGGAGGCCAACCATGTGTTGCAGCCCTACGGCTCCCAACCGACCATCGAAAGCCTGCAAATCCAAGGCCAGGAAGCACGGCTCATCCTACCCTCGGCGGACGCGAATATGGAGGATCAGTCAGCCCTGATCGTCCGCTATCCCCAGCCCGTGACTATCGCTGGACATGCCTACCCATTCTTTGTGCTATATGCCGATCAGAATCACGTTCGGGCGATTGGGGAAACGCTGCGGTTCACCGAAAATCCTCCGCCGACCGGCGTGATCGTTGATGACACTGACGCGGGTTTCGTCAAAAACGGTTCGCCCACCGGCTGGCACACCGCGGCGGAGGGCTACGGCGGCCATCTGACCTGGACCCGCAACAACAACCAGCGACGGGACAACTACAACTGGGCACGTTGGTATCCCGATCTCGCTTCAGCCCGCTACGAAGTCTTCGTCTACATCCCTGATCGCTACAGTACCACCTCGGGGGCGCGTTACTGGGTATCTCACCGCGACGGCTACACGCTGCGTCTTGTGGACCAGTCAGCAAACGGCGGCCGCTGGGTTTCGCTTGGTGCCTACTGGTTTCGTGGCACGAACGACGACCACGTGTCGCTCTCCGACGTCACCTACGAGCCATACCTTTCGCGCCTGATCGCCTTTGATGCCGTGAAGTGGGTGCCTAGCAATGCGGATTTACATTGGGATACGAATCCAAACACATTGATCATCCGACATTGGGAGTCATATCGTGCATCTGTCTATTCAGTCGCAACTTTGATCCCACCTCTGCAAGTGTGGGGGGACGGACGAATCATCTGGTTGAGTGATGGTTACGTGCACTATCAACGCCGCATGATGGCAGGTTATCTCACACAGAATCAAATGAGGGAACTGCTTCAGCGCATTGTGAACGCCGGATTCTATGATTGGGAGGAAACCTACTATTCGGCAGCACCTGATCCTTACACCATCTTGGCTGTAAACCTCGCCAGCCATTCCGAACAGCCTAGAAAGGTGCATGTTGATTTACCGAGTGCTCCAGAAGGATTTGTCGAGCTAATCGAGTTTCTGGAGGGAGTGCCTGCCACAGTTGTAGATGCAAGACCGTATGTACCAGACAGAGCATATCTGACGGCTTGGCCCACTGATGCCGAGCCAACAGAACAGACACCGCAATGGCCCGATGCAAGCTATGATCTTGATCAGGCTGCAAATGGTATATACATTGAGGGTGACTCGCTTGCGTTTGCATGGGGGCTAGTCAATGAGAATCCATCTGTGCCTCTATATGTGCGATTCAATGGGAGAGTGTATGGTTTTACTCTCTCTGTGCCAGACGTCTCAGTGTGTGCAGAACCCCATCCGGCATTTGAGGTAATCCCATC
>CAYWWC010000168.1:0-9177 GCA_964461615.1 uncultured Anaerolineae bacterium
TGGGCAGGTGGCGGATGTTGTTTTCCTTCATGTACCGATGCACCTCTGTGATGGACGCCGTAGGCTCCATCGTCAGCGGATGCAGTGTCATGCGTTCTCTTACTAACATAGTTTACCTCCTTTATGCCCAGAACGCCTTCTTCAAATCCGTGAATTCCTCGACCGGGCCCTCGAAGCGGTTGCGGCCTAGTTCTAACACGTAAACGTAGTCAGCGATCTTGAGCGCCTGGCGGATATTCTGGTCCACCAGGACGATGGTCATGCCCTCCTCGTCCCGCAACTGGATCAGCATCTGGTAGACCTCCTCGGACAGCAGCTTGGCCAGGCCAGCCGTCGGCTCGTCCACCAGGATCACTTTGGGGTCGGTCATCAGCGTCCGCCCGACCTCCACCATGCGCTGCATACCGCCGGAGAGCTCGTTGGCCCTGGACTTGCGGCGCTCCTTGAGCATCGGGAATCGCTCGTAGTTCTCCTCAATCTTACACCGGATGCGCGCTTTATCGCTCTTGAACGTCCAGGCTCCCAGCTTCAGGTTCTCTTCGACCGTCATCCAGGGAAAGATGCCCGGCTGCTGCGGGATGTACGAGATGCCCATGCCAATCCGTTTGTGGGTGGGGATACCGATCAGGTTCTGCCCATCAATAATCACCTGGCCCGAGTTGGGCTTTAGAAAGCCATACATCGCTTTAAGCAGCGTGGACTTGCCCACGCCGTTGGCGCCGAGGACGGTGGTGATCTTGGCCTTTTGGGCTGTGATCGAAACGCCTTGCAAGATATTCAGGTCCTTGTAGTAGCCAACGTACAGATCCTTTACCTCAAGCATCGCTTCCCTCCGCAGTCTCCTCAGTAGCAGCCAGCCTGCCAGCGGGAATGACCACTGGGCCTTCGTCTTCCTCCTTGCCCAGGTAGGCCTCGATGACCACCGGATCCTCCTTTACCACTTTGGGGTCGCCATCGGCAATCAACTCGCCGTAGTTCAGCACCAATAGCCGCTTGCTGAGGGCGAATATCGAGTCCATGTCGTGGCTGATGATGATAAAAGCCTTGCCCTGCCCGTGCACGACTTCGATGTACTCGTAGATCTTTTCCATCAACTTGGGGTGCACGCCGGCAAAGGGCTCGTCCAGGATGATGATGTCGGGATCCAGCATCAGCAGGCGACCCAATTCCAGCAGTTTCTGCTGTCCGCCCGAGAGGCTGCGGGCATAGTCGTGAGCCAGGTGTTCTATGGTCAGAAACTCGAGCACCTCCATGGCCTTGTCGTGGAAATCCCGCTGGCGGGCCGTGGGATTGAGGGCCATGGCCGGGACGAGCATGTTTTCCAGCACCGTCATCCGCCGGAAGGCGCGCGTCACCTGGAAGGTACGACCCAGACCACGGTGGGCGATTACGTAGGGGGGGAGGCCAGAGATCCGCTGGCCGTTGAACCACACCTCGCCGCTGGTGGGCTTGTACACGCCATCTAGCACGTTGGTCAGCGTCGTCTTGCCAGCGCCGTTCGGCCCGATCAATCCGATCAATTCGTTGCCCCGAATGCTCAGAGTGACCCCGTTGAGGGCCTGAATCCCGCCAAAGCTCTTGTACACATCGCGCACATCGAGTTCAATCATGATTCTGCCCCCCCCTAGCGAGGTCTTCCGCCGTCCCCCCCAACTCTGGGGGGGAAGCTACCTCGCCTCCCCCCAATGTTGGGGAGGAGGCTACTTCCGCCGCTTGCACGCGCTTGGCCACGGACTCTTCCCTCGCCCGCTGCCTGAACAGTCGGTCAATGATGGGGTGAATCAGCCCGTTGCGCCAGAAGCGCAGCACGAGCATCAACAGCAATCCAAAAGCGACCATCCGCCAGGCATAAGTCATAAGGCCGCGATCGCCGACGCCCATGCCGAACCTCTCCAGGGTGGGAGCCATCTCTATCAACCTTGGCATCAGGCTGGCAGGCACAGGGATCTGCTGCAGCCACTCCAGCGCAAAGTGGATGAATATCGCTCCCAGGGCTGCGCCGGCCAGACTCTCGATACCGCCGACCACGGCCATGGCGATTATCAGGCTCATGCGGCCAATGATCAATTCAGTGGGCGCAATGAAGCCAATGATATGATGATCCACTGCACCGGCCAATCCGGCGATCATGGAAGTTACCACAAAGGCCATGATCTTGTACCGCACGATATGCACGCCCATCGCTGCGGCCGCTTCTTCATCCTCCCGGATCGAGCGGAAGAACAGGCCGAAGCGAGAGCTCACCAGCCAGTACATGAAGCCCAGCGAGCCCAGCAGCAGAACAAGCATGATGTAGTAGTAGGGTACGTACGATGTGGTATCCAGCAGGTAATCAACGTATAGTCCCATTGGACCTCCGGTGAGATCCAGTTCCGCGTTGACCGCCAGCCGAAAGATCTCAGCGAAAGCAATGGTAAACAAGGCCAGATAGGTGCGCCGTAGACGGAGGCACAGGTACCCGACGATCAAACCTACCACTCCGGCCATTAGTGTTCCTGCAACTATGCCTGGAACGGGCGACCATCCCAGGTCCCGGCCCAGGATACCGCTGGTGTAAGCCGCTATGGCCATAAAAGCGATGTGTCCGAAGGAAAACTGGCCCGCGTACCCAGCCAGAAGCGCCCAACTGGAGGCCAGCATGGCATAGAAAAAAGCCTGGATGGCGATAAACAGCCAGTATTGCTGGTTTCTCAGCAGTACTGGCGCAGCCAGTGCCAGGATGAGTAAACCTGATGGCAGAATCCACTGAAAGGGTAAGCGCCTCATAGTTCCCTCCCGAATAGTCCTGTGGGTTTCAGCAGGAGAACCAGGGCGAATAACAGAAGGCCAAAGGCATCTTTGTACGCCAGCGCCTTGCTTGGGTCAGGAAGCAGCCCCGACCCAAGTGCCTCAACAACGCCGATGATCAAGCCTCCCAACATCGCTCCAGGCATCGAGCCCATACCGCCCAATACGATGATCACGAAGGACTTGCTCGAGGCAGGGACCCCCACCCACGGCACCCAGGCGAAGACGTTGACCAACGTCGCGCCAGACATGCCGGCCAGCATGGTGCCGAGACCAAATGCCAGAGTGTTCATACTCAGGGGATTGATCCCCACCACTGCCGCGGCCTCTTTGTCTTGGCTAACAGCCTGCAATCCCTTGCCAACCCAGGTACGCTTGATGAAGTATATCATCGCTAACAGCAAGATCACCGAGATGCCAGCCGCAGCCAAGCGGCTGGCACTAAACGGGATACCCCCTATCTTCAATGTCCCCGCTCTGGAAGTGAGCCATCCCAGGTCAACTTTCGGCAAGTCAAAGAAGCGCTGCGCCCTCTTGGAATGAGGCCCCACGATGCCCTGCACGAGATACTGGAGGAAGAAAGCCAGCCCAAAAGTGACCAGGATGGCATATTCACCAGGGCGTTCGATCTCCCCCCGCGCCATGGGTCGCAGGAATAACCGCTCGAAGACTATACCAATCAAGAAGGTGACCAGCCCGGCCGCAAGAATGGCCAGTAGTGGATTCAAATCGGTGAATCTCTCCAGTATGAAGTACACCACGTACCCACCGATCATGAAGTACTCACCGTGGGCAAAGCTGACGATGCCCAGCACGGAGAAGATCAGGGTCAGGCCTAAGGCCATCAGTGCATAGATAGATCCGATCAGCAGTCCGTTAGAGATCAGGTTCATCAGGTATTGACCCGTGATTTCCATATCTCGTCTCCTCTATTCTCAGGGTTCGTAAGTAGCGACTTTTGAACTTCCAGAAAACAACTTGGGTAATGGGACGGTGGTGTGGTAGAGCGAAACTGCACCATGAAATGGTGTAGTTTGGGCAGTAACCGGTCTTTCTGGCGGCACAGAGCGGCCCAATCTACGGCTTTCCAACGGCTCGACTGAGACTTCGGCGAGCTCAGTCGAGACGCTCGCCGAAGTCCTGTAGTGCAGCAATAGAAGCCACTCTGCGGTTACCCGAGTGAATTCTCAGAATTCGTCAGTCGTCACTACGAAAGCCTGCCGATTGCCAAGTTCCATTTGGGATGAGGGGCGTCTGCTTCGCAGACGCCCCTCGAACTTACAGGTGTGGGATCTAACCAGATTACGGCGTTGTGCCGTAGGGGATCAGGAAGGTGCCGTGGGTCTGGTAGACCTCGGGGTAGACCACAGCCGCATCGTCGCCATCCTGCCCCACCTCAAAGTACTGGAGGAACAGCACAGCGGGATCGGGCCACTGGTGCCACATCCAATCGGGTACGTCGGCAGGGACAGGGTTGTGGGTGCCGTACTTGAAGTAGTAGTGGCCCTGGGCCAAGGTCATGTCCGTGGCTTCCAGCTCCTCGATGATGGCGTCCGGATCCAGCGTGCCTGCGCTCTCGATGGCGTTGGCCATCAGCATCATCGAGTCATAGGCCTCCAGAGCGAAGGACTCGGGGAACCAGTCGAAGTGCTTGCGGTACTCGGCCTCGAACTTCTTCGTGACCTCGTTAGCCAACGACGGCACCAGACCAACCTTGCGGAAGGCGCAGTAGTTGCCGTCCGGCACGCTCTCCCAGAAGACGTCCGACTGAATGGCAACCTGGTTGGCGATGCAGACGGTGTCCTCGTTCGGCATCAGCCCGGCTTCCGCCGCCTGCTGCTCGAAGTTGTAGGAGTCCTCGCCGGTCATGAGCACCAGAATAACGTCGGGGGTCGGCCCAGCCTGGATGCGGGCGATGATCGGCGCGTAGTCCAACGTGCCCTTGTCAGCCAGATACGTCTCCGACTCGATGCCGCGCTCGGCCAGCTTTTCGGTCGTGGCCTCGGCTGCTGGCACGCCATAGTCCGTGTTCTCCGAAAAGATGACGACGAACTCGGCGCCCAGGGCCTGGATATAGTCCGCGTCAGCCTTGGCGACCATGGACGAAGCCGGGGCGATGCGGAAGACCTCCTCGTAGCCAACACCGGTGATGGTGTCGTTCCACGTCTCGGCGAATACCGTCGGCATGTGATACTTGTGGGATATCTCCTTCATGGCCACGCCAGCGGAGCTGTGGTACTCTCCCACGATGCCGACCACACATTCCTGCGTGATCAGATATTCCCCAGCGGCCGTGCCACGCTCAGGCAGGCTGGCGGTGTCGTAGAAGACCACCCTGACCGGCTTGCCCAGAACACCGCCGGCGTCGTTGAGGTGCTGCACGGCGATGTTCATGGCCGTCATCATGGCCCGTCCGCCGGCGATAGCACCGGGCGCGGACTGCGGTACCGGCGCGCCGATCTTGATCTCGTCAACCTCGGCCGGGTCTATCGGAGCGCAGCGGCCAGCGATGGTCTCCTTGACGAGAGGCTCCACTTTTTCACCGTAGGGGATCAGGAAGGTGCCGTGGGTCTGGTAGACCTCGGGGTAGACCACAGCCGCATCGTCGCCATCCTGCCCCACCTCAAAGTACTGGAGGAACAGCACAGCGGGATCGGGCCACTGGTGCCACATCCAATCGGGTACGTCGGCAGGGACAGGGTTGTGGGTGCCGTACTTGAAGTAGTAGTGGCCCTGGGCCAAGGTCATGTCCGTGGCTTCCAGCTCCTCGATGATGGCGTCCGGATCCAGCGTGCCTGCGCTCTCGATGGCGTTGGCCATCAGCATCATCGAGTCATAGGCCTCCAGAGCGAAGGACTCGGGGAACCAGTCGAAGTGCTTGCGGTACTCGGCCTCGAACTTCTTCGTGACCTCGTTAGCCAACGACGGCACCAGACCAACCTTGCGGAAGGCGCAGTAGTTGCCGTCCGGCACGCTCTCCCAGAAGACGTCCGACTGAATGGCAACCTGGTTGGCGATGCAGACGGTGTCCTCGTTCGGCATCAGCCCGGCTTCCGCCGCCTGCTGCTCGAAGTTGTAGGAGTCCTCGCCGGTCATGAGCACCAGAATAACGTCGGGGGTCGGCCCAGCCTGGATGCGGGCGATGATCGGCGCGTAGTCCAACGTGCCCTTGTCAGCCAGATACGTCTCCGACTCGATGCCGCGCTCGGCCAGCTTTTCGGTCGTGGCCTCGGCTGCTGGCACGCCATAGTCCGTGTTCTCCGAAAAGATGACGACGAACTCGGCGCCCAGGGCCTGGATATAGTCCGCGTCAGCCTTGGCGACCATGGACGAAGCCGGGGCGATGCGGAAGACCTCCTCGTAGCCAACACCAGTGATGGTGTCGTTCCACGTCTCGGCGAAGACGGTGGGTATGTGGTACTTGTGGGATACCTCCTTCATGGCCACGCCAGCGGAGCTGTGGTACTCACCCACGATGCCGACCACACATTCCTGCGTGATCAGATACTCCCCAGCGGCCGTGCCGCGCTCAGGCAGGCTGGCGGTGTCGTAGAAGACCACCCTAACCGGCTTGCCCAGGATCCCGCCGTCGGCGTTGATCTGGCTCACGGCGATGTTGATGGCGGTCATCATGGCCCGTCCGCCAGCGATAGCACCGGGCGCGGACTGCGGCACTGTGGCGCCGATCTTGATCTCGTCAACCTCGGCCGGGTCTATCGGAGCGCAGCGGCCGGCCACGGGCGTGACCTCCACTTCCTTCTCGACGACGACCTCTTTCTCGACCTCGACGGTCTGGATGACCTCCTTCTCGACGATTCTCTCCTTCTCCACCTCGACGGTGACCGGGACCTCTTCCTTGACGATTACTTCCTTTTCGATCACCTGTGGGGTGGGCTGTGCGCAGGCTGCAATGATGGAGCTCAGGATGAGCATTGTCACCAGCAGCCCAAAGATTCTCTTGCCGTTCATTGTTTTTCTCCTCCTTAATGGATGCTATGGCTGTTGCACGGTTGCAGCAGCTTCTTCGGATAAACTTCCTCGTCGAGCTAGTTTCATTACATAAACACACCCTCCTCATCTGTCTAGGGTCTCGGTGAGACCGGGCCAACGTCGGGGGTAGCCCTACGCACTTGCGATGGGTGAAGGCAATCAGAGAACTGCGTCGGCTGCAAATAAGTCTTTGGTTTATACCATGAATTCGCCCGATTGTCAAGTCAGTGTACGACTTCGCTCAGGGCAGGTCTCAAGATGAGTTGGCTCGAAACCCTGTCAGCGATACAGTCCCTGCGGGTCCAACTCCTCCCGCAGCAAGCGCAGTTCCTCCTCCGTCGGCGGCTCTGTCTCCCCTGGCTCGGTCAGAGACCGGCCAGAGCACGGGGCTACCTTCAGTTCCCAACCCACTTCTGCCTGCACCTCGGCCAGGTTCACGCCTGGATGCAGACTCTCCAGCACCATCTCATTAGCGTCAGCCGTCGTCTCATCGAAGCGGAAGACACACTTGTCTGTGACCACCAACTGGGGGCCACTTCCCGGCAGCCCCAGTTTGGTTCGCTCGCCCGCGCCTCCCAGGTGGCCGGGGCTGGTGAGGAAGTGCAGTTTCTCGACGAAGGCCCGCCGCCGAAGCCGCATGATCACGAAAATCTGCTGGGCATTGATGGCGATCTCACACGCGCCCCCGCTGCCCGGCAGGCGCACTTTGGGGTGCTCCCAATCGCCGATGACGGTGGTGTTCAGGTTGCCGAAGCGATCAATCTGCGCCCCGCCCAGGAAAGCCACCTCCACTCGACCGCCCTGCAGGTACAGCCCAAAAAGGTCAGCCATCGAGCAGATCGAGGTCGCCCCGCTGATGAGGGCGGGATCGCCGATGGAGAGGGGCAGTCGGGCCGGTCGGGCACCATAGACGCCGCTCTCGTAGATCAACTCCAGATCCGGCGCCACCGTTCGCCGCGCCAAGTTGCAGGCGCTGTTGGGCAGACCCACGCCGACGAAAACGGTACGGACGCCCGCCAGCACCCGCGCCGCGGTCACGATCATCATCTCGGAGGGAGTGTAGTCGGTCATCTCTTGCCTCGAGGCTCATACGCAATACGCAAACGGAACACGAAGTACGTGCTGCGTATTGCGTGTTGCGTATTATCTATATAACCCATAGTTCACTGGTTCTGCCAGTGCCTCTTCCGGTGCTAGCCGCTCCCAGGTCTCTGGCCCCATTTTGTCTACGTACTCCGCCCGGCCCCGCACGCCGTGGACCCACTCCTCTAGCCAGGCTTGCGTGGCTGCTTCGTCCCGGCTGATTTTGTCCCACCGCAGGTAGAACTCGTTGTCTCTATCGTAGTACCCCTGCACGTACGAAGGATGCGTGCCGTAGGGCTCGTGGACCACCGCGTCCACCACCAGGCCTGGGATGATGGTGCGATTCGGGTCCGCGCGGATCACTGCCTCGTCCACAATCTCCTCGACGACGACGATGACGTTCCTGGCCGCGAAGGCGGCCTCTTTTTGCACCCCCAGCAGGCCCCAAAGTTGGGTGTTACCCTCCCGATCGGCTCGCTGGGCGTGGATGATGGCCACACCGGGGTTGAGGGGCGGGACGACGGCGATGAGGCCATCACCGCTTGTACTGAGCCCGGTCGAAGTATAGGGGCTTTCGACGGAGCGGATGCGGGGGTTGACCCGTGGCAGGTCGCTCCCCAGGTAGGAGCGCAGGGGGAAGAAGGGCAGCCGATAGGCCCCTGCCAGGTAACGCCCCACCATCCCAAAGTGGGAGTACTCCTCCAGTTCAATAGGGTGTGGGATGCCCTTCTCCACCGCCCGACGGACGCAGTGCAGGGAACCGACGCCGGGGTTGCCCAGGTAGGAAAAGACCATCTTGCGGGCGCATCCGGCGGCGATCATCTGATCGTAGACTAGGTCAGGCGTCATGCGGCACAGAGTCAAATCTCGGCGTCCCTGGCGGATGATCTCGTGGGCGGCGGCGAAACAGATGCAGGCGGTGAAGCCTTCGATGGCCACGGTATCCCCATCGTGGACGTGGGCGGCGATGGCGTCGTGCATGCTGGTCAGCCTAGACGTCATTTCGTCTCCAAATTAACGGGCTAACAACGAGGCTTCACCTACTTCCAGAACGACTTCTTGAAGCAAGCGTACTACTTTGTCCATCTGCACCTCGGTGATGATGAGCGGTGGGGAGACAAGAAGAGAGATAAGGAGTTTGTGCGTCTTTGCCTCAAGCAGCAACTCTCTTGAGTATGAGACTCCGAAGCTTGGCCATAGCTTCGCGTGGTCTGGCGTAGCGCTGCCAGTAGTAACTGAGCGTTCGCTTGAGTTGGTTAATCGGTTTGCGGCGTTGAGATTCCGCCAGGGCCCAGTTCAGAAACTCAGGGTCCTGAC
>CAYWWC010000169.1:0-9061 GCA_964461615.1 uncultured Anaerolineae bacterium
CGCCGGATGCGGACCCGCATGTCCGGTGGTGTGGGAGGGGGGCGGGCTTAGCCCGCCCCCCTATCCCGATTGGGTCAGCGCGTTGGCTGGACAAAAGCGGCCAGATGGGATATAATTCCCCAAAAGGAGAACAATCGTTGAAGAAAGCGCTCCCGGCCTTAGTCTGCCTTGGATTATTGATCCCACACATCTGGATTGGTACGCCAGCCTCCGCTGCGTCGCCACCCGACCCTCGCTTCGGCGCAGTGGAGGCTTATGATGCGCCCGATCAGGCCACCCTGGCCGGTGTGGGCTGGGAACGGATACTCTTCTGGTGGCATCAACTGCAACCCAACGGCTCAGAGGATTGGAACGACCAGTACTTCCCCGACGAGGTCCTGGACAGGGAGCGAGCCCAGGGACGGGAAGTGGTGGGTCTGCTCAAGAACACTCCCTATTGGGCCACCGATGGCGAGCCTCTTCGCGGCGTGCCCCGTGGTCTCTACTTGCCCCACGACGATCCCAATAACCTGTGGGCATCTTTCGTCAGGCGAGTAGTGAGCCACTACGCGGGCCGTATTGACCACTGGATCATCTGGAACGAGCCCGATGTCTGGGACGGGGAACACGTCGGAAATGCTTGGGCCGGCTCGCTGGAGGACTACTACCAATTGCTCAAGGTAGCCTATCTGGCAGCCAAAGAAGCCAACCCCAACTGCGTCATCCACCTGACGGGGCTGACCTACTGGTGGGACTGGGTTTATGGCCGACGACAGTATTTTGAGCGGCTTTTGGAAGTCGCCGTCCAGGACCCTACGGCTCCGCAGCACAATCACTATTTCGACGTCGTCACCCTGCACATCTACTTCAAGCCCCATACGATCTACGACATCGCCAGCGTTTTTCGCCAAGCGATGCAGGAGCACGGTCTGGACAAGCCCATCTGGATCAACGAGACCAACGCTGCGCCTTCGCATGACCCCAGCCGTCCAGTGCACAATCCCCGCTTCGTGATCAGCCTGGACGAACAGGCATCGTACATCATCCAGGCCTGGGCTCTGGGTCTGGCGGCCGGAGTCGAGCGCATCGCCATCTACAAGATGATTGACAAGCCTGGCGACGTCCACTCCAATCCTGAGCCCTACGGCCTTGTCCGGGGCGATGGCAGCCTCCGCCCGGCTTTTCACGCTTACCAGGTGGTGACCACCTACTTCGCGGGTTACCGCAAAGCCAGCCTGGTCCGCCGGGGGGACGTTGATCAAGTCACCATTGATCGGGGAGAGAGGACGACCACTGTGCTCTGGAATCGCTCGTCTGTGACCACCACGATAGCTGTGCAGGCCATAGCGCCGCAGGCCATCCTGGTGAACCAAGAGGGACAGAGTTGGACGCTGACTCCAGACAATGGCCAGTATGTCTTGACCTTGGCTGGCGCCCTCTGCAGCGATCCTGTCAGTTGTTTCATCGGCGGCAGCCCTCTCCTGTTGGTCGAGGAAGGCCCGCCTTCGGCTCGCGGCCTCCTCCAGCCCACCCCAACGCCGACGGCCCCGCCAACCAGCACAGCAACACCTTCACCTACTGCCACCCCAACGCCCACGCCGACGCCCTTGCCTACCGAGACGCCGTCACCCACGCCTTCGCCTACTGCCTCGCGGACTCCCACACCCACTCCGACGCCCACCGCTACTCTGACCGCATCGCCCACTGCTACACCTACAACCACAGACACGCCGACGCCGACGGCTACCGCTACCACGAACACACCTTCCCCCACACTCACTCTTACCCTCATCCCCTCCCCGACGGCCACCGCTACCAGCTCCCCTGTCCCAACGTTGCCCGTGGTGAGCGCGCCCGAGGATCCACCCAGCTCCCCTCTCAACGCCGGCGTCGTCGCTCTGCTTGGATTGATCCCTCTCACCGGGGCTTTCATCTGGTGGCGGAGGCGGGGCAGACCAGCCACCACCTGACCACGGACCATCTGACCAAAATAGGAGGTGCTAAGATGCTCATCGCTAACAGTACACTAATCACCTTTGGCAAGGAGAACGCGGGAAACCTCGAGGCAAGCGCAAGCATGCACGTCATCCACGATGGAGCTATCCTCATCACGGGCGAGCACATAGCCGATCTGGGCCCGACGGCGGAGCTTCGGGCCAAGTACCCCGCTGAGGAAATCCTCGACGCCCAGGGCAAACTGGCGATGCCTGGGCTGATCTGCGCCCACACCCACTTCTACGGCGCTTTCGCTCGGGGGATGGCTATCCCTGGCGCAGCCCCCCAGAATTTCCCAGAGATTCTGGAGAAGTTGTGGTGGCGGCTGGACAAGGCTCTCTTCTGGCAAGACATTCGCTACAGCGCGCTAGTCTGCTTGATTGATGCCATTCGCCACGGCGCCACCACCCTCATAGATCACCATGCCTCTCCCAGCGCCATCGAGGGCTCGCTGGACATCATCGCCGAGACAGTGGAGGAGGCCGGGGTGCGAGCCTGCCTGTGTTACGAGGTGACGGACAGGGACGGGGAGGAGCTGGCCCAGGCGGGGATAGAGGAGAACGCGCGATTCATCGAGAAAATGGCGAGTGAGCAAAACAACAAGCTGGCTGGCGCCTTCGGGTTGCACGCCTCGCTCACCCTGTCCGATGAGACGCTGGAGAGGACGGTGGAAGTGGCCAATGAGCTGGGGGCAGGATTTCACATCCACGTGGCCGAGGACATGGCCGACGTGCGGGATAGCCTGAAGAAATCGGGCCTGCGGGTCGTAGAGAGACTGGGCAAGTTCGGCGTGCTGGGTCCCCAGACCATCGCCGCTCACTGCGTGCACGTGGACGCCTACGAGAAGGAGATCCTGCAAGAGACGGGCACGCGGGTAGTCCACAACCCTCGCTCCAACATGAACAACGCCGTGGGCGTGGCCGACGTGCCGGGCATGCTCAAACTAGGGATTGACGTTGGCCTGGGCAACGACGGCTTCTCCAATAACATGTTCACCGAGATGCATGTCGCCTACCTCCTGCACAAGCTGAGCAAGAGCGATCCACGAGTCATGGGCGCCGACCAGGTGATGCAGATGGCGTTTCAGAACAACGCCCAGATAGCCAGTCTGTTCTTTCCTTCGACTGTAAGCGAAGCGACCTCAGGACACCGCCCCGACTCGTTGGGCGAGCTCTCCGTGGGCGCCCTGGCCGACATTGTTCTGGTTGATTACGTGCCCACCACCCCCTTGACGGAAGGCAACTTCCCCTGGCACATCATCTTTGGTGTGGACGGCACGGGGGTGGACACCACCATCGTCGGCGGTCGGGTGCTGATGCGGGAGAAGCAGCTCCTGACGCTGGACGAGGAGGAGATCTGCGCTAAATCGCGAGAGTTGGCGGGTAAGCTTTGGAAGAGATTATGAGAAGGAGACCCAAATGAAACGTGACGAACTGATCACCTATCTCGACGACTACCTGCGCGTCAAAGAGATCGAAGATAGCTCCCAGAACGGCCTCCAGGTGGAGGGGCCGGAAGAAGTGACGAAAGTCGCCTTCGCCGTGGATGGTTGCCAGGCCGCCTTCGGGCGGGCGGTCGCCACTGGCGCACAACTACTCATCGTCCACCACGGACTTTTCTGGAGCAAGCCCTTCCGCCTGGTTGGTCCCCTCTTCCAGCAGATAAGGACGCTCATCGAGGGTGGCTGCGGCCTATACGCCGTCCACCTGCCATTGGACTGTCACCCCCAGGTGGGCAACAACGCGGAGCTGGCCCGCCTGTTGGGATTGAAGGCCCCCCGCAGCTTTGGCGAGTATCAGGGACGCGAAATCGGCATCGGCGGCGTGCTGGAGCCGCCCATTCTGTTGGACGTGCTGGTCGAGCAGTTGGCGCGGGCCACCGGCGAACCTCCGGTGCGCGTGCTGGGCCACGGCCCGGCGGAGGTGTCGCAAGTGGGGTGCATCTCCGGATTCGGTAGTGACATGATGGAGCAGGCTGTAGACGCTTGCTTTGATACCTTTGTCACCGGCGAGACCAGCCACAGCTTTTTCCACCAGGCCGCCGAACGGGGCCTCAACGTCGTCTACGGCGGCCACTATGCCACCGAGACGCTGGGCGTGAAGGCGCTGGCTCGCCATCTGGAGGAAAAGTTCGGCCTGGAGACAACCTTCTTGGACATCCCCACGGGGATGTAATAAGGCATTGGATATTGGATATTTCTGCTGGGTGGCGGTTTCTTGATGGACGAAGGTCTCCCGGCCGAGCCCGAGGACGCCTCGATCAGGAGACCTCGGCAAATGATGGGAGGAAGCATGTCTGACACCATGAAAGTCCAACCCTTCGAAGTCCTTCTCGACTGGATTCTGAAAGAGCTTGGGGGGAACCAGTCAATCTTTGGGATTCACCGCTCTCTTTTCTACGTCCCCCAAAAGGACAGCCCTTACGCCATCGAGGACCTCTTTGGGCATTACCTGGCCACGCCCATCGGGCCGGGGGCGGGACCCCATACACAGTTGGCCCAGAACATCATCTGTGCCTGGCTTTCCGGAGGCCGATTCATTGAGCTGAAGACCGTGCAGATCATGGATGAACTGGAGATACCCAGGCCGTGCATTGACATGGAGGACGAGGGCTACAACGTCGAATGGTCCCAAGAGCTCAAGCTGGAGCAGTCCGCCAGCGAGTACGTCAAGGCCTGGGCCTTGATCCACGTCCTCCGCCGGCTCCTGGGCTTCGAGGCCTTTCCCTTTGGCACGGTTTTCAACATGAGCGTCGGCTATAATCTGGAAGGGATCCAGAGCCCGCCCATTACCCGTTTCATGGACAAGCTGGAAGATGCCTCCGAGGAAATCGCCGAGATACAGGCGGTTCTGAAAGAGAAGTTTCCCCAGTTCGGTGACACCGTTTCCACTTCCGAGATCGAGATTCCGGCTTGCGTCACCAACAGCGTCACCCTTTCCACCATGCACGGCTGCCCCCCTGACGAAATCGAACAGATCGGCAGGTATCTGCTGGAGGAAAGAGGGCTGCACACCACGATCAAGCTGAACCCCACCCTGTTGGGCAAAGAGGAAGTGATGCGCATCCTCCACGACCACCTCGGTTTCACGGAGATCCACATCCCCGACCACGTGTTCGAGCACGACCTGCAATACGACCGTGCGGTGGAATTGATCAAGACCCTGAAAGAGGTTGCTGCAGAGCAGGGTCTTGCGTTCGGGGTCAAATTGAGCAACACCCTGGCCCTGGCCAACCACAAGGGCCTTCTTCCCGGCGACGAAATGTACATGTCGGGGCGCGCCCTCTACCCCATCACCATCAATCTCTTCCATAAGCTTTCCCAGGAGTTTGATGGCGATCTCAACGTTTCCTTCTCTGCCGGAGCCGATGCCTTCAATCTGACGGGCATCCTGGCCGCCGGCGCCTGGCCTGTCACCACGGTCTCCGACCTGCTGAAACCGGGCGGTTACTCCAGGATGCTTCAATACCTGGAGAACCTGGAAAGGGATGTGCGCGACCTGGGAGTGACCAGCCTTGAGGCACTGGCCCGAGATAAGCGGGCCCATCTGGCACGAGAGGTCGCCAGTGCCCTGGCAGCCCCCCGCTACAAGAAGGGATACCATCCCTACGGCCTGCCCAAGGTCGAGTCGAAGCTGGGACTGTTCGACTGCATCACTGCCCCCTGCGTGGGGACGTGTCCGATCCTACAGGACGTGCCTGAGTATGCCTGGCTGGTCTCCTGCCAGAAATACGACCAGGCGCTGGAGGTCATCCTCTCCCGCAACCCCCTGCCCGGCGTCACCGGCTACATCTGCAACCACCTGTGCCAGACCCGCTGCACCCGCAACAACTACGACCAACCAGTCGCCATCCGCGCTCTCAAACGGTTCGCCGCCGAACAAGGAAACGTGCCCCAATCCTCAATATCCAATACCCAATATCCAAAAGTGGCCGTGATCGGCAGCGGCCCCTCAGGATTAGCCGCCGCCTACTTCCTGGCCCTGAACAGTGTCGAAGTGACCATCTACGAAGCCAAAGACCGGCCTGGAGGGGTGCTGGCCATCGCTCCCACCTTCCGGCTGCCTGAGGCCGTCGTTCAAGAGGACATTGCCCGAATCACGAATCTGGGTGTGAAGATCGAGCTTTCTCACCTCATCACATCTCCACCAGAGAAGCTTCTGGCAGATGGGTTTGACGCGGTCTACATCGCCTCGGGCGCGGGGAAGGATGCCCGTCTGGGCATCGAGGGCGACGTGCATGCTTGCGCTTGCCTTGGCGAAGGCGTCTATCATAGCCTCGACCTGCTCGACCGAGTGCGGCGGGGCGAGGCAGCCTCCCCTTCATCCCCCCCAAAGTTGGGGGGGAAAGAGGGGGGGCGCAGCAAGGTGCTGGTCATCGGCGGAGGGAACTCGGCTATGGATGCCGCCAGGACTGCCAGACGAATCGCCAGCGGCTCGGTGACGGTCGTCTACCGGCGTACCCGCCAGGAGATGCCGGCTATCGAGGAGGAGATCGAAGAAGCTTTGGCCGAAGGCGTCATCCTGAAAGAATTGGCCTCTCCCACTGGGATCATCTTGCAGGAGGGCCGGGTTGTCGCCCTGGAATGTGTGCGGAACGAGCTGGGAGAGCCAGGGCCAGACGGGAGGAGAAGGCCTCTTCCCGTCGTTGGCAGCGAGTTCCAAATCGAGGCAGATTCCATCATCGTGGCCATCGGCCAGGTTCCAGATGTTTCCTTCCTCGACGGAAGCGCGGTTTCTCTCCACAAGGATGGAACTATCGCCGTCATCCCCGAGACCGGGCTGGCGAGAGAAGGGCAGGTCTATGCTGGCGGCGACGCCGTGCGGGGACCCGCCACCATCGTCGAGGCCTGCGCCGATGGGCGGCGGGCCGCCGAGGCCATTTGCCAGCAGTTGGGTGTGCCGTTTGCGCGGCCGTCCGTCCACCTTCCTGTGCTGCCTGAGGAAGAAATAGCACAAGTCAAACGGGCCCGGGCTAGAAAGGCGACGCAGCACGAGGGGGTGATGCTTCCGCCAGATCGGCGTGGCGGCTTCGACCCTTCGACAAGCTCAGGACATCGCCTGGTCGAAGCAACCCTGACAGAGGAAGCGGCCCTGGCTGAAGCGGCCCGATGTCTGCAATGTTCGACTCTGTGCGACAAGTGCGTGGAGGTATGCCCCAACCGAGCCAACTATGCCTTCCTCGTCGCGCCCGTCAACCTGATGTTGCCCACGGTCTCTTGCCGGCAGGGCAAGCTGGCGGTGACCGGGGGGGAGGTCTTTCAGATCGAGCAGCTTCGGCAGATCCTCCACGTGGACGACTTCTGCAACGAGTGCGGCAACTGCGAGACCTTCTGTGTTCACCACGGCAAACCCTACCAGGACAAGCCCAGGCTCTTTCTCAGGGAAAGAGATTTCAAGTTGGAAGAGGACAATGCCTTCTACGTCGAGAGAGACGCCAAAGAATGGGCCATCAGAAGGCGGGAGGGCGGGAAGGAGGCGCGTTTGTCGGTGGCAGACGGAGACGTGATCTTCGAGAATGACCTGTTGAAGATGCGGCTCTCTCCCGATTTCCAAATCAAGACCATGGAGTTGAAAGAGGAGTTCGAGGGGGTGTTTTCCCTGGCCGAGGCGGTGGAAATGGCTGTGATCCTCAAAGGCGTTTCCACTTCTCTGTCTTTTCTGCCTTCTGAGGGGGCGTAACCATAACAAGGGACAAAGGACTGAGAATCAGGGGAGCGGGGGATTGCGTTCTCATCAATACTGTGTTATAATAAGATAGGTGAGGTAGGTCGTGGAGTGACTTTACAGTCAACTTGCCACCCTTACGGCAAAGGAGGCTGCTGAGTATCTGCGAGGGTTGCGTCTGGCAGTTAGCAGGAAACTCGTGCAGGAGTATATTGATCCCAACAGTAGAGGGCGCGACAGTGTGGGCGCGCCGGCGCGCTGGAAGCGACGTTGATCGTGACACAGGCTTTCTGGGTGGAGGCGGCCTCTTTTATGGTTCATTATGATATTGGGATGATGAGGTAAAAATGCAGTCTCGGACCATCAATCGAATGTTTCTCGTAGCCGTGATGACAGCCCTGCTGCTGGTTTCATCTGTGGCAGGACTGGCGATCACAGCCGACAGCCCCTGCGACGAAGTTTGCGCGGACCCAAGTTGCGTAGCTGTACCCACTGATTGGCTGGGGCCCATCCCCATCACCGACGCTTTTATCATCTACCCCACCAGCGCTTGCCTCTGCGATAGCGGGAACCGGATAGAAGGGGAGGGCGAGTTCTTCCTGCCCAACATCCAGACCGACCAGGGAACGGACGGCATCTACGTCAAGTTCGTCATGGACGTGGTGAGCCTGTATCCGCTGCTATTGGAGCCCCAGTGCGTCCAGTTCACCGGCGACTGGGAAGAAGGCATCCCCATCGGTGAGTCAGGCTTCCTGCTGACCAGTATGGAGGGAGAAGTGGTCCTCGAACCAGAGCCCTCCATCCAGGTGAGCGGCGCCATCAAGAGCGAGCAGCAGATGCCCGGCGATGGCCCCGTGGTGGCTGGCGAGGGATCGCTTTGGGTTGATCTCGAAGAGCCCTACGAGGTGGAGTTCGAGGGAACCCTGGAGGTGTTCGCCATCGGGGCCGTCCAGGCGGCTATGACCCTGGACCAGAGCTGGGGCTTCGCTGGGTCGGTGATCCTGGCGGCGCCGGGGTGTGACGGGGATGCTTTCCTCCACGCGTGGGAGGAGGGCGATGGAGTCTACGGCTTCACCGGCAGCGCGTCGCTGACTTGCACAATGGAAGCCGACTCTCTGACCCCTGAGGGCTGGCCTGGTGGTCTGCCTGGCATCCCCGCGAACGACATCACCGTCACGGCAGATGGCGAGCTGGGCGATTTCTGCCTGGCCTGCGACGAAGGCGAGTGTGTGGAAGAGGCCTACGGTGTCTGGGCCGGTGCCACCCTCGACCTGTCCTTGCCAGAGTGGGTAGTCGAGCCGGGCACGATTACGGCGCGCTTCTTCATCTCCTCGACGGGCATCCTGTCCACCACCACCAACCTGGAGCTTTGTGAACAAACGGAGCAGCCGACAGCACGCCATACGCAATACGCAACACGCAAT
>CAYWWC010000170.1:0-8932 GCA_964461615.1 uncultured Anaerolineae bacterium
AAGCAGTATGACTATTACACTGAGCAGTACATCATTTTGGGCAAACAGCTTAACAAATTCCTCCAATCAATCATCAAGAGCCACCAGGAACCCTACAGGTAAACCCAGCTTTCAGTTTCCAGCTTTTAGCTTTCAGAAAGGAGTATTCTTCTATGCGAATAATCGTCCCCATCAAGCAAATCCTCGACCCTGCCGGCTTCACCGTTCACCGGCGACTGGAGAGGGTCTTCATCAACCAAGAGAACTACATCATCAACCCCAACGACAAGAACGCCCTGGAGACGGCTTTGCAGTTGAAGGACGCCCACGGCGCTGAAGTCATTGCCCTCAGCCTGGGGGAGCCCAGAGTTGACGATGCACTGCGGGAAGCTCTGGCTATGGGAGCCGATCAGGCGTTTCTGCTGACCGATGAGACATTCGCCGAAGCTGATGCCGCTGCCGCTGCGCTGATCTTGGGCAAAACCATTGAGAAGATCGGAAGCTACGACCTCATCATCACTGGTCAGCGAGCCCTGGATACCGGCGCCAGCCAGATAGGGCCTCGGCTGGCTGAGTACCTGGGCCTGCCGCAAGTCCTGGAAGTCCGCGAGATAACTGGTCTGGACAACGGGAATCTGAGGGCCAAACAAAACCAGAAAGAAGGGATCGCCGAGGTAGAGGTCGGGCTGCCCGCGCTGCTCAGCGTCGCTCCCCAGGCCAACCAACCCCGCTATCCGCACGGGGCGCGCATCATGAGCGCCTATCGGGAGTGGGAAGTCACCACCTGGGGCCTGGCCGACCTGGGCCTGATCGAAGAGGAGCTCAGCCCTCTGGTTGGCCTCAAACGCAAGGCTTTCCCTCCAGAACAACCAGTGGGAGAGCTCATAACGGGTACGCCTGACGAGGCAGCGATGGAACTGGCGCAGATTCTAAAAGCTGGAAACTGAATTCTAAAAACTAGCTTTTAGTTTCCAGCTTTCAGCTTTCAGCTTTCAGAACAGGAGACAAACTATGGACCTAGAATACTGGGAACTTCTGGCGGGCGAAGCAGTTGAGGAAGAAGAGGAGATAGCCTATCGAGATATCTGGGTAGTGGCCGAGGCGGAGGAAGGCGCTCTGACGCCGGGCAGTCTGGAGATGGTGGGCAAGGCGCGAGAGTTGGCTGATGCCCTGGGCGCTTATGTCCAGGCGATCACGCTAGGCGAGGGCCTAGAGGATATGGCTCAGGAGTTGATCCATTGCGGGAGCGACGGCGTCTACTTGGCCGACGATGGCTTAGCTTCGCACGCTACGCTGGTCGAGTACCATCTGGAAACCTACGCCCAGGTGCTAGGCGATCTTTTCCAAGAGCAGAAGCCGGAGATCATCCTTTTCGGAGCCACCAAGTTGGGCCAGGAGTTGGCCCCTCGTCTGGCTCAACGCCTGGGTACTGGCCTGATCTCCGATTGCCTGGATCTATTCATTGACGAAACCGAGCGCGTCCTGTTGGCCAAACACCCGGTCTACGGCGGTGAGTATTTTCACGTCAGCACCTTCCTGGGGGCTAAACCCCAGATAGCAACAGTGCGCCCCGGCGCCTTACGCCTCCCCTTTGCCGACGAGTACCGCTACGGTGACGTGGAGAAGGTAGCCATCAATCTGGACGGAATCGAGGGCAAAGTAAAGGTGCTCAGCGTAGCTGCCGAAGAAGCTCAACCTCAGGCGGCCTTGTCCGAAGCCGCCGTGATCGTCGCTGGCGGTCGGGGTCTGGGAGATGCTGAGGGTTTCGCCCTGGTCAAGGAATTGGCTGAGGCCCTGGGCGGCCAGGTGGCAGGCTCACGCGGGGCCCTCGACGAGGGCTGGATCGGCGAAGAGCAACTGGTGGGACTGAGCGAGATCACAGTCAAGCCCGATCTGTACATCGCCTGCGGGATCTCTGGAGACGTGCATCACTATTTCGCCATGCAGGACTCCAAGTTCGTGGTGGCCATCCACAAAGACCCCAACGCCTCCATCTTCAAGACAGCCAACCTGGGCATCGTGGGCGATCCCAAAGAGATCATCCCGCCGCTGCTCGCGGCTCTCTCCCCCTAACCCCCTCTCCCAACCCTTCGGCAGCCTCAGGACAGGCCCTGGGCGGGGGGGGATTGAAGCTCCCTGCCGCTACTTCCCCCCAGAGTTGGGGGAACTGAGGGAGGGGCCTAAATTAAATAAACAACGAACGGGTAGATGGGACCTCTGTCCATCTACCCGTTTGCTTATCTAGTAGGAATGTGCTATCATACATAACGGGCGCGCCGCCGTGAACAGGCGGTGCTGGGTTGTGAACCTATCCAGCACCAGTTCTTCCAGGCTGGTGCGCTATCCTTCGCCCCTACGCCGGAGGCAAAACATGACAGAAGTCTTTATCGTCGCTGCAACTCGCACTCCCTTTGGCCGCTTCGGCGGGATGTTGAAAGAGCTGACGGCGGCGGAACTGGGCGCGGCGACCATCAGAGAGGCGGTGCTGCAAGCTAACATCGAAGGGGAAGCCATCAACCAGGTGATCCTGGGCAACTGCATGGGAGCTGCTACCCTGGGCCAGTCGCCGGCCCGCCAGGCGGCTATCAAAGCTGGGGTCCCCGACAGCGTTCCCGCCATGGCCATCAACACGGCCTGCACCTCAGCTCTCCAGGCAGCCGGCCTGGGCTTCGCTCTCATCCGCCACCGCCACGATGAGGCCGAAGTCATCGTCGCCGGCGGGATGGAGAGCATGAGCCAGGTGCCCTACATCCTGCCCCGTGCCCGCTGGGGGTATCGGCTGGGGCATGGGCAGATAGTGGACGCCCTCACCAACGCCCTCACCTGCCCCATCAGCGGGGTTCAGATGGGCGTCTTCGCCAGCCATGTGGCCCAGGAGTACGGCATCGGCCGCCAGGAGCAAGACCGCTGGGCGCTGATAAGCCAGCAACGCTACCAGGCAGCCCAGGCAGCGGGAAAGTTCAGCGACGAGATCGTGTCCGTCGAGGTCAAGACGCGCAAAGGAGAGGTCGTGGTGACTAAAGACGAGCAACCTCGGCCCGACACAACCTACGAGAAACTGGCCGCTTTGCCGCCAGCCTTCGAGCCTGAGGGGACGGTGACGGCGGGCAACGCACCGGGCCTCAACGACGGAGCAGCGGCGCTGGTTCTGATATCCGGGCAGGCGGCCAAGCTCCGAGGCTTGAAGCCGCTGGCGCGGATCGTGGCCACGGGTGTCGCCGCCGTCGCGCCACAGCTTATCAACGTGGCGTCCGCCCTGGCCGCCCAAAACGCGCTCCAAAAAGCCGGCCTGACTGTGGAGGATATTGACCTGTGGGAGATCAACGAAGCCTTCGCCGCCGTCACCCTGACCGCCATTGAGATATTGGGCGTGGATCCGGAGCTGGTCAACGTCAACGGCGGCTCGGTAGCCATCGGCCACCCGGTGGGGGCTACGGGGGCGCGCATCTTGATGACCCTGATCTACGAGTTGCGCCGCCGGGGCGGGGGGATGGCCCTGGCGACCATCTGCGGCGCGGGGGCGAATGGATACGCCATGATTGTGGACACTACAACGAATTTAGAAAGGAACGAATCGTGATCGCCGAAGGTCGTGGAGAAGGACTTCCCGCAACCGAGGCGAAGAATCACCCTCTCCCTGCGAGGGGGAGGGTTGGGGTGGTGGGGGTGACAAGATCATGTTGAATTTACAGGACATCCTAACCGCACAGCGGAACCTCAGCGGCTTGATTGCCAGGACACCGAGAGAGACGTCGCACCTTCCGAGTTGCGCGGAGACAAAAAAGTGACAGACTTGAGTCATAAGCAACTGGGTAAGTACCAAATCAAAAACGCTCTAGGTCGTGGAGCGATGGCCCAGGTTTACAGAGCGTTCCAACCAGATCTCGAACGCGACGTGGCTATCAAAGTGATCCACTCACACCTGGTTGAAGACCCTGACTTTGTCCATCGTTTCCGGCACGAGGCCAAAGTCATCGCGGCGCTGCGCCATCCTGGCATTGTTCAGGTGTATGACTTCATCGCTGAGGGTGACACCTTTTGCATCATCATGGAACTGGTGCCAGGAGAGAGTCTACAGGAGCGCCTGGCCGCTGCCCACGAGCGAGGAGAGCGCATAGCTCTAGACAAGACCCTCCACTTATTCCGGCTGATAACTCAAGCCGTGGCTTATGCGCATAATCATGGTATTTACCACCGGGACCTGAAACCGGCCAATGTCATGTTCGTGTCCCAAGATCAGCCGATTTTGGTTGACTTTGGATTGTCAAGGATTGTTGGTACCAGGCGACTGGCCGATGCCGGGACCATTGTCGGAACGCCAACCTACATGTCGCCTGAACAGGGCTCAGGTGAGGCAGGCGATGCGCGCAGCGACGTTTATTCCCTGGGGGTGATGCTGTACGAGCTGACCACCGGCGTCCCTCCTTTCGGCGGTGACTCGTCCATTAGCATTATCCTCAATCATCTGGACGAGCCGCTGCCCCCACCACGCTCCATCAATCCCGACCTGCCCATCGCTGTGGAGCAGGTTATCCAAAAGGCCCTGGAAAAGAGTCCGGCAAAGCGCTACCAATCGGCCCAGGAGTTGCTTGAGGCCCTGGACGAGATCGCGTTACCAACACCCTCGTTGGCGACGGAAAAGGTTGTGCCGCTGGATACCCGATGTCCCTATCGAGGCTTGCGGGTATTTGAAGAAGAACACGCCGAGTTCTATTTCGGGCGCGAAGCCCTTCTGCACCAATTGGTGGAGAAAGTGGGAGCGCTCACTGCGGAATCGCAACCTGCCTCGGCACGCCCGGCTCAATTTCTAGCCGTGCTGGGGGCGTCGGGGAGCGGCAAATCGTCCCTAGTGCGGGCTGGGCTGGTGCCAGCGCTGCGAGAAGGGGCGGTGCCGGGCAGTGCGGACTGGGTGATTCAGGTGATGAAACCGGGCAGCCAGCCGCTAGCAGAATTGGCTGCCCAATTGGCGACTGTCATGGCCGGTGAAGAAGGCCCACCGGATGCGACCCTTCGACAACCCTTCGACCGTAAGCGGAGCGACGCTCAGGACAAAGCTCAGGACGCTGCCCAATTGCGAAACGACCTATTCACCAATGGGCGGGCATTGCATCTGTTGATGCGCCGGGCCTGGTCGGATGCCCCGCCGGAGCGACGTTTGCTGCTGGTGGTTGACCAGCTTGAGGAAATCTTCACCCTGTGTGACGACGAAAAGGCGCGACAGCGTTTTATCGAGAACCTGCTCTATGCCACGGCTGTCGGCGATGGGCGCGTGATGGTCCTGTTGACGATGCGGGCCGATTTTTACCACCGCTGCGCCGTCTACCGCAACTTGGCCGGCCGTCTCTCTGCCCGACACGTGTTAGTGGGTTCGATGGATGAGGCCGAGCTACGCCGGGCTATTGAGCGGCCAGCCCAGCGGGTGGGTCTGAAGTTTGAGACGGGGCTGGTGAACGCGATCCTGGCTGACGTAGCCCGCCAACCGGGTTCGCTGCCGTTATTGCAGCACGCCCTATTGGAGTTATGGGAACAGCGGCAGGGCCAGCTACTGACGCTGAGCGCGTATCAGGCCAGCGGTGGCGTGTCGGGGGCCATCGCGCAGCGGGCCGACACGCTCTAGGCCAGCTTTGGCTCAGATGAGCAGAGCATTGTGCGGCGCATTATGTTGCGCCTTACCCAGCCCGGAGAGGGAACCGAGGATACCCGGCGGCGGGCCCGGAAGCGCGAACTGGTCACGGGAACAGACGAGCAACATACCAAGGCCGTAGAAGAGGTGCTCCAGCAGTTGGCCGATGCCCGCCTGGTAACAACCAGCCGCGACATGGCCAGTGGCGAGGAACTGATAGACGTAGCTCACGAGGCGCTGATCCGAGGTTGGGTGCGCTTGCGGGGCTGGATTGAAGAGGATCGGGCGGCCTTGCGTGTCCATCGCCAGTTGACCGTAGCCGCCGACGAATGGGAACAGAACAACCGCGATCAGAGCTATCTTTACCGGGGCGCGCACCTGGCCCAGGCTGAAGAGTGGGCCGAGACTCATCCATCCGATCTGAACGAGTTGGAAGGGGCCTTTGTCGAGGCCAGCCGGGCGGCCGCCGAGGCCGTCGAACGGGAAAAGGAGGCTGCTCGCCAGCGCGAACTGGCGCAGGCCCAGTCCCTGGCGGAGGCAGAACGCCAGCGAGCCGAGGTCCAGACCAGAGCCAGCTGGCGGTTGCGGTGGCTGGCGGCGGGGCTGGCGCTGGTGTTCCTGCTGGCCGTCGGGGCAGCAGGGTGAGCCATGAGAGAACAGCGACGCGCCCAGACCGCAGCCGGACTATCGCAGAGCATGGCCTTGGCCACCAGCGCACAGTTGGCTCTGGGCGAGGATAACACCGATCTGGCGCTGGCGCTGGCTATGGCCGCCAACCGACTGGACGATCCTCCGGCTCAAGCACAACTCACCCTGGCCGAAGCCGCCTACGCCCCTGGCACGCGCCGTCTGTTCGAGGGACATACCGACGCGGTGCGAAGCGTAGTCCTCAGCCCGGATGGCCGCACCATCCTCTCCGGCTCCGCAGATAACAGCCTGGTCTTGTGGGACGCTGAGGCCGGTGAGGTTCTCCGCCGCTTTGAGGGGCACGAGGACGTGGTGCAAAGCGTGGCCTTCAGCCCAGATGGCAGCACAGCCTTGTCCGGCTCCGCCGATCACAGCCTGATTCTGTGGAATCTCAAGACGGGCGAGTTGATGCGCCGCTTTGAGGGACATAGCGATATCGTTTTTAGCGTGGCTTTCAGCCCGGATGGCAACACTGCGCTTTCCGGTTCAGCGGATCGCGATCTAGCCCTGTGGGACCTGGAGACCAGTGAGGCTATCCGCCGTTTCGAGGGACATACTGACTGGGTGACAGGGGTGGTTTTTGGTCCGAATGGCCACACTGCCCTATCGGGTTCGGCAGATACCGATCTGATCCTGTGGGACCTGGAAAGCGGGGCGGAAATCCAACACGTGGTAGGGGAAAGCGGTGAGGTGCTCGACGTGGCCTTGAGTTCGGATGGCCGCAGCGCCCTCTCCGGCACGAGTGACAGCAAACTGATCTCGTGGGACCTGAAGAGCGGTGAGGTGCTCCAGCAGTTCCTCGGGCACGCGGGCCCGGTGTTCGATGTGGTCTTCAGCCCGGATGGCCGCACCGCCCTGTCGGGCTCGGGGGATGGTCACTTGCGTCTGTGGAACCTGCAAAGCGGGGCCGAAAAGCGCCGCCTGGTCTATGACGCCTGGGCAACCAGCTTGGCTATCAGCCCGGATGGCCGCACTGCCCTTACCGGGCTGGGGGATGGCAGCTTGAGCTGGTGGGATCTGCAAAGCGGGACCGAGATCCGCCGCCTGGAAGGACATACGGACATGCTCTTTGCCGGCGTGCGCTTCGGCCCGGATGGCCGCACAGCCCTCTCGGGGTCGGGGGACGTTTTTGACGTTTCGGAGGATAACACCCTGCGTCTGTGGGACCTGGAAACAGGGCAGGAGATACGCCGTTTGTCCGCGCACAGTGCCTCGGTGGCCGGCCTGGCCTTTAGCCCGGATGGCCGCACTGCCCTGTCGGGCGCATTTGACAGCCTGATGATCCTGTGGAACCTGGAAAGCGGAACCGAGATCCGCCGCTTTCTCGGGCACAGTGCCGGCTTGCTGAGCATTGCCTTTAGCCCGGATGGCCGCACCGCTCTCTCTGGCGCACTGGATCAGACCCTGATCTTGTGGAACCTGGAAAGTGGGACGGCTCTGCGCCGCTTTCTCGGGCACAACGATTTCGTGATGAGCGTGGCCTTTAGCCCGGACGGCCGTACCGCCCTCTCGGCAGGGTTCCGTGACCAAACGGTGCGTCTGTGGCGCATTGATGCCTCGTTGGACGAGCTGAGGGCCTGGATCCAGGACAATCGTTACGTGCCCGAACTCACCTGTGAGCAGCGGGCGCAATACCGGGTCGAACCGCTGTGTGATGCGGAGAGTGAAACGTGAGGCGTTAAAGGTGCAACGCACTTGAGTCTTGTCGTTTCAGCAGCTTGACTGATCAGATGGCGCCTCAAACAGTTTGATTCTACAGCTTAAGTGCGTTGCACCTGACAACCTGGAGGACAGTGACTATGAAACCTGATTTGCTAGAACACGTACTCGATGTTAGCCGTCGCATGGCTGAAACCCGGACCCTCATCCCGCTTCTGAACTACGTGATGGATGAGGTCATCGAGTTGGTCGGCGCCGAGCGGGGCTATATTGTCTTGCTGGGGCCCGATGGCGCACTCGATTTCAGAATCAGGCGGGGTGAAGATGGCAAGGCTTTAGAACAGGCTGAGGACCAGATCAGTCGGTCTATCCTCAGGCAGGTGATTGACAGCGGCCAACCCCTGGTGGTGCGTAACGCGATGGATGACCATCGCTTTGGGCATGCCGAAAGCGTGGTCATTCTTAGGCTGCGCTCTGTGATGTGTGTGCCGCTCATTGCGCGCGGAGAGACGATGGGCGCGATTTGCGTCGAGAATCGCTCAATTCGCGCCCGTTTTAGCGACGACGACGCGCCGCCGCTCGTTCTACTGGCCAACCAGGCCGCCGTAGCCATCGAAAACGCCGCGCTCAACGAAGAGCTTGAAGCGCGAGTCGTGGCCCGCACCGAAGCCTTGCAGGAGAGTGAGGCACGCTATCGCTCTCTAACAGATGACGTGATTGATACCTCAATCGCCGGTATTTTCATCCTTGATAAAGACATGCGGGTTGTCTGGTTGAACCAGGCTCTGGAACGATTCTTTGGCCTGCACAGAGACGAAGTGATCGGCCAGGACAAGCGACACCTAATCCGCGAACGAATAGCGGACATCTTTGACGATCCAAAGGGTTTTGAAAGAAAAGTGGTGGCTACTTATGACGATAATACCTATGTACTTAACCTTTGCACAAAAACGGAAATGGTCACGGTGGCACCGCCACAGGTAT
>CAYWWC010000171.1:0-8856 GCA_964461615.1 uncultured Anaerolineae bacterium
GATACTGTTTTCCAGAGCCCTCAGCGATGTTGGCAGCCACAGACACCACTGCGCGCCGCAACTGCGACGTCAATCCGTAACGCTCTTCTTTAGGGAAAGCTTTGCTGGCTTCGTAGATCAGTACAACCAAGTCATCGGCCTTCTCCCAAGCCATGATCTTGCGAAAATCCCTCATATCCCCCCTTTTCAGCGTCTTGGCGTCTCAGCGTCCTAGCGGCTCAGTAGCGAGGTCGCTTGGACGCTTGGACGCTACGCCGCTTGGGCGCTAAGACGCTAGTACCAGCCGCATGTCAACGCCCACTACCCCCCGGCCAGCCTCGAACACGATGAGCGGGTTGATGTCCATCTCCATGATCTCAGGGAAATCGGTCACTAACTGCGAAAGCCGCAGTAGAGTATCTACGATGGCTTCGGTGTCCGAAGGCCGCTCGCCCCGCACTCCCTTGAGCAGGCTGTAAGCGCGGATCTCCGCGATCATCTCCTGGGCCTCTTGCCGGGAGAAGGGCGCTATGCGGAAGGCCACGTCCTTGAGAGCCTCGACGTAGATGCCGCCCAGGCCGAACATCATCAGCGGGCCAAACTGGGGGTCGCAATTCATGCCCACGATGACTTCTTTGCCTCCCCCCACCATCTCCTGCACCAGACAGCCCCAGATCTCGGCCTCAGGCATGTAGCGGGTGGCCCGGTAGACCAATAAATCGAAGGCGTCTCGCGCGTCAGTGGCGCTGGCGATACCTAGCTTGATGCCGCCTATGTCGGTCTTGTGGAGGATGTCGGGAGAAGTGATTTTCATCACCACGGGATAGCCAATTTCTTCGGCAATCTCCACCGCTTCCTCGGCAGTGGTGGCCAGCTTGGACGCTGGGATGCGGATGCCGTAGGCTTGTAGTATATCCCGCGCCTCGGCGTCCCCGATGGTCTGCCGCCCGTCCGCCCTCACTTCGTCAAAGATGCGTCTCACCCTCTCCTGATCAACATCGAACTCCTCGATCACCAGAGGAGGACGATCCAGCCAGCGCTGATAGTCCAGCATGGCCTTCAGCGCTCCTACCGCCCGCTCAGGGAAGGGATAGTTGGGTATCTTGTGTTCGTTGAGCACCTTGATTCCCGCGCTGACCCTGGCCTGTCCCATGAAGCAGCCCAGGACAGGCTTGTCGTATCCAACGGCAAGCCGACCCACCGCCTCGGCCGTCTCCTTGATCTCGGTCATCACCTGGGGGGTGAGGATGACGATGACGCCATTAACCCCTTCGTCCTTGAGAGCGGTCTCCAGAGCCATAGTGTAGCGGTCGGTCAGGGAATCTCCCAGGACATCTATTGGATTGTAGATGCTGGCGGCGGCAGGGAGACTGTCCCGCAGGGCATCAATCGTCTCCCGGCTCAACGATGCCAGCGAGAGACCCTCTCGCTCCAGGGCGTCAGTGGCCATCACCCCCGGCCCGCCAGCGTTGGTCACTATGGCGATGCGACCCCCTCGGAGCACTGGCTGATAGGCGAAGGCCAGCGAATAGTCGAACAGATGCTGGATGGACTCGGCCCTGAGCACCCCGCTCTGGCGAAAGGCCGATTCGTAGGCCCGCGCCGATCCCGCCAGAGAGCCGGTGTGAGAGGATACGGCTCGGGAACCAGCATCGGTAGAGCCAGATTTCACAGCGATGACTGGGATGCGGCGAGTGACCCGGCGGGCGACCTCCATGAACCTCCTGCCTTCGGAGAGACCCTCAATATAGGTAAGGATGACCTTGGAATGGGGATCGTCCTCCCAGGCCGCCAGCAGATCAACCTCGTCCACATCGGCCTTGTTGCCCAGGCTCACGAAACGAGAGAAGCCGATCTCGACAGCCAGGGCCCAATCGAGGATGGCGGTGCAAAGGGCCCCCGATTGGGACATGAAAGCGATCTCGCCCTGGGGAGGCATCCCGGCGGCAAAGGAAGCATCCAGCGGGCAGATAGTGTCTATAACCCCCAGGCAGTTGGGGCCAATGAGCCGCATCCCATGCCGCTTGGCAATGGCGACCAGCTCCCGCTCCATCCTCACGCCTTCCAGTCCAGCCTCGCGGAAGCCTGCGCTGATGATTATGCCCCCCTTAACGCCCTTCTGGCCGCACTCCTCCAGCGCTGCGCAAACGTATTTGTTGGGGATGACAATGACTGCCAGTTCTATAGGCCCTGGGACATCTAGGACGCTGGGATAACACTTGAGCCCCAGAATATCGTCGGCCTTGGGGTTGATGGGGTAGACCTGGCCTGGGTAGCCATGTTCGATGATATTTGACAGCACCCCATGACCCAGCTTCTCTTTGTCGCGAGAGGCGCCGATCACCGCCACCGCCTGGGGGCAAGAAAACATATCCCGCATGTTCGTCTCCGTATGCAAGTTAGATTTAGCGAGTAGACAGTTTGTGCTCGCTGCTGAGGTTGCTAACGTAGTACGTATTCCGTATTGCGTAGATATGAACGGCATACGCACACTACACAATACATCTTCACTCTCTCACAATGATATAACACAACCTCAAAAATGGCAAGTCTCAGTAGATCCAGAATCGCTCTGAGGGGATTGCGTGCAACGCGGGAAGTCCTCCTCCACGGTTGCCTTCCCCGCCTTTGGCCTGGATCTGGCGATCCAGGCCGAGCAAAATTGGATCTACTGAGTCTGCAATCACCCGCAGCCGATCCGTGTTCTTCTTTGACAGAAACCAATGGATGTGCTAGAATACCTCAGACGATTGACGGAGGGAAAAAATGTACAAACCAACGAGGACAATTTACTTGGACCACGCTGCCACCACCGCTGTTGATCCACAGGTGGTGGCGGCCATGCTCCCCTATTTCAACCCCAAGTACGGCAACGCTTCTAGCATCTACCGGCTGGGACAAGAAGCTGGCAAAGCCCTTGACCAGGCCCGGCGCACGGTGGCCGATGTCCTGGGTTGCCAGCCCAGGGAGGTGATTTTCACCAGTTGCGGCACCGAGAGCGACAACCTGGCCCTGCGCGGCGTGGGTTGGGCGCGGCGCAACCTGGGAAGAGGCAACCACATCATCACCTCTCCTATCGAGCATCACGCCGTGAGCCACACCTGCGAGCAATTGGAGAAGCACTTCGGGTTCGAGATAACCTACCTTCCCGTGGACGAACACGGCCTGGTTGATCCCGACGACGTCGGCCGGGCCATCAAGGACGACACTGTCCTCATCAGCATCATTTACGCTAACAACGAGATGGGCGCCATTGAGCCAATCGCCGAAATCGGCCAGATCGCCCGGCAAATGGGCGTGCCTTTCCACACCGACGCGGTGCAGGCTGGCGGCGTTCTGAACCTGAACGTAAGCGAGCTGAATGTCGACCTCCTTTCCCTCTCGGCGCACAAGTTCTACGGCCCCAAGGGAGTCGGCGTGCTCTACGCTCGGAAAGGCGTACCCCTGCTGCCAACCCAGACCGGCGGCGGCCACGAGGGCAACCGCAGAGCCGGCACCGAGAACGTGCCTTACATCGTCGGGTTAGCCACCGCGCTGAAGATAGCTTACGAAGAGCTGGAGACCAACAACGAGCGCATCGCCGCCCTGCGGGATCGCCTGATCGAGGGCGTCCTGGATAGCATCGTCGAGGTAGAACCTACCGGCCCCCCCATCAACCGCCTGCCCAACAGCGCCAGCTTCGTCTTAAAGTACATCGAGGGGGAGGCTATGCTGCTTAATCTGGACCTGGCTGGAATCTCCGCCTCCAGTGGCTCGGCCTGTAGCTCCGCCTCCCTGGAGGCCTCCCACGTGCTCCTGGCTATGGGCATCCCCCCTGAAGTGGCCCACGGCAGTTTACGACTGACTCTCGGCAGGGAGAACACTGAGGAGGACATTGACTACGTCCTGGACATATTGCCGGGCATCGTCCAGAAGCTACGGGACATGAGCCCACTCTATAAGAAGTAACAAGTCAACCGTTGTTACCTCGTTGACTCTTACTCAAACTAGCCATTCTCAGAGTTTTGTGCTATAATCCTCTGCGGGAAAGGAGAATGCTGATACATTGAAAGTAGAAACCAAGAGACTAGAGAATTGTCAAATAGCTTTGACTATTGAGGTTGATGAGAAGCGGGCCCGGCGGGCTCTGCGCAACGTTGCTCGTCGTGTCTCGCAACGAGCCAAGATTCCGGGCTTTCGCCCCGGCAAAGCGCCATACAACGTCGTGGCGCGCTATTTTGGCAAAGAGGCTTTGTTCCAGGAAGTACTGAACGAGCTGGGAGACGCTGTCTATGAAGAGGCTATAAAGGAAGCGGGCTTCGAACCCTTCGGTCAGGCGCAGTTCACTGATTACGAAACCAACCCCCTGGTGTTAAAAATGGTGGCGCCCCTGGCTCCGATAGTCGAACTGGGCAACTACCGGCAGATGCGACTGGAGCCTGAAGAGGCGACTACCGGGGAGGAGGAAATCAATGAAGCCCTCAAAAGTATCCAGGAGCAAAACGCTTTTTGGGAGCCTGTGAAACGACCCGCCCGATGGGGCGATCTGGCTATAGTAGACATCGAGGGCACGGTTAAAGAGGAAACAGTTGCCAGCAACAAAGGCTGGGAACTGCTCCTGGATACCGATTCCCCTCAGCCACTGCCTGGCTTCAACGAAGAAATCCTGGGCATGACCGTCAACGAACAGAGGGAGTTCACGCTGACCTACCCTGAGGAGTCCGAGAATGATTACCTCGCTGGCCAGCCGGCTCACTTCACAGTCCACCTCCGGGATTTGAAAGAAAAGGCGGCGCCCGATATTGACGACGACCTGGCTCGCACCGTTGGCAGCTATGAGACTCTGGAAGACCTAAGAGCCGAACTGCGCCGCCAATTGCAGGACAAAGCCGAACAGTTCTTCTCCAATCGAGCCTTGACCGCCCTGGTCGAGAGATCGGAGATAGAGTTCCCGCCTATGATGCTGGAGGAAGAAATTGATGACTGGCTCAAAGAACTCGACCTGAACCTCAGGCAACAGAATTTGAACCTCGAAAACTACTTGAAGATGAAAAAACTGACCGAAGAGGAGTTTCGCCAAGAGGTCTCCCCTCAGATCGAGGAGAGGCTGAAGCGTTCACTCGCCCTGGGCAAGCTGGCCGAGTTGGAAGGCTTAGACATCGAATCTGACGAAGCAACGGGAAAAGCCCTGGAACGCCTGGCAGCCATTGCCAGGGGCGAGCTAGAGGACGACTTCGTCGAGACTTCGGTGAGCGATTCGGCTGAGCTCACCGTCGAAGCCTCAGTCGAACCGCTCAGTCAAGACGAACCCTCGTCGGAGCAACTCCCTTCTTCTGATTCTGATGAGGAAGAGACGGAGAACACAAACCAACAGCTTGCAGAGAAGGAAAGCGAAAGGAGCGAAACACCATGAACTCCCTGATCCCCTATGTCATCGAGAGCACAGGCCGCGGCGAGAGGATGTACGATATCTATTCCCTGCTGCTCAAGGAACGGATCATTTTCCTCGGTACGCCCATCAACGATCAGGTGGCCAACGTGATCGTGGCCCAACTGCTTTTCCTGGATCGAGAGGACCCAGAAAAAGAGATTTCCCTCTACATCAATTGCCCTGGCGGTGAGATATATCCTGGCCTGGCCATCTACGACACCATGCAACAGGTGCAGGCCCCTATCTCCACCATCGCCGTGGGCTGGACGGCCAGCCTGGGCACTGTTCTTCTGGCTGCTGGCATGGAGGGCCGTCGCTACGCCCTGCCCCACGCCACCATCCACATGCACCCCGCCGGCGGCGGAGCGCGGGGCTACGCCCCCGATGTGGAGATCCAGGTCCGCGAATTGCTGCGCATGCAAGAATTGCTCAAAAACATCCTCGCCAACCACACGGGACAGTCGGTGGAGCGAATCACCAAGGACTTCGATCGAGACCACTTCATGAACGCCCAGGAAGCCGTCGAGTACGGCATCATTGACGAGGTGTTGAGTCCTCACAAGGGAAAAGGCGAAGAAGAAGAGGACGCCGAGGAGACCAACTGAACCACTGCGATGGGCGCGGGAAGTTCTCCTCCACGGTCTCCGACCGAGCCCCCCACCTCGGTCAAGAGACCTTCGGCGATCAAGAGCATTCACAAAGAAAGGTAGGCCAGGATGGCCAAAAGACAACAGGAAGAACAATATTGCTCCTTCTGCCGGCGCGGTCAGGATGAAGTCAATCGCCTGATAGCCGGCCCCGACTCAGCCTACATCTGCGATGAGTGCGTTCACTTGTGCAATGAGATACTAGCCGAGGAAGTCCCCGACTCCCCTGAAGAGGAGTTCTTCTTAGAAACGATCCCTTCCCCCAAGGAAATCTACGACCGTCTGAACGAATACGTGGTCGGCCAGGACGACGCCAAGAAGGTGCTCTCAGTGGCAGTGTATAACCACTATAAGCGCATCAACGCCAAAGCCTCGACTGACGATGTGGAGTTGGAGAAAAGCAACATCCTGCTCATCGGGCCTACTGGCTGCGGCAAAACACTGTTGGCTCAAACCCTGGCCAAGATACTGGATGTCCCCTTCGCCATCGCCGATGCCACCGCGCTAACCGAGGCCGGGTATGTGGGCGAGGATGTAGAAAACATCCTGCTGCGGCTGATCCAGGCCGCCGATCACAACCTGACTCGCGCCGCGAAAGGCATCATCTACATTGATGAGCTCGACAAGAAGGCCCGCAAGACGGGGGACAACCCATCCATCACCCGTGACGTCTCAGGCGAAGGAGTGCAGCAAGCCCTCCTAAAGATCATCGAGGGCACAGCGGCCAACGTCCCTCCCCAGGGCGGACGGAAGCACCCCCACCAGGAGTTCATCCAGCTCGATACCACCGACATCCTCTTCATCTGCGGCGGCACCTTTGATGGCCTGGAGAAGATCGTGGGCGAGCGCGTCGGGACGAAAGGGAAAGTGGGCTTCTTGAAGGGGGAAGCGGCCAGGCTGCAGAGAGAAGAGGAAGAAAAGAGAATCGCCTGGCTGCTCAAGCAGGTCACTCCCGATGACTTGATGAGGTACGGCATGATCCCGGAGATGGTGGGACGCCTACCGGTGATAACCAGTGTTGACCCTCTGGGCAAGGAAGACATGATCGGCATCCTGACCCGGCCTCGAAACGCCATCACCAAGCAATTTCAGCGGCTACTGGCCCTGGACAATGTAGAGCTGATCTTCACCGAAGAAGCGTTGGCTACGGCCGCCACGGAGGCCATGAAGCACGAGGCTGGCGCTCGTGGCCTGAGGACCATCATGGAGAGAGCTTTGCTGGACGTGATGTACGAGATACCCTCGCGGCGCGACGTGAAGAAGTGCGTCATCAGCGCCGAGGCCATCCTAGGCAAGACCTCCCCTCTGCTCCTCACCCAGTCAGAGCACCCCATTGATTTGAAAGAGATAGCCTGACGGCCTAAAACCGCCATGCCCCCCTAAAACCGCTATCCAGGGGCGTCCCCGCTCCGCCTGAGGGTAGTTCAGCCACGCAATCGGGGCGAGGACGCCCCTCTGTAGCGGGAACCCCACGCCAACCCGAACGGACAAAGGGAGCAGATACAGGTTTGGATCTGCTCCCTTTTTGCATCATCAGTAATTCGAGTTTCGGGTTTCCTCATTCCGTAACTCAAGACTCGAAACCCGGAACTCGAAACTGGATTAGCGCTCCACCACCACAGCCCGGATCATGTAGTCGCTGGTCTGCTGCTGCCAGTATGCACCGTCTACCTCGAAGCTGCGGCCATCGGCGGATGTGGTGTCAATCCCCAGGGTGGGACGGTAGCCCTCCAGGTGAAGGAAGCCCACGTAGAAATCGCCGCTCACGCTGACGTTGTAGGCTGAGAGGTCCACGTCGTTCCACCCATCCTGGTCGGTATTGGCCGTGAAGGGCGTGATCAGATCGGTGTGATTCTCGTCCCACACGTGCACCTCGATGGGCCGGGGATCCAAGAGGTAGTACCTGGCCCGCATCAACTGGGACTGGCCCCCTGACGGAGCAAAGCGCACAGCAAAGCCCTTGCCCGTCTCCCAAGAGGTATTGGTCTCCATCGTGCCATCGTCGTAGGTCAGTTCGGTCTCGGGAGCGTAGGCCTTCAGGACGAGGGGCAGGTAGATCAGGGTAGCAGGACTCACCACATCTACAGGCGTGGGAGAGTAGCCGAATTCCCCAATGCCCAGTTGACCGTAGAGGTTGTAGCCCCAGCACTTGACGCCGCCACCCGCCGTCAGCGCACAGGTGTGAGACCAACCTGCGGCGATGGCGGCCACCCCGCTGGTCAGCCCGCTCACATCTACAGGCGTCGTGCGCTGCGTGGTCGTCCCGTCGCCCAGTTGGCCGTTATAGTTGTCGCCCCAGCACTTGACGCCGCCACCCGCCGTCAGCGCACAGGTGTGATACCCGCCAGCGGCGATGGCGGCCACTCCGCTGGTCAGCCCGCTCACATCCACAGGGGTCGTGCGCTGCGTGGTCGTCCCATCGCCCAGTTGACCGTTGCTGTTGCGGCCCCAGCACTCGATGCCGCCACCCGCCGTCAGCGCACAGGTGTGAGAGTAACCGGCGGCGATGGCGGCCACTCCGCTGGTCAGCCCACTCACATCCACTGGCGTCGTGCGCTGCGTGGTCGTCCCGTCGCCCAGTTGTCCGTTGCCATTGCGACCCCAGCACTGGACGCCGCCGCCCGCCGTCAGCGCACAGGTGTGATAGTGACCGGCGGCGATGGCGACCACCCCGCTGGTCAGCCCGCTCACATCCACGGGCGTGTTGCGCTTCGTGGTCGTCCCGTCGCCCAGTTGACCGTAGTCATTGCGGCCCCAGCACCTGACGCCGCCGCCCGCCGTCAGCGCACAGGTGTGATCCCCACCGGCGGCGATGGCGGC
>CAYWWC010000172.1:0-8794 GCA_964461615.1 uncultured Anaerolineae bacterium
AGGTTGCGTCTAGCCTTTCTGGACAAAAACTGGTATAATTACAGTAGGTGCCGAAGGTGGGACTTGAACCCACATGAGGTTAAAGCCTCAACGGTGTTTGAGACCGTCGCGTCTGCCTGTTCCGCCACTTCGGCCCGGGAGTGTTTCTACTTGGGAGAAACCAGGTTTTTCCCCTACTCAAACGGGCGTACGGTTGCTTCGGTAACCCTCTACAATGTGGAAGGTCACATTGTCTTTAGCCAAAAACCTGGTTTCTGAACTCCGCCATAAAGTATAAGCCAAGAAGCGATTTTAGTCAAGTCGGTCGGCATAAACAGATGGACGAAAAGGCCCTCATTGACGCCGCGCGCCGGGGCGACGTCAGCTCCTTCAACCGATTAGTGTTGAGCTATCAAAGCATGGTCTACAACCTTGCCTATCGCATCCTGGGCGATGGTGACGCTGCAGCCGATGCAACTCAGGATGCCTTCATTTCCGCCTTCAAGGCTATAGGCAAGTTCAGGGGCGGCTCTTTCAAAGCCTGGCTTCTACGCATCGTCACCAACGCCTGTTACGATCAGCTTCGCTTCAAGCAGCGGCGACCAACTACGTCTCTTGACGCCCTCCTGGTGCTCGAATCAGTCCCTGTTCAGCCCCTAACTGACCGTGGGGAGTTGCCTGAGGAGTACGCCGTGCGTCAGGAATTGAACAGGGCCATCCAGGTTGGCATCGGGACCCTGCCGCCAGAGCAGCGCATTGCCCTGGTTCTTTCCGATGTCCAGGGGTTGAGCTACCGGGAGATCGCCGAGGCGACCGGGGTTTCTTTGGGTACGGTCAAGTCACGCCTGAGCCGTGCCCGAGGCAAATTGCGAGATTTTCTGCTAGACCAGAGGGAACTTTTGCCCTCTCGATACCGTCTTAAGAACGAGTGAGCATCTGGCTGGTCAAGTGAGTACCCAGCCGCTGAAGTGGAGTAAGTGAATGTTCGACCGTCTATTCAAATCTGAGCATCAACGCATCAAGGAGATGCTCTCCGCTTACCGGGATGGAGAGCTCTCGCCCAAAGAGCAAGCCAAAGTGGAAAAGCATTTGGCTCAATGCGCCGACTGTGCTCAGAATCTGCACACCCTGCGCCAGACAGTGGCCCTCCTGGGACAGTTGTCCCCTGTGGCCGTGCCTCGTGCCTTTACCATCCGCCCTGTCCCGGCAGCCTCGCGCCCTGGCCTCTTCCAGACGAGGCGGCCCTATGTTTACCTCAGAGCCGCCACTGCTGCGGCGACCATCCTCTTGGCCGTGGTGCTGGCTGGCGACGCCTTTTTCACTGGCCTGACTCCCTACCTGGTTCCGGCCAGGGCGCCTGAGGTGATTATGCGGGAGGCGCCAGTGGAGAAGGTGGTGGTTCGGACTGTGGTGGTCGAGAAGGAGGTTCCGGTCGTCGTGGAGGTGGAGAAGGAAGTAGTTGTCGAGAAGAAGGTAGTAGAGACCGTCATCGTCGAGAAGGAGATGGCGGTAGAAGCTCCCATCGAAGCGCCAGTCCTTGAGAGTGAGTCTGCTTTCGCGGCTACACCCTCGCCCGCCCCCGCTGAAGACAGAGGCGAATTGGTACACACGCCCAAGCCCCCGCCTAGCCCGGGTGCAGCGGCCAGGGAAATGGAGGCCGCCGTCACCCCAATGACACTGCCGACAGACGCGATTGCTACGGCAGGGCCTGCCTTCACACCCACAGCCATGCCCACAGTCGTTGCCGAAGTCTTGCCTCCAACACTCCTCCCCCAGGAGCCGGCTGTCCCGCCTGCTGCCCGTCTCGGCCGGTTAGGGTTGGTACTGTGGCGCGTTGTCGAGGCCGGCCTGCTATCGCTGGTCCTCGTCTTAGCCGTAGCCACGCTAGTTGCCAAACGCCGCCAAAACATCGGCTGAAGGCAAACCTCCAGGCCCAGTAAATCCAAGATTTCCAGCAGATCCAAGATTCCCAGCAGAGGTGGCTCCCGTGCCTGTCCTGAGCCTGTCGAAGGGTTGCCGAAGGGCCGCCGGTTCACGGGCGTGGGAGCTACATCTTGCTTGCTTTTAGAATTGGGATCTGCTGAACCTGAAAGAACACAGCCCCGCGAGCTGACTTTTAATCCGCAGGGCTTTGTTCTTTCGGAGCGCAGAGCACTTACTTAGCGTGTTCCACAGATCGTGTCTCGCGGATGACAGTGACCGTGATCTGGCCTGGATATTGCAGGGTCTCCTCCACCTTTTTGGCGATATTCTTGGAGAGGCGTATGGCAGCCAAGTCATCAATCTCTTCGGGTTTGACCATGATCCTTATCTCGCGGCCAGCCTGAATGGCATAAGACTGGGCCACGCCCTCAAAGGAATTGGCTACCTCCTCCAATGCCTTAACCCGCTTGAGGTAGTGCTCCAGGCTTTCGCGGCGAGCACCAGGGCGGGCCCCAGAGATGGCGTCGGCAGCCTCGACCAGGATGGCCTCCAGGCACTGGGGTTCTTCCTCTCCATGATGGGCGGCGATGCAGTTGATGACTTGCTTGGACACGCTCAAACGCTTCGCTATGTCGGCGCCGATGAGGGCATGGGGGCCATTCACTTCGTGGTCAACGGCCTTGCCGATGTCGTGCAGAAGCCCTGCCTTCTTGGCCAGAGCAACGTCAGCCCCTAATTCGGCAGCCATCATAGCCGCCAGACCGGCCGTCTCCAGCGAATGAGCCAAAACATTCTGGCCGTAGCTGGTGCGGAACTTGAGTCGGCCCAGCAGCTCGATCAGCTTAGGGTGTAGACCGGGCACACCGGTCTCATAGGCCGCTTGCTCCCCCGTCTCGCGGATAACGGCCGCTACTTCCTCCTGAGACTTCTTCACTAGCTGCTCAATGCGGCCGGGATGGATGCGCCCATCCAGGATCAGCTTGTTCAAAGCCACGCGGGCCACCTCGCGCCGTACCGGGTCAAAGCAGGAGAGAATCACCGCTTGGGGTGTGTCATCAACTACCACGTCCACCCCGGTGGCCTTCTCGATGGCTCGGATGTTACGCCCACCTCGGCCAATGATACGCCCTTTCATGTCATCGCCTGGCAGAAGCACCATGGAGACCGTCGTTTCTGCTACCTGATCGGAGGCGAAGCGTTGAATTGCCAAAGTGATGATCTCCCGGGCGCGACGCTCAGCTTCCTCTTTGGCCTCGGCCTCTACTTTCCTGATCACGCGAGCCATATCCTGGCGCGCTTCCTCCTCGATGTTCTGCAACAGAAGGTCCTTCGCTTCCTCTTTGGTCAACTCCGACACTCTCTGCAGTTCCTGGGCGATCTTTTGGTGCGACTTATCCAGCTCGTTTCGCGTGCGATCCATCTTGCTCTGGCGCTTGTTGAGCTGGTGTTCTTTTCTATCAATACTCTCCATCTTGCGGTCGGTAGCCTCGCGCTGTCTTTGTAGCCTTTCCTCTTCCTTCTGGAGCGCGACGCGCTTTTTCTTGGCCTCGGCTTCGGCCTGGTCGCGGAACTTCAGGCCTTCGTCCTTCGCCGCAAGCACCAATTCCTTGGACTTGGTCTGGGCCTCGGCCAGCAAGTGTTTGACCTCTACCTCGGTCGACTCTATATGTCTCCGGTTCAGATATCGGTTGAGCAGATAGCCCACGATCAGGCCAAACAAGAGAGCAATCACAGAACTTGCAATAGTCAAAAGCAATTCTCTCATCTCACATCCTCACTTTCGTCAATATTTTTACCCTCCGCTCCAAGTTCCTGCCGGGCGCGTTCCACTGTCGGGTTAACTACCTCGTAGGGAAATCCACGTCGCAACAAGTGGGCACTCAGCTTCTTACGGAAGGATACCTTGTCCAGATGGGCCAGCCTGCGGCCTCGTCGAAGGGCGACTCGATAGGCGCCCTCTTCCTCATCGAGGTCCGTCAGTGCTTGGGCGATGGTCTCATCGCTCAGGCCCTTTTGGCGAAGTTCATAGCGTAACATGCGCAAACCTCGCGGATTGAAGTTCACCCTGTTCTCCACCCAATAACGGGCGAAGTCCAGGTCATCTAGCAGATTGGCTCTCGTCAGTCGTTCGATCACCTCCTCTTCGACGGCAGGAGATACGGCTTTGCCCTGCAGGTAGCGACGCACTTCAGCTTCGCTGCGTGGGCGATAGGATAGAAAGCGCAAAGCACGGTCGTGGGCCTTCTCGAAGGAATCCCTCTCCTTCAGCCTCTCGATGTTCTCATCAGAGAGCACCTGACCACGCCGCAGTCTGGCCGCCTCGATGGCTGCCAGACCGAAGGCATAGCGACCGTCCAAGAAGACATTGACCCGCCGTGGGTTCCTCTTTTGAATCTTCAGCGCTGTTATCGTCCCGGCCATCTTATTACCCCAAAACAAAAATAGCCGTGGCAATCGGTTGCCACAGCTATCGCTGAACTTGAACGCAGGAGCGCGTATTGATTCGGGTGTGTTCAAAACGGGTTGTAGGGGCGAGGGTTATCTCGCCCCTCGGGCAGGGAAATCCTGCCCCTACAAAGCGTTCCTAACTCATTATGAATGCACCCTATTGATTCGGCCCGCCCTGAACAACGAGCGAAGAGAACCTCAATTGGTCGGGTGGTCAGATGGTCAGAAAGACTACCAGACCAAGGACAACGGCTACGCTTAAACCATTTGACCAATGTTGCCTTTTGTCACGCATCCGATTCGCCCTTTCGTGGCGCTTGTACTGAGCCTTGTCGAAGTGTTCGCCTCGACTCGGATGATGAGGGAGGTCGCCTGGGCGAGCTAAATAATCACATGATGCCCATATGACACATGCTGTAAACACAAATCCCAACCTTCCGAAAGATGGGAAAGGTGGATTCAGATCTAGTCGAGATAATAAAGTAAGTCTCTATGCCCTTGCACAGGGCCGAACGGCGACGTCAAGAATTTATCTGCTGTGCCAATGGGACTACGCGGGGGCTCCTTCGACATTCTGCAATTGATAGCTGTGGCTTAGAAGCCATTAGTTGGGTAGAGCGTAAGCTCCTTCGTTTTCAAATGATCTGTGCACTGGTAGGAGCCGTTGGATTTCCCCGCTGGCTCCCTCAGGGTGTTCTCAGCAGGGGAGGCAGTCCTAGTTCGACTCCTCATCCGCTGAGCTGGGAAGGGCTTCGTCAACTTTTTCGGCGGGAGGTACGTAACTTCTCTGAGGCAGGCCGGTCACCTCGCGAACCTTGTTCTCGATTTCGAGGGTCAACTCAGGGTTGTTTCTAAAGAATTCCTTGGCGTTCTCCCGGCCCTGGCCCAGGCGAGTTTCGCCGTAGGAGTAGTAAGAACCTCTCTTCGTGACCAGATCCATCTCGGTGGCCAAATCGAGAACGTCCCCCACCCAAGAGATGCCTTCGTTGTACATGATGTCGAACTCAGCCTTCTTGAATGGGGGGGCGACCTTGTTTTTCACCACCCGAACCCGGGTGCGACTGCCGATGATCTCTCCCGCCTGCTTGATGGACTGTATCCGGCGCATGTCCAGGCGTACCGAAGAATAGAACTTCAGGGCTCTGCCTCCTGAAGTGGTCTCTGGGTTGCCAAAGAGGACGCCGATCTTCATCCTGAGCTGATTGGTGAAGATCACGGACGTATTAGACTGCTTTATAGCGCCTGAGAGCTTTCTGAGGGCCTGGCTCATCAAGCGGGCCTGTAGGCCCATGTGAGCGTCGCCCATATCCCCCTCGATCTCGGCCCGGGGTACGAGTGCGGCTACCGAGTCGACAACCACCACGTCCACTGCCCCCGATCTTATCAGGGCCTCGGCAATCTCCAGCGCTTGCTCGCCGGTATCTGGCTGAGAGATGTACAAGTTGTCTACGTCCACTCCGCACATGCGAGCATAGGTCGGATCCAGAGCGTGTTCCATGTCAATGAAAGCAGCCACGCCGCCCATCTTTTGGGCTTCGGCGACGATGTGTTGGGCCAGGGTGGTTTTGCCCGAGGCCTCTGGGCCGAAGATCTCGGTTACTCTGCCCCTGGGAATGCCGCCTATCCCCAGCGCAATGTCCAGCGAGATGGACCCAGTCGGTATGGCTTCCACATCGAGGTGGGTGGCTCCGCCCAGCCTGATGATGGCTCCATCGCCAAAACGCTTCTTGATGCTGAGCAAAGTTGTCTCCAACGCCTTCCCACGTCCCTTGTCTGCCATGTCCTTATCTCCTGTAGTTGACTGCTTACGTCGCTTGGTTGAGCTTCTTCATCAGCCGCGACTTGCTGCGGGCAGCTTTGTTCTTGTGGATGATGCCTTTCTGAGCTGCCTTGTCCAAGGCAACGATAGCGAGATGCGCCTCTTCTCTGGCCTCCTCGATCTTTCCCTCAGCGATAAGCTTCCTGGTCTTATTGATAAGGGTTCGAGCTCGGGAACGAAACGCCTGATTGCGCTCTCGCTTCCTGGCCGAGCTCCTGATTCGTTTGATAGCTGATCTAATGTTAGCCAAAACCTTGCCTCCCTTTTCATACTGTCGTAAGTATACACTATCTTGGCGAATTTGTCCAATTCATTTCCGGCCTCACCAAGAATACTCGTCAATCAGCTTACCGTCGGCGTCGTACAAGTAAACCACGTCGTGGACGTTTCTCCAAATGGCCCTGCTGTCACCCCAATAAAGATCAGTGGCCGTATCCATCTCGCTGCCGCTGTGCAACCTGACGCTTGCCCCTGGGCTCAGAACGAATTCGGGGAAGATGTACCATTTGTCGGGCCTCTTATTTACACTCCAGTCGTAACTACTCAGGCACTACAAGCAGTGCTTGACAAGGCAAATACCTACTACATATGGGGGTGTCCGATAATCCTTTATCGACTTGACCACAATATATAGGGGCCATGCGCGGCTTAAGCACTATATGTTGTGGTGATAGCCTGAGTAGTTACCTCCAGTCTGTCATGACCACGGGGTGATCGCTCTGACTAGTAAAACAGATGTACTCTTCGTTAAGATTCTGGTGGTCATCTCCAGGCGCATCATACTGGGAGCAATCCGGGCCAATGATTATCTCGCCCGGCGAGGCCGGGGTCAGGATGGGGCCCCACAGCCCCCGTCCGGCTTCCCTGGCCTCTTGCTGCAATTCCAGGTAACGCTCCTGGTATTTGACATCCGGTGGATAGGTTGATACCTGGGCATAGCCCTGTTGCACCAGGTAGGCATTTACGAAAACGTCTCCCACGTAGACGTAGCGCAAGAGACGCCCGTAGCGATCCGTCTCCGAGACGTCCTTCTCCAGAAAGATCGTCTTGCCCTCTACCAGTTCCCTGTTCTTCTCATAGGCTTCCTGAGCATAGTACCCGACCGGCTTGGTGGGATGGTGCAGCTCGGGGGTGTCTATGCCGATGTAGCGCACCTTGTAGCTCTCCCCCTCGATTTCTACCTCGATGGTGTCTCCATCAACGGCTCTGATGGCCAAAGCCTCGACAGAGTCGGGGGGCACGACCGTCGGTTGCTCACAGGCGACCAGTGGAAGGGCCAATACTACACAGATGAAAGACAACTGAATGAGCTTTTTCACAAATCTACCTCCCTGTGGGCAGTGGCTGGCCAGCTATTCGTTCAGCGGCCAGTCTCAAGATACTCCATAGCTCGCTCAAGCTGGGGGTCTATGCCCTGCAAGAAATCTTCCTCAGTGAAAGGCGCCACGATGTCCGGAGTTATGCCCTCCCCATGGATAGGGTGGCGGTCGGGGGTCAGCAGCTGGGCAATGGTCACATGCAGCCCGGATCCGTCGCTCAGATCGTGGACGCTCTGCACCGAGCCTTTGCCGAAGGTCTGCTCACCGATGAGCACCCCACGGCCATGGTCCTGGATGGCGCCGGCCACGACCTCGGAGTTGCTGGCAGTGCCTTGGTTGACTAAGACCACCAGAGGGATGTCGGTAGCCAGGCCCCCTTGCTCGGCTCTGTACGCCTGCTCCTGACCATCGCTGAATAGCTGGTAGACGATGATGCCCTCATCCAGGAACTGGCTGGTCACTTCGATGGCTGCGGAGGGGAAGACGCCGCCGGGATTGTTGCGCAAGTCGAGGATCAAGCCCGACAGGTTTTCCTCCATTAGCTCCTGCAAGGTTTCTTCCAGTTCCTGACCTGTCCGCTCGCTGAAGAGGGAAATACGCACGTAGCCAATGTCATCTTCCAGGACCAGCCCGCCCACGGTTGCCAGCTCAACCTCACCCCTGATTACCTCGATCACCAGAGGCGCGGCCTCCTCCTCCCGCATGATGGTGAGGCTTACGGTTGAGCCCTGAGGGCCACGAATGAGGCGCACGGCCTCTCCTAGCAGCATGCTCGTGACTGCCACATCATCAACCTTGAGGATTACGTCCCCGGGCTTGACTCCTGCCTGCATGGCGGGAGAGCCGTCAAAGGGTGAGACAATGACCACCTGGTCGTTCTCGTCTAGCGCCACATATGCACCGATCCCTTCGTAGCTCCCTGTCAGATCAATCATCTGATCTTCCGAAGGCATGGGCTCCACCAGCGTAGTGGCTGGGTCGTCGAGGGCCCTCAATGCCCCCTGGATGGCGCCGTAGGTCAATTGCTTGGGATCGGGCAACTCACCGAAGAACTCCTGCTCTATGATCTGCCATGCTTCCCAGAAGAGATCGAAATACTCTGATTCGCCGGCTCTGGGATGGGCCTGGGTAGGACTGATGAGTTGATTGACCCCGAAGCCTGCCAGGAAGGATGATCCGGCGATCATCGCCGCCAACACGATCGCCGCCAACGCCTTAAGAAATGTTCGCATTTGCTTTACCCCTCTCTGATTTGTCACTGCCTAGATTATAGCAGATTTTGCCCCGCTTGGCAACATGGCGCGTG
>CAYWWC010000173.1:0-7308 GCA_964461615.1 uncultured Anaerolineae bacterium
TATTAGATATTTGTAAGGCGGGGAGGGCGCCATTGCTCCCCCCGCCTTGATAGCATTGGGCTTAAGACAGGCCCAGCACCTTGCCCGTCTCCAGATCAATATCAATGTCCGTGAAGACTGGCCTGGTGGGCAGGCCCGGCATGGTGCGCATGGTGCCGCACAGCGGGAACAGGAACCCCGCGCCTACGCTGGCCCGCACGTCGGTGATAGGCAGTCGCCAGCCACGCGGCGTGCCCTTGAGCTTTGGATCGTGGCTGAAGGACAGGTGGGTCTTGGCCATGCAAAGCGGCAGGTGCGATAAGCCCATGTCAGTGAACAGCTTGATCTTGGCCTCAGCTTCGGGCGTATAGTCCACCCCGTCGGCGCGGTAGATCTCGCGGGCGACGGACTCAATCTTTTCCTTGATGGACATCTCGTCAGAGTATAGGAACTTGAAGTCGACCGGCTTCTCGCAGGCCTTGACCACTGCCTCGGCCAGCGCCGCGCCGCCCTCGCCGCCTGTAGTCCAGACGTTGCTCTCAACCGCGTCCTCAGCGCCCGTCTCCTTGGACCGCTTGCGAATCAACTCGATCTCGGCGTCGGTATCGGAAGTGAAGCGGTTGATGGCCACCACCACCGGCACGCCGAACTTGAGCGCGTTCTCGATGTGCTGCAGTAGATTGGGCAAGCCCTTTTCTAGCAGCTCCAGGTTCTCTTCGGTGTAAGCCTTGCCCAGCGGCTTGCCGGCGACGACCTTGGGACCACCACCGTGCATCTTGAGGGCGCGAACGGTGCAGACCATCACCACACAGTTGGGAACCAGCCCGGAGACGCGGCACTTGAGGTTCATGAACTTCTCCATGCCGCAGTCAGCGCCGAAGCCGGATTCAGTGACCACGTAGCCATCCGGCCCCATTATCTTGAGGGCAATTTTGTCGGCGATGATGGAGCTGTTGCCCTGGGCGATGTTGGCAAAAGGCCCGCAGTGGACAAAGGCTGGGCTGCCCATCAAGGTTTGCATCAGGTTGGGCATGATGGCCTCTTTGAGCAACACCGTCATCGCGCCAGCCACGTTCAGATCCTCGGCTGTGATAGGCTCGATCCGTCCAACCTGGCTCAGGCCACCCTTTTTGCTCGTGCCGATGATGATGCTGCCCATGCGCTCGCGCAGGTCGGCCAAGTCGCTGCACATAGCCAGTGCCGCCATGATCTCGGAGGCCACGGTGATGTCGTACCCCGACTGGCGCGTGACGCCGTCGCCTTTCGAACCCAGGCCGATGACAATGTTGCGTAGCGCAGCATCGGACACGTCCACTACCCGCCGCCACTGGATGGCGTCGGGGTCAATGTTCAGGCGGAACATCCGTTCCTTGTCATCGTCGCTCAAATCGGAGGGCTTCTCCGACTCGACGCCCAGCTTCTCTAGTCGCTTGCGCATGGATGGCGTGTACTCGTCATCCGGGCAGAGCGACTTGGCCAAAAAGCTGGTGCTCCACAGGGCTTCCTTCGCCAGCCGGTTGTCAATGGCGGCCGCCAGCAGGTTGTGGGCCGCGCCAACGGCGTGAATGTCTCCCGTCAGGTGCAGGTTGAAGTCCTCCATTGACACGACCTGGGCATAGCCGCCGCCGGCCGCGCCACCCTTGATGCCGAAGGTCGGCCCCTGCGAAGGCTGGCGGATGCAGGTGAAGACCTTCTTGCCGATGTAGGCCAGCCCCTGGCTGACGCCGATGGTGGTGACGGTCTTCCCCTCGCCCAGTGGGGTGGGGGTGATAGCCGTCACGTCAATGTACTTGGCGCTGGGCCGATCCTTGAACTTCTCCAGCACATCCAGGTAGACCTTGGCCTTGTACTTGCCGTGCAGGTCCATGTCACTCTCGGTGAGACCGATCTCCTCGGCCACCTCTCGGACTGGTCTCATCTTGGCCGCCTGAGCGATCTCAATGTCGCTAGGTACTGGCGACTTTACGTCCACTATCATTTGTTCCTCCTTGTAAATGATTTTTTGCAGTAGAGCAAAACTCACCCTGTGAGACGGCCCGGGGACGGGCCTATGAGCAGAAAACAGGGTTACTTTTGCGCTTGTGCGATTTTTTTATTATTGGCATCATGCTCGTCAAGTTCATGATGCATTGCGTGCACTTGTCTCGCTGCCCACAGCACCGCGTTATATTACCACAGAGGACAGGGATTGTCAAGCTGATTGCGCCGCTTGCCGTGTTGCTGCCTCAAGCACGTTCTTCATCAGCATGACATTGGTAATTGAGCCTGTACCGCCAGGCACGGGAGTGATCATGCTGGCTACCTCCTTAGCCGACTCGAAGTCCACATCGCCGACCCACTTGCCCTCCAGGCGATTGAAGCCAAAATCAATGACTACAGCGCCGGGCTTGATCATGTCGCCGGTGATGATCTTGGCCCTGCCAACGGCAGCGCAGAGAATATCGGCCTCGCGGCAGGCCGCCGCCAGATCCGCGGTGCGAGAATGGCAAATGGTCACCGTGGCCTGGTACTGCATGAGCAGAAAAGCCATTGGCTTCCCCACAATGTTGGAGCGGCCAACGACGGCCGCTTTCTGCCCCTCGATCTTAACCCCATAGCGCTTCAGGAGCTCCAATCCACCAAGCGGGGTAGCTGGCACCAGATACTCCAGTACGCCGGATGGCCTTCCGAAGGGAGCTGCTAGGGCCAATCGCCCTGCATTGATGGGGCTTACTCCATCAACGTCCTTTTCCGGCGAGAGGGCAGCCTTAACTGCTGCCACATCAATACCTCTGGGTATGGGCTCTTGGAGCATGATACCCTGCACCGAATCATCGGCATTGAGCCCTGCTATCAGGCTGCTGGCCTCTACCTGACTGGCCAGTTCGGGCAGGACATGCAAGCTGAATCTCATCCCTACCCCCTCGAAGTTCCGCTTGATCATCTTGGCATAGCTTACCGAGGCCGGATCCTCGCCGATTCGCACCACGGCTATAGCCGGAACGAAGCCGTAAGTCCCTTCAAACGCCTCTACATCAGCGATGACCTCCTGTTTGATTTCCTTAGCCAATGCCTTGCCGTCCAGAATCTCTGCCGTCATAGCTCCTCCTTTGCTCTGTTATTGCCCGGCCCAACCCGACACGGGCCTTAGTTGGATAGTGTTGTCACCAGTGCTTCCCACTCCTCTTTCTGCCTTGCTACGCCCCTCTCACCCCACGTGCTAACCACGCGGTCATCTGAACAGATGGAATGCAGCAAAGCTCCATACCTATCAATTGCATTCCCATCGGTGATTGCGTAATCTACCGTAGCCAGGGTGAGCAAGGAGTTAGCCACACGCCGGCCAAACGTGTCTATAAGTTGGGGTTCTATCCTGGTCTGGATGGCGATTTCTGTATCCATCCCATTGCTCCCCTTCCCCACCTCTTCTGACGTGTACATCCGAATCGAGCAGCTATTCTCTCGTATAGCGCCTAGATTGGCGCATTGACGACTACCTTGGTCCCTTGGCCGGGTTCCGACTTCACCACCAGCGTACCTCCCAGCAACCGGGCGCGTTCATACATACCGATGAGCCCTAGCTTACCCATAGCCGCCAGGTGGTTGATCGGTGTTGGTGGTTTGAATCCTTTGCCATCGTCCTGTATCGTCATCCTGATAGCGCTGTCGGCTAACTCAACTGTGGTGACGACTTTGGTAGCTTGAGCATGTTTCATGATGTTGTTCGATGCCTCCTGCGCTATGCGGAAGAATGTCAGCTCTACCTCAGATGCAAGGCGTCGTTTCCCACCCATTACCTGAAGCTCTGCCTGGAGGCCAGCTTGATTCAGATCCGCTGTCAATTCCTCCAGGGTGGGCAAGAGGCCCAGATCATCCAAGGTGGAAGGCCGAAGGTCCTGGCTAAACCTCCGCACCCTCTGTATCATATCGTCCACCAGTTCATGGATCTCTCTGATGCGCTGGGGGGTCGTCTCAGGTAGCTGCCCATAAGAAGCTGCCAGAGCTTCGAGCCGGCGTGAGAGCCCGACAAGGGATTGAATTGTGTCATCGTGAAGCTCGCGGGCGATACGTCGTCGCTCATTCTCCTGCGCTCGGGTGATTCGGCGAGCGTAGAAACGCATGTTGTCATACAAGTATGCGTTTTCAATCGCAATGCCGGCCTGACGCCCGATGCCAGCGAGGATGGTCAGATCTCTAGCAAAAGGGTGTCCTGCCTCATCAAAGGTGAAAAGGCTTAGCGCACCAAACGTCCTCACGCCACTCACGATGGGTACTGCCACCACGCTGGCGAGGCCGGCCTGGACAAACTCAGGTATGGCCTTGGCATAGGTTTGATAATCATCGACAACTATGAGACGACCGGTAGCCATAACTTCCCCAGACAGCCCCTCCCCCTCGGATACTGTTACCTCAGCCAATTCCCGAGGCAAATTGTGAAGATATGGATAAATGATAACGTCTCTTTTCTCATCCCATAAGGCGACAATCCCCCCGTCAGCCCCTACCAGTTCCTGGGCGATCTGCATCACCTTGGGGAGAACCCTGTCCAACTCCAGTTCGGTGGTGATTTCCTCAACCACTTCGCACATGCACCGCTCGATTTGTAATTGCCTGTCAACATCCTGCAGCAGCCGGGCGTTCTTGATGACCATGCCGATTTCATTGCAGATGGTGGTCATCAGCTTCACTTCCCTATGAAAAGAAGGACAGGGTGCAGGACCGCCTATGACAAGTAGACCGTTGACCTTGCCTTCCGTGCGTAACGGCATGGCCAACTGATATTCTAAGCCTTCGTGGTGCGCGAGCATCCTGGCCGACTTCAACCCGTTCGCACACTCAGTTATCTCAGCCGGCAAGTGACGATGAGCGATCAGGGTCAATCCCTGCTCCTCCTCATCCAGAAGATACACCGCACCGGCTTCCACATTCATCGCTTCCAAAATCCTGTCCAAGACATCGTTTAGAATCTGCTCCAGTTCCAGGGATTGGGTCAACGCGATATTGACGGCTCTGATTGTTTTCAGCCGCGAAACAGCCCTTCGTTTGCCCCCCAACATCCACACCACGAGGTGGCCGATGATGGCAACAGCAATTACCTCTGCAAGATCATCCACTGGGTGGGATGAGATCAGGAGAACACGGGGGAGCATGAGCAGTGCAACGATGGCCAAAGCCACCAGCCCTCCCGAGTGCCCGAAGGCGGAGGTTGCGCTGATTATGGCGAGGATGAACATAACGCGCACCACTGCATATTGAGCCAGGGGGTATGAGACTAATGGTCCTGTCTGAGGAGCACAATAGTGGAGAAACGCAGCGCCGGCCAGCATGGATACGAGGATCCAAAAATCGCGATCGCCTCTGATTTCTTTCAGTTTGTTTCTAGTCAGCGCCGCAATCATCATTGTTCTCTTCATTGGCAATGCCAGAACAACTCCCTAGAGTGTATCCTCGAAGGTAAGCCAACCCCTCTTGAGACCGCTCACCACCGCCTCGGTGCGGGAACCAACACTCATTTTGTTAAAGATGTTGGCCAGGTGCGTCTGGACGGTGCGCACGCTGATGCTGAGTTCGTGGGCAATCTCATGGTTTGACATCCCTTTGGCAGCTAGTCTCAGAACCTCTAGCTCCCGCTCAGTGAGCGGAGCCAGAGCATTCTCCTCACTACTGCGTCTTCCTGTAGGTTGAGCGAATCGGTTTATCACCTTGCGGGCGATCACTGGATGAAGTATCGACTCGCCAGCGTGCACAGCCCGAATGGCGTTGGCCAGCTCATCAATGTGCACATCCTTCAGCAGATAGCCCGCCGCACCTGCCTCCAAGAAGGCAAAGACATATTGTTCGCTATCGTAGGCGGTGAGTACCAGCACCGTGATAGTCGGATCAATGGCCTTGATCTGCCTGGTGGCTTCTATGCCATTGAGCTTGGGCATAGCGAAATCCATGATGACCACATCGGGGCGCTGTCTGATGGCTAGCTGAACGGCCTTCTTCCCATCGCCAGCCTCAGCAATGACCTCCAGGTCACCCTCCTGCTCCAATAATGCCTTGGTGCCCTCACGTACCATAGCGTGGTCGTCAGCCAGCAGAATCCTGATCTTGTCCACAGTGTTATCCACTATCCTTTCCCGAATCACGTCACTATTTAAGGCAAGACTCAAACAGCAACAAAGTTCCAGAGCAATTGCCTAAGCAAAAGGACTTACCCTGAGGGTGAAGTTCATACGCATTTTCCATTAAGGTAAATACGTAGATAAAATGGTTATTCCGACCGATGACAATTCTCAACGGATGTGCTATACTAAGAGCAACAAAATCAAAACTAAGAAAATGAGGAGATGAAAAATGAGTGCTAAGATATTGGACGGACGAGCGTTGGCCAAGGCGATCCAAGCCGAAACTAAGAAGGAAGTAGCCTTGTTCCAGGCCGAGCAAGGCATCACCCCAACCCTGGCCCTGGTGCGCGCAGGCTGGGATCCGGCTTCAATCAGCTACGCCAAGATGATCAAGCGGACCTGCGAGCGGGTAGGCATTGCCTTCCAGTCTCACACTCGGCCCGAGGACGTGAGCGAGGATGAGCTGGTAGACCTGGTACAGAAGCTGAATGCCGTCAAGGAGATACATGGCATCATAATCCAGAAGCCGCTGCCCGAGGGAATTACCGATGCCGTGGTAGTCGAAGCCCTTGATCCCGCCAAAGACATAGACGGTGTCCATCCCCTGAACGCTGGACGGCTGGCCCAGGCCGCCTTCGTTGACCGGCCACAGGATGTAGGGCCCTACTTCGTACCATCCGCTCCGCTCGCTGCTATGGAACTCCTCAAGCATTACAACATCAAGACAGACGGCAAGCGGGCAGTGATGGTAGCGGCCAGCAACCTGATAGGCAAGCCTATGACCCTTCTGCTGGTACAAAACTGGGCCACAGTGACCGTATGTGACCTCCACACCAACCCGTTGTACGAGATGACCCGTGAAGCCGACATCCTTTGCGCTGCCACGGGTGTAGCCCACCTGATCACTGCTGAGATGGTCAAGCCTGGTGCCACGGTGCTTGATTTCGGCTTCGCGAAGCTGGATGACAAATGGGTTGGCGATGTGGATTTCGAGGCCGTCAAGAACATTGCCAGCGCCATCACCCCTGTCCCCGGCGGCATCGGCCCTATGACCAACGTAGTGCTCATGCAAAAGGCGCTGAGGGCAGCACAGCGACAGACTCAATTCGGGATTAGATTCGCGACCCGCGTTGCCCCAGCCAAGTTGCGCCGGGCCGCCTGAGAAAGCAGAGCAATCCAGCAATTTAGGAGAGGGATGGTTTGTGACTGTGCGAGATCAAGCCATCCCTTTTGCTTT
>CAYWWC010000173.1:7408-8748 GCA_964461615.1 uncultured Anaerolineae bacterium
GTGGCGCCTTTCAGCGCCTCCTGCCTGGCCGTGGCTCGCTCGGCCTTCTGCTCCTCGGTCTGGCGGGGCATCTTGGCCGCTTTTGAGTAGGCGGTGTAGGCCTTGACGTCCTCTTCCAGCAGGTCGGTCAACTCCTTGCGCAGCGCCTCCGACTTTTCCAGCAGCGACTCGATGTCTTCCTGCACCTCAGCGTATTTCTTCTTGCCTAGCGTCAGGTTGCAGACCATGCTGACCAGCGCTGCGCCCAAAGCGCCTGACAGAGCCGCCGCACTCCCACCGCCGGGGGCGGGAGCTGAACTGGATAGCTCGTCCAGAAAGATAGTTACGGGTTTTTCGGTTAACATCATTGTTCCTCCATTTTTTGGTTTAGGAATAGGACAAACTGGATAGGATTACCAGAGAGGGCAACTTCCAAAATCGCGAGGACTGGAGAGGACGTCTCGCAGCGAGGTTTGAGAGCCAAAGCTCCAAAAGGAGTGAACTCGTAGATGTGTTTGGCTTGGTCGAGGAGCACACTCTCCTCCAGAATGGGAATTTCAGTTGCTTGTCACCAGTTGACAGCATAAAGAGACAGGTTTGTCTGCCCGTCTCTCAGCCTGTGTATTATATCACAAAATTTTATAACAGGCAAATGATTGGACAAAAGCGGCGTTTTAGGATATAATAAGCTCAGATTCCAGCAGCTCCATCATCCATAACTGCCGGTTCAAGCATGGACGTTGAAGAGATCAAAGCGAAAGTTCGCGCCAACCAGTATGTCTACACCCATCACGCGGATATCGAGCGCAAGGCGGACGAGTTGACCTTTGCTCAGGTTGAAGATGCCCCGTTGAACGGAGAGATAATCGAGCAGTATTCTGATACTGGCCGTTGGTGAGAGTTGTCTGATTGTGGGTTTTGCGAAGGATGTGCCCATTCACGCTGTCTGTGGTTGGCGTGGGGAGAAAGTGGCCCTCATCACCGTTTACATTCCACGCCCACCAAAGTTTGTTGACCCCTGGACGCGAGGAGAGAAGACCGATACGAAAAGCTCAATGTAATTTCTGCGGCAGTGACCGCTATGAAGAACGTCGAACCGAATATCTCTACAGCCACAAGGGTAAATACCTGCTGGTACCCAATACTCCAGTTGAAGTTTGTCTTGACTGCGGAGTGGTTTACTACGATGCGACTGTCCTCAAAGAGATCGAACGGCGTTTCTTTGCAATTCAGCATAAATGAAGAAGAGCCGGACCGCTACATTGAGATGCCGGCAATGGCCTACGCCTAGCCAGCAGACGGCAAACAGGCGGAGGCATTACAACCGAAGAAAGGTTAAAGACACTGACGGAGACGAGTAG
>CAYWWC010000174.1:0-8746 GCA_964461615.1 uncultured Anaerolineae bacterium
TACGAAGTTACTCAACCGGCGCTTGTCCTGTAACTACCGAAGGATTTCCGCCGCGATGTACTAGCGAGAAATCATCCTGAGCCTACAGAGATTGTGGGATGGTTCACAATAGGTTGACACTTTCGCAGCCCCTCAAGAACTCGGAGATCTTGCACTGCCTCAAAGCGGGCGGAAAATGGCGTTTTTCTGGCTAATTCACGGGGTTTTGCAACACAAAACGCACCCGCTAGACTGACAAGGATTTTCGATGCCCCGAAAAGTGTAAACCTATTTCCTCCGGAAAATGAACCATCCCGAGATTGTAGCTACGGATACAGCCCATACCCCTTCAGAAAAGCGCCATTCCAAACCGCGTGTACTTTCTGTAGTCCATGTTTTTGGTGAAGCGATTCGCCGCAACTATCTGCGAGAGTCTATTGGGGATGTATGTGTCTTTGGGGAAGAGAATCTGTAAACACAAAGCGGAGGGTGTTATGATAACCAAAGACCTATGGCAAGCAAACGAGGAGACCAGAGAGGCGTGGAACCAGAACGCAGCTTTCTGGGACGAGCGCATGGGCGAGGGCAACGATTTTGTGGAGGTGCTGATCTGGCCCGCCACCGAGCGGCTGCTCGAATTGCGGCCAGGCGAGCGGGTGCTCGACATCGCCTGCGGCAACGGCCTATCCTCCCGACGCCTGGCTGCTATGGGCGCGGAGGTGGTGGCCTTCGATTTCGCGGCAGAGATGATCGCCCACGCCCTGGAACGCACGACGGAGCACGCTGACCGCATCGAATACCTGGTGCTGGACGCCACCGACGAGGCCGCGCTGCTGGCGCTGGGAGAGAGTCAGTTCGACGCCGCCATCTGCAATATGGCCCTATTCGACATGGCTGAGATCAAGCCGCTGATGCGCGCCCTCACCCGGTTGCTTCGCCCCGGCGGGCGATTCGTATTCTCGGTACTCCATCCATGTTTCAACTGCCCCCACATGGCCCTGGTCGCCGAGGTGGAGGATCGAGCGGGCGACATCGTTACCATCTATTCGGCAAAGATATTCAGCTACATCACCCCAACGATAACCCACGCCGCCGCCATGCGGGACCAGCCGAAGCCACAGCTCATCTTCCACCGGCCACTGGAGGTGTTACTCGGAATAGGCTTCGACGCTGGGTTCGTGCTGGATGGCCTTGAGGAGCGAGCGTTTCCACCAGATCATCCATCCACAAGAGACTATCTTTCTTGGGGGGCGAACTTCAGCGAGATCCCGCCGGTGCTCGTGGCGCGAATGCGGCTATCAGTATAGAGAATCAATCTCATGCCTAATGACCATCCTAGAACAAAAAGAGAAAGCAAAACCATTGAAGCCGTGATCCGCCTCTACTGCCACGATCACCACAGGAGCGAGGACGAACTCTGCCCCGAATGCAGTGCGCTTTGGGACTATGCCCTGATTCGTCTCGACAAATGTCCATTCCGAGAGAACAAGCCCACCTGCGCCAAGTGCCCGGCGCATTGTTACAAGCCAGAGATGAGGGAGAGGGTCAGAGTGGTGATGCGCTACGCCGGGCCCCGCATGTTGCGGCGGCATCCTGTTCTGGCGGTGCTTCACCTCATTGACGGCCTCAGGAAAACGCCGGATAGCCCTCGGCGCTGATAGGATGCTCATGCGAGACTACCTTGATTTTGTAGACACGGCCACCGAAGGTCCGCGCTATGACGTCACTCCCCTTTTCAGTGACTATCAGGCGTTCTCAGCACTGGTTGATGACTTGGTGGGAATGTGTGACATGGTTGCTTTCGACTGCGTAGCGGGCATTGATGCCCTGGGATTCATTCTGGGCACTGCCATTGCGATGAGGACTGAGAGAGGATTCGTGCCACTTCGCAAGGGTGGCAAGCTCCCTGTCCAATCGGATACAGCCTATTGCGTTGACTACAGCGGCCAGGAGAAATCCCTGGAGATAAGACGAGACGTTCTTCAGCCAGGCTCCAGAGTCCTGCTGGTGGATGAATGGGTGGAGACCGGCGCCCAGGTCAGGGCGGCCATTGAATTGCTAGAGAGACAAGAGGCCATTATCTCCGCCATCGCCACCATCAATGTGGACGACAATGACCTCACTCGCTCACTCCGGAACAAGTACAGATTCGTTTCGGTCTGGGATCGGGACTAGTTTGACAATGTCACATTTGCCCAGAAGAATGAGCTGATGTTCGTAGTCAGGCACGAAACGGAGTGGAGTGCCGTCAAATGCAGTGCGGAACGCCACTCCGCTAACGCTTCGTCGCTGACTACGAACGAAATCTGACATTGTCGAACTAGTAGTCAGAAGGAGAATGCAAGTGGATGTTCGAGCGTACAATCGCAACGCGTGGAACAAAGAAGTTGAGCGCGAGAATCGATGGACTGTCCCAGTCAGTAGCGAGGCTATCGCCGCCGCCAGGCAAGGTCAATGGGAGATCATCTTGACGCCGACGAAACCGGTTCCGAGGGAATGGTTCCCCGGCTTGAAAGGTCTCGATGTCCTTTGCCTGGCTTCGGGCGGGGGGCAGCAGGGACCGATCTTAGCTGCGACTGGAGCAAATGTGACCGTCCTCGACAACTCGCCCAGGCAGCTTGAGCAAGACCGTTCTGTGGCCGAGAGAGACTCGCTTACTATCATCACCGTCGAGGGCGACATGGCCGACCTTTCGATGCTCTCTGACCAGACCTTTGACCTGATCGTGCATCCCGTCTCTAACGTGTTTGTCCCCGATGTGCGGCCAGTGTGGGCGGAAGCGTTTCGGGTGCTGCGGCACGGTGGGGCGCTGCTAGCCGGTTTCTCGAACCCGGCGATCTATCTCTTTGACTACGATCTCGCCGATAGCACCGGTGTCCTCCAGGTCAAGTACGCCCTCCCCTACTCCGACCTGACCAGCTTGACCGAAGAGGAAAGAAAGCGATACATTGACAAGGGATTTCCTCTCGAGTTCAGCCACAGCCTGGAGGATCAGATTGGCGGGCAGCTCGCCGTTGGGTTTGTGATCACTGGCTTCTACGAAGACTCTTATTGTGAGGAGGAAGGCGACATAGTTGCGAGCTACATGCCGACCTTCATCGTCACTCGGGCGATCAAGACTTTGCCCTTCACATTCCACCCCATGGACGAAGCCAACGCCCGCGCTATCTTGGAGTGGCGTTACGACGCGTCTTACGACATCTACAACCCAGCCGCTGGTGATGTCGAGGTGGCTATGCAGGTTTTTCTCGATCCACAGAATTCCTACCACACTGTCACCGATAAGCACGGAGACCTGGCGGCCTATTGCTGCTTTGGCCCAGATGGACAGGTGCCTGGGGGCGACTACAGCGCTGCCGCGCTCGACATCGGTCTGGGTGTGCGGCCAGACCTGACGGGGCAGGGGCATGGCCTCGCGTATGTCAACGCGGTGCTTCATTTCGCCCGCCGCGCGTTTCCGCCGACCGCGTTTCGCGTCACCATAGCCGAGTTCAACCAGCGCGCGCAGCGAGTGTGGCAGAAGGCCGGCTTCCGGCCGGTGCAGACATTCCAGAGGAGCGAAGACGGCATGCCCTTTATCATACTGGCCTGTGAGGAGTGAGTAACTCTTCACATCGTAGACCTGTAAACTAGGAGAGCTTGAGATGCAAAAAAGCATTGCCCAAATCATCGCACACGCCATCCACGACGCTGGGGCAGGCGTTGTCACCAACGTGCCCGGTTTTGGGGGCACCCAGGTCTTTGATGCGTTTCGCGAGATCAGCCCTCGCAGTCACCCCAACTCCTTTCACGAAGAGGCGGCCTATTCCATTGCCCACGGCGCGAGCCTGGTGGGGCAGCGGTCCGCCACGGTGATCAAAGCGCATGGGCTTGCCAAGGCTGCCAACAGCGTGGTAGATTCTCTGATTGCAGGAACGACGGCTGGGTTCGTGACCTTCATCACCGATGACAAACTCGGCCAGCACTCGGACAGTATCTTCGACATCGCCGCGTTCGTACGGGGGCTTGGAATCCCGTACCAAACATTGCAAGTGCAGGACATATACCGGCAAGTGCTGGCTGCCTTCTCTTGGTCCGAGACGTTGCGACTGCCAGTTGTCTTACTGATGGACGCAGATGATGTTGATCAGGTAGGGACGTATGCCCCAGCCCAGGATAGCATCTCCCTCCCCGCTTACCAACGGGATGTGACCCAGCATGTGCTTGCCCCCCTGCTTGCAGAGTACCAGCATCGGGTGATGTCCGCCAAAGTCTCCGGCCAAGATTGGCGAGGGCTGGAAAAGCCAACCCTTCCTACGATCCCAGATGCCCTCCCGGTAAGCTGGCAGCCGGTAGCACGCCTGTACTCACCCATCTTCGAGGTCTTCCGAACGCTGCGTGGCGAGGTGGTCACCGGGGATACGGGTGTCTCTACCCTGTTCGCCTTCCCGCCGTATGATTGTGTTGACATCTGCACTTACATGGGTGGCAGTGTTCCCCTGGCAATCGGCGCTCACCTGGCAGGCCGCCGAAACGTCTGGGCAGTTACGGGCGATTTCTCTTTCATCGCTGCGGGGCACTTGGGGCTGCTGGAGGCAGTCCAACGCGACATTCCACTCAAGGTACTGATCTTCCACAACAGAAAAGCGCAGACCACCGGCGGCCAACCCATTCCCGATGGCGTCTTGGAGCGTATCCTGGTGGGATACAAATCCCACGTGAGACACATCAATAATCCCCAGGACGCCAGGGAAATAGGGGGTGTTCTCAGAGAGACGAGCTCGGCACAGGAGCTGCGGATCGTGGTGGCAGATTATAGCGAAAGGTAAGGCATCAGTGATATGCACGGTGTAGTCTCGCTGCTAGACGACAAACATTACGCCCTGGTCGAACACCTGTGGGATGAACTGGAGACAGAGCTGGGCGCGCGCGGCCTCTACAACACGCCCTTCCCCCATTTCTCCTACCACGTTGCCGAAGGGTACGATGTGCATCTGCTTGAGTCCATCTTGCCACGCGTGGTCTCAGGCTGCGCCACGTTTCGGGTGCGAACGGCTGGGCTGGGTGTCTTCTCTGGCGACCATCCTGTGCTGTATGTTGCGGTGGTGCGGAGCCCGGCCCTGAGCGCGTTGCACCAAAGGCTGTGGCGGGAACTTGCCGGGGGCAGCGCTGGTACGGTTGACTATTACCATCCTGAGCGGTGGATGCCGCACATCACCCTCGCCGACGGTGGCGTGCTCAAAGACCACTTGCCCGACGTTGTCCGTATGCTGAACGCGCGGACGTTTGACTGGGAGATTGAGGTCACCAACCTGTCGCTCATCTACGATGCGGGCGCAGCTCAAGAGGTGAGGCTTCGTTTTGATCTGCCATCAGACGCGAGATAAAGTATGGAGATGGAAATCAGTTATCGACCAATTGGAGTGATTCATAGCCCGTTCACAGACATTGAGGGCATGCCCATCCAGCCCACAGGGGCTTTTGGGATTAAAGGCGCCATCGAGGTTTTCCCCGAATTCGCCGAAGGTTTGAAGGACCTGGAGGGCTTTTCCCACATCATTTTGCTCTACCATTTTCACCGAGTCCAAGGGGCCAAGCTTGTCGTCACTCCCTTTATGGATTCTCGCCCCCACGGAGTCTTCGCCACCCGAGCTCCAAAGCGTCCCAATCCCATTGGGCTGTCCATCGTGAAGCTGTTGGACATCGAGCAAAACACCCTGCATATTGAGAACGTGGACATCCTTGACGGCACACCCCTGCTGGACATCAAGCCCTATGTACCAGAGTTCGACCAGCCTCAGGCTGACCGCGTGGGCTGGCTGGAACAGTCGAAAGGGATAGTCCAGAGCAAGAAGTCAGACAGTCGGTTTCGGTGATTCGAGTCTTTAAAAAATCTGGCTCTTTAGGATTTCGCAGGGTCAAGCTGAGAAATTTGCCACGAATTGCACGAATTGACACGAAAAATAAAAATTAGTGAAAATTCGTGTCATTCGTGGCAAAGAATTGACCACTTGGCAAAGCAGCCATGCAAACTACCAGAGAGCCAAAAATCTCAAGGAGTGTGAAAAATGACAATCCGACATCCTTTCAATTGGCTTTCCACCTCTGGGCAGAAGCGCGCGTTCGTAGCCCTTCTCGCCCTCACGCTTGCCGTCATGGTGAGCCTGAGCGCCCTGGGCCGCCCGCTGAACACCGAGGTCGCACCATTGGGCATCGTATCATTCGAGCTTGCAGGAGAGCTCTCCCTGGCTCAGAGCATGGTCGAGTCGTGGGGGCAGACGGGCCAGGCCTACGCCGGGCTGAATCTCGGCCTTGACTACGTCTACCTCATCGCCTATTCAAGCTGCATCGCCCTGGGTTGCGTGTTGGTGGCCCGCAGCCTGTCACGACGGGGCGAGTTTCTGTCCTCCGTGGGGGCGGTACTGGCCTGGGCGCAATTTGGCGCCGCGCTGCTGGATGCCGTGGAGAACTACGCCCTCATCCGAGTTCTGCTCGGGTCTCAGCAAGCGTTGTGGCCTGCGGTAGCTCGGTGGTGTGCCATACCCAAGTTCTTGATCATAGCCGCTGGCCTGGTCTATGTCGGCATTGGTACGGTATGGGTCATGGTGGCCAGGTTCCGCGGACAAGGAGAAAGGTGAAGGCATGCGTATCGCCCTTTTGTCGGACATTCATGGGAACCCCATCGCGCTGGATGCCGTATTGGCGGACGTTAAGGCGCAAGGCGACGTTGACGCGCATTGGATCCTGGGCGACCTGGCAGCCATAGGCTACGATCCTGTCGGGGCGCTGGAGCGCCTGGCGGAGTTGCCCAACGCGCGTTTTGTGCGCGGCAATACCGACCGCTACGTGGTCACGGGCGAGCGTCCCAGACCAACCTTCGCGGCGGTGGAATCCGATCCACGCCTTCTGCCGCTCCTGGTGGACGTCGCGCAGAGCTTCGCCTGGACGCAGGGCGCAATCACCGCCACGGGCTGGTTAGAGTGGCTGGCTGCTTTGCCCTTCGAGCAGCGCGCCGTGCTGCCGGACGGCGCCCGGCTACTGGGCATCCACGCCTCGCCAGGCAGCGATGAACGTGGAGTGCATCCTGGCTTGAGCGACGCCGAGCTCAAATCCCTGCTTGCTGACTGCGCTGCCGACCTGGTCTGCGTGGGCCACACCCATTGGCCGATGGATCTCCGCGTGGACGGCGTGCGCGTCGTCAATCTCGGCAGCGTCAGCAATCCTCTGCCGCCCGACCTGCGCGCCAGCTACGTCATCCTGGATGCCGACGCCTCGGGCTACCGGGTTCAGCACCGCCTGGTGGACGTGGAGGAGGACTTCCCGCGACCATCAGACCGTGATTGCGGCAGCACAGCAAGTGCGGCATCCCGTGGCCGGATATATCAAGCGCTACATGGTTGGCCAGCGTCGGGCTGGTTGGATGGAGGAGTGAGGAACAACGGACTAGCAGGATTCAACGGACTAAGGAGAACACGGATCGGCAGGATTGACGGATCAAGCAACTCGGGCTCAGAAGAAATCCGTAAATCCTGCAAATCAGTGTTTTAGAAAGAAGAGGACTAAATGATCGCCAACCGTGCAAAAGAGATCAAACCCTTTATCGCCATGGACGTCCTGGAGAGGGGGCGCGCTATGGAACGCGAGGGCATCAGCATCATCCATCTGGAGGTGGGCGAGCCCGATTTCGACACCCCGCAATGCGTCAAAGATGCAGCCTGCCAGGCCCTGGAAGAGGGACACACCCATTACACCCATAGCCTCGGCGACCTGAAGCTGAGGGAAGCCATTTGTGAGCACTACTTCGAGAAATACAACGTCTCAGTGCATCCCGACCAGATCGTGATAACTTCGGGCACTTCGCCGGCCATGTTCCTTCTGTTCTCGGCCCTTCTGGAGAAAGGTGACGAAGTGATCGTCTCCGACCCGCATTACGCTTGCTACCCCAACTTCATCAAGTTCGTGCAGGGCGTTCCTGCGATGGTGCCAGTTTACGAGGAGGATGGCTTTCAGTATAGACCTGAGGCCATCAAGGAGAGAATCACCAGCAGGACAAAGGGGATATTCATAAACTCCCCTTCCAACCCCACGGGAAACCTGCTGTCCGAAAGCCGCATGAGGGCCATTGCCGAGTTCTCACCATACATCGTCTCCGACGAAGTCTATCATGGCCTGGTTTACGAGGGCAGAGAGCATTCCATTCTGGAATTCACAGACCACGCCTTCGTGCTCAATGGCTTTTCCAAGCTCTACGCCATGACGGGGCTAAGACTGGGCTATCTCATTGCTCCCAAGCCCTTCATCCGGCCCATCCAGAAGATCCAGCAGAACTTCTTCATCTCCGCCAACTCCGTGGTGCAGATCGCGGGAATCGCTGCCCTTCAAGAATCAGGGGAAGACGTGGCCCGCATGAAGAGCATCTACAACGAGCGCAGGCAATACATCGTCAAACGCCTCAAGGAGCTGGGCTTTGGCATCACCGTCGAACCCACCGGGGCCTTTTACGTATTTGCCAACGCCAGGCACATCTCGAATGACTCATATAAACTAGCCTTCGACATCCTGGAGAAAGCCCACGTGGGGGTGACGCCGGGCATTGACTTTGGGGATAATGGCGAGGGATACCTGAGGTTTTCGTACGCAAACTCGATGGAGAACATTGTTGAGGGGTTGGACAGGATAGAGCGTTATCTTCAGCATCGAGCCTCCAAAAATCGGGACAGGGGGACGGGCTAGGCCCGCCCCCCTCCCACACCACCGGACATGCGGGTCCGCATCCGGCGGTTCGGTT
>CAYWWC010000175.1:0-8711 GCA_964461615.1 uncultured Anaerolineae bacterium
CTCCGCCGGCACCGGCGGGATGATCCCCTTGTCCATCATGAAGTGCGTCATCTCCCGCGCCTGGCGGATTTTCGTCTCAGCCATGCTGTAGAGCTCGTCCCGCGATAGACTCAAACGGGCCACGCCCTGCTCCTGGGCCTTGAGCGCCACGGCCACCGCCTCGCGGGGGAAAACCTCCCATTCGTCCATGGTGGGGAGGATGTTGTCCTCGGTGATTCCTCGCTCTTCGGCACAGATGGCCAGCTCCTCGGCGGCGGCGATGGCCATCTCGTCGGTGATGGTGCGCGCTCGCACGTCCAGCACACCGCGAAAGATGGCCGGAAAGCCCAGCGAGTTGTTCACCTGGTTGGGGAAATCGGAGCGCCCCGTGCCCACGATGCGCGCGCCCGCCTCCTTCGCCTCCCAGGGCCAGATCTCGGGAATGGGATTGGCGCAGGGGAAGATGATGGCGTCTTCGGCCATGTCCGATACCCATTCTGGCAGGATGGTGCCCGGCCCCGGCTTGCTCAGGGTAATACACAAGTCGGCGCCGCGCATGGCCTCGGCTGGGCCGCCTCTCCGCCCCTCGGCGTTGCTCTTCTGGCAAATGCGCCATTTATCCACGAACTCGATCTTGCGCGCTTCGATGTCCTTGCGCTCAGGATGCAGGATACCCTTGCTGTCGCAGGTGCAGACGTTGCCCCACTGGATGCCGCTGGCGATCAGCAGCCGCAGCGTGGCCACGTTGGCCGCACCGGTGCCAATGAGCGAGACTTTGATCTCTTCCCGCTTTTTGCCGACGATCTTGAGGGCATTGATCACGCCGGCCAGGATCACCGTGGCCGTGCCCTGCTGGTCGTCGTGCCACACAGGGATCTGCACCTCCGGATCGGTGCGCAACATATCCAGCACGCGGAAGCACTTGGGCTGCGAGATGTCCTCCAGGTTGATGCCGCCGAAAGAGGGCTGAATCAGCTTGACCGCCAGCATGATGCGATAGGGGTCTTTGGTGTCCAGACAGATGGGCACGGCGTCCACTCCGCCCAGATACTTGAAGAGCAGCGCCTTGCCCTCCATGACCGGCATGGCCGCCTCTGGCCCGATGTCGCCCAGGCCCAGCACTCGTGTGCCATCGGACACGATGGCCACCGTGTTGGCCCGGTTGGTGTACTCGAAGACCAGGGACGGATCATCTTTGATGGCGCGGCAGGGCGCCGCCACGCCGGGTGTATACCAGATGGCGAAGTCGTCAATGCTGCGAACAGCACATTTGAGCGCTGTTTGCACCTTGCCCCGGTAGAAGGGATGCAACCTCATCGCGTCTTGTGCTGGCTTCTTGGCCTTCGCTAACAGTTCATCCTTGGTAAGCATTTACACCTCCCCTTCTGCAACCTCAATAAGCTGCTCCACCGACACAATCGCCCCGTACTGCGCTTTCAGCAACTCAAGCCCCTTCCTTTGCTCCGCATAGACCTCAAACAGCCTAGCCGGGATGTTCTTCTCTTTCCGGTAGGCTTCTTCCTGCAAGTCAATCCTGGCCAGGATGTTGTCCACGTAGAACGCAAACTGCTTGTCGTAAAGCTCCTTCGGATACTCTTTGCCAATCCCGTCGAACAACTCTTTGAGGTCTCCGTATTTTGGAATAAACCCGACGGGAGTCTCAACCGCGCCAATGTCTCCGTACGCCCTCAGCTCAAGCCAACCGAGCCACACCTTCACGTCACGCTTCTCGCCGAGCAGCTTGTTCCCTTCTCCCCCACGGGCGCCGTGCGTCAGGAAGTAGTTCAGCCCAGCCATGATGGGTTTGCTCTTCAGTTTATCAGAATTGAAGAACACGAACTGAGCATCCATGTAGTCGGCCAGCGGCCCAGGGATAAACGGCTCGTTGGCCCAGGGCTGGCGTCGGACGCCCGTAACCCCCACCTCCGTTGCGGTTGCCGCCGACAAGATCGAGGCCCCGATGACCACACCGTGATCGGGATTCCGTGCCACCCAGACCGGAGGCATAGTATCGCTGTCCCGCCCGCTGTAGGTGATTACCTTGATCCCCACCCCGTTCGGATCTTCGGCGGCGGTTTCGTTGTAGTTCCCGATGGCGCTATTTCGAAGGGTGGCTCGTGCATTCGGATTGGATAGCGGAATGGGCTTGCCGTTTTCATCCGTTTTGCCCTCCCACCACTCGCCCTGGAAATTGGCGCCCTTTTTCGGGTGTTCCTCGCCGTTCCCAACCCAGTGCGGCGTGCTGTGTTGGTCAATCAACACGTTCGTCCAGATAACCTCCGTGCCTTCTTCCCTCAAACACTTCATCAAGTACGGATCATCCTCGCGTTTCACATCCCTGACGATGCCAAAGATGCCGAACTCAGGGTTGATGGCGCGCAGCGTCCCGTCTTCAGCGAGCCACAACTGCGCCAGGTCATCGCCGATGAAATCCGTGCCCGTCATGGCCGTGGTGGTTTTCCCGCATCCAGAAGGCGCCGCCCCGGCAAAGTAGGTCTTTCTTCCGCCGGGGCCGGTCAGACCCGTGATGAACATGTGCTCTGATAGCTCTTGCTCTTTGCGGTAGTAAGTCGCCAGGTCTACTACAAAGCGGTGATTCCCCTTCTTCAGCAGCAGCGTATTGCCCGCGTACGTGCAGAACAGCGAGAACGTGGTCAGCCAGCTCCTGTCCATGAACACCCTGGCGTTCGGCAGATCCTCCGGCCTGTTCGGCCCTTCAGCATGGACATTGGTCAGGAACAGCCCCGCCCGTTGCGCTTCTTCGTCAAATCGGTCGTAGACGTTTCTATACAGGATGTTGGCTGAGTGCATGACGTAGGTCGAGGTGGTGATCTCAAGAGCTGGGACCGCAGCCGGAGCGCCAATGGGTCCCCTACTGAAGAAACCCACCAGCAGCGTTTTTCCTTTCGCGATCCCGGTCATGTGGGTTCTGACATATTCGTACGCCTCATCCCTGAGGATCTTACTGGCGAGCACACTGGTATCTTCGTCTTCGTTCACGATGTAGAAGGTTCTATCAACGATGCGCGCCTGCTCCTGAGCCAGGTCGAAATGAATGGTGTGGTCTTTCATGGCCAGAGGCTTCTCTTCGCCTTTTTCCAGGCTCATCTCCCTGACTCTTTGGAGGTCCGCATCCGATCCGGTGTTTACGAAGACCACATCAGGATCAGTCATGGAAATCGAGTTGGCGATTTTTAGCAGCGCCTCCTCGTTGGCGATCTTCTCCAGCTTAGCCAGGTTCTCTTGGTCGCATTTGACCTCGAACAGCATCTTTGCTTCATCCAGGCTTCCAATCCCGCCAGCGCCGGCAAGGATGTCATCGCCTTTTTTCAGTTGTAACATGCTTTTCTCCTTCATCTCTTTTGTCTTTTTGATCACGCGGCAAGTCCTGCTCCACGGTCTCCTGACCGATTGCATCACCAACCGCCATACTGCTGCGGCGCTTTGCCATGGCTCTCCACTATCCTGGGATACTGGCCCTTGGCCGCCTCAGAATTGATGCTCACCAACTGTACGCCGAAGCGGTGCTCGTCGCCATAGTCGAACAGGTACAGGAATTTCTGCTTCATGCGCAGCGACAAGTCGCCGATTCTCACCTCGTCTGCGCTGGGTCCGTCGGCGTAAGGCGAAGCGTACTCCGTACTATCATCCCAGGCCCGCCCGCTCATGTAGAAGGAGTACAGGTGATCGGAGTCGAAGTCCACCGCGCTCAGGATGGCGTAATGCAAGTCGTCCAGCGTCTGGTTTTCGGCGATCTCGATCAGTTGCCACACGCTGCGCTTGCGCTGGTACGTCACTTTGAAAGTGTAGGTCAGCACGGCATCGGGCTTGGCGACGGGCTGCGGGGGCGGCGGGGCGGCTTCAGGCAAGGCCGCGGCGCGAGCTCCGGCCAAGGCCGGATCATCGCGCAGTGCTGCCAACGCCGGCTCCGACCAGGCTCTCTCCACCGCCTCCACCGCTACGGGGCCAATCCCGTAGTTGTCCAGCGCCGTCTGCAGGTGGCTAACCAGCGGGCGCAGGTTTCCCAGCGCAGTGTCCATTTCAGTGGGATGGATCAGGCCCAGGCGGGCCAAGAAGTGCAGATAGGCCGGCAGCATTTCAGTCAGGGCCGCTGCCTTATAGGGCTGCGCGCTGAGGAAGCCGAACAGCCCGACCAGGTGCCGGTCCAACGAGGCATAGCGGGGCGCCAGCGACGAGGATGGCTGCACGACAGGCTGTCGGCGAGACCGTTTCTTCGCCTTCGATCGCTTCTTGCCGCTCGTATCCTCCGGCTGGGTGAACTGCTGGTGCAGTAACTCGAGTAATTGGTCTCGCGCCAGGTAACTCTTGCTGAAAGGCGTCCCGTCGCGGCGGCGCTGGTCGGCCATGAATTCGAACAGCAGGGCGCCAAGGTTCTCGCCCCACTGCTCGGCGTCTACCGCCCCGCCGAAGTCGCCCCTCTGCCAGGGGGAAGGAGCCGGCGCGGATAGATGCGGGATGGCTTGTTCCAGCCACTCGGCGCTGAAGGAGCCATACGGCTCTGCGGCTTCGAGCAGAGCGGGATCGTCGACGCGTGGCGTTTCCGCCGTTTCCGCGTACTGAAAGAACATCAGCAAGGTGACCTCTGAGCCCAACTCATCGCTGGTCCAGGGCACAAGCTTTCCGGAGTCCACGGAATCCGACACGCCCGACCACATCTGCTCTATGGCATGGATCAAGGGCTTGGTCTGACCGTGGTACTTGAATTGGTCAATGAGCTGGAAGAAAATGTCAATGCCCCTATCCATCGGCCCTTCGGCGAAGCCGGCCAGCAGTTCAGGGACGGCCTCCCAGCGGCCCTCGGCAATGGCGTCGTTGATCAGATTCTCGTTGTAGTACGCCACATCGTAGCGATACAGGTCAGGCGCCTCCTGGCGCAACCGTTCGACCAGTTCGGCGTAGCGGGCGCGGGCCTGCGGGTTGCAGCGGGGATCAGTTTTGTCGCGAATGTCCTGCAGCATCGCGTAAGCTTCCTCGCGGTCCATCTCCCCGGAGTCCAGGGTTTCCAAGAAGAATGCCGCCTTGCCCTCCAGATCGGCGGCCTCAAACTGATCCCAGCGGGCGTTGATGGCCGCGATTTCCGGCGGGACTGGCGGCGGTTCAGGCGCAGCCGGTTTCATCGGCAGGGGGGCAGCCGTGGACCCTACCCCCTCTGCCCGATCCTGGCGCCTGTGGCAGTGTTTGTATTTCTTGCCGCTGCCGCACCAACAGGGATCGTTTCGTCCCAATTTGCCATTTGTTGGCATAGTACTTCCTCCGTTCTCGCCTATCTAATTATTCCGGCAACAGTGCAAAATCGCGCAGGGGCAGCATCTCAAGCCGTTCTGGGGCCTCGGCGTATTCCTTCAACCAGCCGGGCAGTTGCCGCAGGTCCTGGATGTGCATCCCCGGCCACCCTTCGTAGAGACCTAGCGGATCGAGGTGCAGACCGGGAATCCCCACCCGGCTAGCCCCCCAAATATCCATGTAGAACGTGTCCCCTACGAACACTGCTTCCTCTGGACGCAGGCCCAGGTCGTTCAAGGCCAACTCGTAGATGCCGGGCTCCGGCTTCTCTACTCCCACCACCTCGGAATCGTACACCCGCTCGAAATAGTCCCTCATCTCCAGATTGTGCAACTGCTCCTCCACCCTTCCGTCGGCGTTGGAGACGACGGACATGCGATAGCCCTCGTCCTTCAACTGATCGAGAGTATCCACAATCCAGGGGAACGTGAATTCCCAGAGATTTCGCTGCTCATGCCTGGCTTCGGCTATCTGTGCCGCTTGCGCCGCAACCTCCTCTGGCAAGCCCGCCATCCGCAGAAGGATCTGTGAATAGGGTTCGGAAAGCCTCGACAGGAACCGTCGCTGGGTACTGACGTACGTGTCGAACCAATGGACGAGACGATAGTGCTCTTCGTAGAATCGTTCCGCCTCAACCTGGAACCCATGCTGACCCGCCAAGCGTGATAGATAGTCCTGATCTGCAAACAAAAATGTGCCACCGGCGTCGAGCAACAGGTATGGTTTTGCTGACATTCTGGTCATATTGATTCTACCCCTCACGTTTCACGTTTCACGGCTCCGGCAACACCTTTCCCGGATTCAGGATATTCTGCGGATCCATGGCCTGTTTGATTCGCCACTGGATGTTGATGGAAGCGGGGCCCAATGCCTCCCGCATGTAGGGCAGCTTGAAGGTGCCGATGCCGTGCTCCCCGCTCAAGGTGCCCCCCAGGTCCAACGCCAGGTGGAATATCTCCCCCACCATCTGCTCCACTTTCTCCCACTGCGCCGGGTCACGCCGGTCGAAGAGGATGTTGGGATGCAGATTGCCATCGCCAGCGTGCCCGAAGACGACGATGGGCAACCCATACTTGGCGCTGACTTCCTTGATGCGGCGGATCGCCTCCGGGATGGCGATGCGGGGAACGGTGATGTCCTCTCCCAGCTTATTGGGCGCCCGGCGCGCCAGCGAAGGGCTGATACTGCGGCGCGCACGCCACAGTTCGGCTCGTTCCTCCTCGTCGCGAGCCACGTCCACCCGACTGGCTCCCATTTGCAAGCAGATGTCAGCGATGGCGTCAATCTCCCGTTGCACCGAATCCTCGTCGGCTCCGTCGGATTCGACCACCAGAAGCCCCTCCACATCCAGGGGAAGTCCCAACTGCATGGCCTCCTCGATACATTCGATGGCTGTCTCGTCCAGCAGTTCCATAGCCGCGGGAACCAGCCCCCGCGCCAGCACGGCTTGCACCGAGCGGCCCGCGTCATCCAGGGTGGGGAAGTGCACCAGAGCGGTGCGAACGTGGGGAGGCTTGGCCATCAGTCGCAGGATCACCTCGGTGATGATCCCCAGCGCTCCCTCCGAACCGACGAAAAGTTGGTCTATGTTGAAGCCGGTGACATACTTGATGGCTTTGCCGCCAGTCTTCATGATGCGCCCATCGGCCAGGACAACGGTGAGGCCCAGGACGTAATCCTCGGTGACGCCGTACTTGAGACAGCGCGGCCCTCCAGCGTTGCAGGCCACGTTGCCGCCGATAGTGGATTGCTTGACGCTGGCGGGATCAGGCGGATAGAAAAGACCCAGCTTCTCCACCTCTGCCTGCAAGTCAGCAGTGACCACACCCGCTTCCACAGTGGCGATCATATTCTCCTCGTCAATCTCCAGTATGCGATTCATGCGGGTCAGTGACATGACGATACCGCCCCGGACGGCGATAGCGCCCCCGGCCAACCCGCTGGCCATGCCCCGAGGCACGATGGGCACGTCGTACTGAGCGGCGATTCGGACTACCGCCGCAACCTCCGCGTTGGTCTCTGGCAGCACAACCACGTCCGGCAGTTGTTGCTCGAAAGTGCCGTCGAACGAGTAGGCGATCAAATCCACAGGTGAGGAAAGTACCTTTTCGGCGCCGATGGCGTCCGCTAACGCTTGAATCCAGTCATTCATTGTCTACTCCTCCAGCGCCCCCAACACGACCTCGGTAATATCCTTGACACGGATGCGGATCCGCTCAGCGCGGGCCGCGTTAGCTAATGTTCGTTCACACTGCTGGCAAGCTGAGACGATGGTTCCTGCGCCAACCTCGGCGGCCTGGCGGATGCGGCTGCGGGCCACTGCTTTGCTCACCTCTGGCGCAAAACTCTCCAGATTGCCCCCGCCACCACAGCAATAGGAACTATCGCGGTTCTCAGCCATCTCGACCAGCCGCAAGCCGGGAATCTGAGCCAGGACGCGGCGCGGCGCCTCGATCACGCCCCCTTTGCGTCCCAAATCGCACGGGTCGTGGTAGGTCACGGTCTCCCGCAACTCGTGCAGTTTCAGATTGCCCGTCTCCAATAGCTCGGCCAGGAACTCGGTAGCGTGCAGCACCTCCAGCCCCAGTTCCTCGGTTGCCAATGCGGCGGGGTAGGAATGTTTCCAAAAGTGAAAGCAAGATGGGCAAGTCGTCACGACTTTTTTCACTCCCATCGCTCGCACTACTTCGACGTTGTGGCGGATCAGTTCGCGGGCGCGTTCCAGTTCGCCGTTGATGAACATCGGATAGCCGCAGCACCACTCGGCCCCGCCCAGCAGGGCATAGTCCACCCCAGCTCGGTCGAAGATCTGCACCAGGGACTGGGGCGCCTTGTAGCTGCGAGGGAAGAAGGAACTGACGCAACCGATGAAGTAGGCCACTTCTGCTCGTTCCTTGCCCAGGCCAGTGGGCGGGGTGGGGAGATTGTCGGCCCAGATCAGCCGGCCCTCGTTCTCCTCGGCCGAGATGTTGCGGTACTGGGCGATGCGGTCGTCCAGATCGGAGAGCGCCTCAGGCAGCAGCCCCAGGTCGGCCAGTTCGCCTCGGGTCAGCTCGAGGATGCGGTCCACGGCCACTCCGCTGGGACAGATGAAGGTACACGCGCCACACAGCAAACAACGGAAAAAAGCTTGCGAGTATTCATCGGTAGGGTTCTCTAGCAGGCCCTCTTTGACCGCCCGCAACAAAGCCACGCGAGCGCGGGGAGAGTCGGTCTCGTTCAGACTCTCCCGGTAGCCGGGGCAGACAGATAGGCACAGTCCACAGCGGACACAATAGAGCGCCTCTTCTGCGGCGGGGCGCTGCAGGGCAACATTCGATTCGTCAACAGTCATGTAATCCTCCAGTGCAGAATATAGGGTGCAAGGTGTAGGATGCCAATTGTAGCCGGTGATGAGGTCTCACGAATTGGGACTACTTTGACAATGT
>CAYWWC010000176.1:0-8586 GCA_964461615.1 uncultured Anaerolineae bacterium
AATGCAATCCAGCGGAGCGGGTTTTCTTTTTGGCTAGACCTCCGAGGCTTTGGATACCATATTTGACAAATTTCCCCTTTTGAGGGATAATACTAGTTGCTATCCTATATATAGGAGGTGATGCCAATGGACCACTGTAGTAGTAATCGCGCCGTAGCATCACCTCCCTGTGAGGGGTAGCTACGGCGCAAAACAAGGGGCCTCTTCTTCTTACTTATGGATGAGGCCCTTTGTCTTTGAAGGCTCAAGTGAGGTCACGATGTCGGATTATCTGCCTGTGGGCAAGCTGGAGATGGACTACCTGGGACAGGTCTTGGCCAGATATACTCAGGTTAACGAGCGGGTGGTGGTAGGCGCTGGGGTGGGCGAGGATGCCACGGTGATAGACTTCGGCGACCGTTATCTGGTGGCCAAAACCGATCCCATCACCTTCGCCACCGAGGAGATAGGCTGGTACGCGGTCAACGTCAACGCCAATGACGTAGCTACCACTGGCGCTACCCCCAAGTGGTTTTTGGCCACTCTCCTCTTGCCCGAGGGGAGCACCGATAGGGCCCTGGTGGATAGGATCTTCTCCCAACTCTCCAATGCCTGCCGCGAGCTAGGGGTATCCCTTTGCGGCGGCCACACCGAGATCACCCACGGCTTGGCCCGCCCCATCGTGGTGGGGCAGATGCTGGGCGAGGTGCAACCGGACAAGCTGGTGACTACCGCCGGGGCGCAGGTCGGAGACGACATAATCCTCACCAAGGGCATCGCCATTGAGGCCACCTCCATCATTGCCCAGGAGAAAGCGGGGGAGTTGGCGGGCAAGTACCCGGCGGAGTTCATTGACCGCTGCCAGGGTTTCCTCCATCAGCCGGGCATCAGCGTGGTGCGCGAGGCTCAGATTGCCACCGCTCAGGCGCGGATTCACGCTATGCACGATCCCACCGAGGGCGGGCTGGCTATGAGCTTGCGGGAACTGGCTCAGGCGGCGGATGTGGGCCTGCTGGTGCACGAAGAGCGGATCGAAGTCCTTCCGGAGACGGTTCTCCTCTGTGCCGATTACGGTCTTGATCCCCTGGGAGTCATCGCCTCAGGCTCGCTGCTCATCGTCCTCTCGTCGGAAGACTCAGCGGGCGTCATCAAGAAGCTGAACGGGGCGCGCATCGCGGCAGCGGTCATTGGCCAAGTCGTGGCCCGGGAAGAGGGGTTGAAACTGATGGCTGGCGGGGTGGCGAGGGACCTGCCGTATTTTGAAAGGGATGAGATCGCCAAGCTCTTTGAGTGAGCTTGTGAAACACCAAGAGCCCAAGTTCACACTTGGGCTCTTGGTTTGGTAGCGCATAGGGGAATCGAACCCCTGTCTCTGCCTTGAGAGGGCAGTATCCTAGGCCCCTAGACGAATGCGCCTTGCTTTGTGGCGAGTATTTTACCAACAAACAGGGTAAATGTCAAATTGAGGATTGACAAGGGGGCTACATTGTGCTAAAATAGCCGTAGTTGGCGAGGCATTTCTCTTAAGAAGCGGAGGGTAGTGGTATGACAGTGGAACTAGATGTTCGACAACTCTACACCGACCTGGGTGACATCAAGGAAATGTTGAGGAGAATGCAAAAGACAATAGGCCAGTTATCTGAGGTGGCTTCATTGCTTGTCCGGACGGAGCATCCGCACATTGTGCGGATTGAGGGCCTGTGCGGTGGGCGGCCGATCATCGCCGGTACACGTATCAGCGTCCGTACCATCGTCGAGCGGGTGCGCCTGGGCGATTCGCCTGAGCAAATAGTGGGAAATTACCCACCCTTGACGTTAGCCCAGGTCTACGATGCGCTGAGTTACTACCACGAGCACAAGTCCGAAATCGAGGCCGAGATAGCCACTGATGAGGAGGCCCTGGCGTGGGTGACAAGGCGCAACAGCGAGTAAAGCTCTATCTTGATCATGATATCAGCTATCGGATGGCTGAACAGTTGCGCGCCCGAGGTCACGATGCCATCGGCGCTTGGGAGGTGGGGAATGCCGAACTGCCCGATCAGGTCCAGCTTGAGTATGCCGCTGGCCAGGGACGGGTGCTGGCGACCTGCAACACCCAGGACTTCGTGCCGCTCTACCTTGAATGGTGGAACGCTGGCCGGCATCACAGTGGAATCATCACTTCGGAGCAGTTGGAGTTCGGTGAGATGCTGCGGAGACTGCTTCGTTTTCTCGAGACTGCCCCCGCTGCGGAAATGCGAGATATGATCCGCAACCTAACCGAGTTCAGAGAGTCTCAGTAGCCGCAGGAGGTTGAGGAGGCAAAATGCCCCAAGTTGTTACCATAGGCGACATAAACATAGACGTCATCGCCCACGTCCCCGACTATCCGCAAAAAGGCGGGGAGGGGCTGGCTGAGCAGGGACACGTGTATTGTGGGGGCTCAGCGGCTAACACGGCCGTCGCTCTGGCCCGCTTCGGCGTGGACGTGGGCATCATCGGGCGGGTGGGGGAGGATGTCCTGGCCCTGCTGGCCCTGGCCGGCCTGGCCGAGGCGGGGGTGGATGGTCGCTGTATTCAGCGAGACCCTCAAACTATGACGGGCATAATGCTCATCGCTGTCACCCCCGATGGCGAACGCACTATGTTCGGCTGCCGCGGAGCCAACGTCCGCACAGACCCCGCTCTGCTGGATGAAAGCTACATTACCAAGGCCCGTATCTTTCACCTCTCGGGCTACTCCCTGTTGCAGGTTCCCCAGCGGGAGGCGGCCCTGCGCGCCCTGGAGGTGGCTCGCCAGGCGGGGCTAATGGTGACGGCGGACTTGGGGCTGGAGGCGGTGATGAGGGTCACAGACAGGGTGAAGGCGATCTTGCCCCAGGTTGACATCCTCTTCCCCAATCAGGCTGAGGCGGAATATCTGACGGACCATCGAAATATTGAGGGGGCCATCGAATCTCTGTTGGACTATGGTGTGGGGACTGTGGCTCTCAAGCTGGGCAAGCGCGGCTGCGCGATAGGCAGTGCTGAGGAGATGTTCACAGTCCCCGGTTTCGCCGTACCCACGGTGGACACCACCGGCGCCGGGGATAGCTTCGATGCCGGCCTTATCCTGGGAAGGCTGGAGGGCTGGGGGTGGCGGGCGTCGGCCTTGCTGGCCGACGCCCTGGGCGCGCTGACCGCCTCGGTCGAAGGAGCGGGGACTTCTCTGGCGAAGAGGGGAGAAGTTCGCGCCTTTCTGGAGGCGCACCTGGCCCAGCCATCGTGGCAGGGCTGGCAGCAGGAGTTGCGCTATCTCATTGATTTCTTAGGCTAGAGACAAAATCGCAAGGGAGGTGTGAAAGATGACCACGAATTGGAAAGAGAGGCTGGACAGCCTGCGGTTGAAATCGCTGAAAGAGATGTTTGGGGTGGAGAAGCCCATCATCGGCATGATACATCTTCTCCCCTTGCCTGGTTCGCCAGGCTATGATTTCGTGGAGGGCTCCCGCGGAATGGATGCCATCATTGAGCACGCGCTATTGGATACTGAAGCCCTCATCAGCGGGGGTGTTGACGGGCTTATGGTGGAGAACATGTGGGACCTGCCCTACTACGTGGGCATGGACGTGCCGCCTGAGGAGATGACGGCCCAGGCCGTGGCTGCCCGCGCCGTCGTTGAGGCGGTGGATGTGCCGGTGGGCATCAACGTGATCCACAACGGCGGGCGGGTGACGCTGTCCATTGCTGTCGCTACCGGGGCCGACTTCATCCGCGTCTGCCTGCTCACCGGGGCGAGGGTTTGGGACACAGGAGAGTTCGACCGCGGCTGCGCTGCCGAATTGCTGCGTTGGCGCAAGAATCTGGGGGCGGAGCACATCAAGCTCTTCGCCGACGTGGACAAGAAGCACTCGGTGGCTTTTCCCGGCATTGACCTGGCCACGCACATCGAGTGGACCGAGTTCTACCTGTCCGATGCCCTCATCGTCTCCGGCAAGATGACGGGCGCCGCGCCGGAGCTGGAGAAAGTGAGGCGAGCCAGGGAGCTGACCGCCCGCCCCATCCTCATGGGCAGCGGCACCAGCGCTGACAACGTCGCCGAGTTCCTCCAGTACGCCGATGGCGCCATCGTTGGCACCGCCCTCAAAGTTGACGGCATCGCCGAGAACCTGGTGGATGTGGAGACGGTGAAGAGATATATGGAGGCGGTGCGTTCTGTGAGAGAGGGGTGAGAGTAAAACTACAACGAATTCAGAATAGAACGAATCTGGAGCAAGACTTTTGTTCCTTTCCCAATTCGTTGTAGTGTTGTTTGGCAGCCACGTTCCCAATGCTGGGGTGTATAAACCATGAGCGAGACCAGAATGATTGACGATAGCCATTTGTGGGAACTGCTAGACGAATGGGAACGACGGCGCCGTGCAATGAGCATTTCAGAGCCCCGCACTGACCTGGCTGCCATAGACCTGGAGGTTCAGCGGCGGCAGTTGCAGCAGAAAGGAGAGGCCTCAATCCCTCGCGAGGTGGGACAACAGAGGACGGCCTTCACCAGTGTCAACGCCCGTTTGGACTTCAAGTTTCTCTATCCTGGAGCCTGGCTGGCAGGGGAGTTTGAGCGGGAAGGTCATAGCACGATCTTCATAATCGGGCCCAGAGATCAAGATGACACCTTCAGCCTAACCATGACCGTTCATGTCTTCCCTGCCTGGGAGCGCAAAGGTAAATTCGCTACTGTAGCAGAAGTGGTGGAGGATTATCTGATAAAAAGCCGCCAACTAGCGAGCTTCCGCGAAATATCTCGCGCACAGGGTACTCTCGTCGGTGTTGATGCCGTAGAGATTGAGATCAGCTACAGCATCCCTTTGACGGCCAACAACGTGGATGCTAAAGACATACCCATCATTGAAAGAAGAATCGTGTTCAAAAAGGGTGCCCAATTCTATGAGTTGGCCTATGCAGCCGTCGCCGAAGACTATTATGCTTATCTCGAATCGTTCAGTGATGCGGTAAGCACCTTCAAGTTTCGGACGGAAAGAGAAGAAGCAAGGGTCTTTCAACCCCTGGTTACACTGACGCCATCGTACGCTGTGCGCGAGAAACCGGAGAAGTACGAAACAGAATCGTGAGCGCCAATCCTGGAGTCGACTCAGTGCGGCCCGGAGGCGAACCTCCGGGCTTTTTCTTTTCGTGAAGATGATGTATAATTCATAGCGAGGTGGTAAAATGAATCAACAGCACATCCGTAATTTCTGCATAATCGCCCATATAGATCACGGCAAGTCAACCCTGGCCGACCGCCTGCTGGAGCACACGGGCACCATCAGCGCGCGAGAGATGAAAGATCAGGTGCTAGACAGCATGGACCTGGAGCGGGAGAAGGGGGTGACCATCAAGGCCTCGGCGGTGAGGATTATCTATCAGGCCGAGGATGGCCAGGAATACGAGCTTAACCTTATTGATACTCCTGGCCACGTTGATTTCACCTACGAGGTCTCCCGCGCCCTGGCAGCCTGCGAAGGGGCTATCCTGGTGGTGGATGCCGCCCAGGGCATCCAGGCCCAGACCCTGGCCAATCTGTACCTGGCTCTGGATCAAGACCTGGAGATCGTGCCTGTCATCAACAAGATTGACCTGGACATGGCCTACCCCGATGAGGTGGCCCAGGAGATGGAGGAACTAGTCGGGGTGCCTGCCGACGAGGTGATCCGCATCTCGGCCAAGGAAGGCATCGGCAGCCAGGAGGTTCTGGAAGCCGTTGTGGAGCGAATCCCTCCCCCAGCAGGCCAGAGGGAGAAGCCCTTGCGGGCCTTGATCTTTGATTCTCACTACGATACTTATAAAGGGGTCGTTGCCTACGTGCGCCTGATGGATGGAGAGTTGGCTCAGGGACAGGAATTGATGCTCATGTCCAACAAGAGGGCCCTGGATCCTCTGGAGGTGGGTAGCTTCAGGCCGGGCATGGTTCCCGTGGGAGGACTGACTGCCGGCCAGGTGGGCTACGTGGCCACGGGACTGAAAGACGTGCGGGACTGCTCGGTGGGGGATACCGTTACCCTGGCTCAGAACCCTGCCGACGAACCTCTCGCCGGCTATCGTCCGGCCAAACCTATGGTCTTCGCGGGCCTCTATCCTGTGGACCCTGAGGACTTCAGTCTGCTGAAGGATGCATTGGAGAAGCTGCGGCTCAACGACGCCTCGCTGGTCTATCAGCCCGAGACCTCCCAGGCGCTCAACCTGGGCTTTCGCTGTGGCTTTCTGGGGCTCTTTCACATGGAGATCATTCAGGAGCGACTGGAGCGGGAGTACGACCTAGAGATACTGACCACCGCTCCCAGCGTCGAGTACCATGTGATCACCAAACAGGGAGAGATTGTGATCGTCAAGGGGGCGGTCGATTTGCCTCCCGAAGGGAAGATCGCAGAGATCCAGGAGCCGTGGATGGACATCCAGATTTGGTCTCCGGTCGAGTACATCGGACCGATCATGGAACTGGTGACCACGCGCCGGGGAGAGGTGGTTCAGGTGGACTACCTGGATCAGCAGCGGCTGGTCCTTGCCTACAAGGTTCCCCTTGCCGAACTCATCGTTGATTTCTACGACCGACTCAAATCCATCACTCGCGGCTATGCCTCGCTGGACTATGCCTTCGCCGAGTATCGCCCAGGCGATTTGGTCAAGCTGGATATCCTGATCAACAAAGAACCAGTGGATGCCCTCTCCCTCATCGTCCACCGCGACAAGGCCTATTCTTTAGGCAATGCCCTGACCAAGAAGCTGAAGGAGGTCATCCCCCGCCAGCTCTTCGCCGTGCCCATCCAGGCCTCCGTCGGTAAGCGGGCAATCGCGCGGGAGACGGTCAAGGCGATGCGCAAGAACGTCACGGCCAAATGCTACGGCGGCGACGTAAGCCGCAAGCGCAAGCTGTTGCAAAGACAGAAAGAGGGCAAGAAACGCCTCAAGCGCATCGGAAACGTGGAGATACCCCAGGAGGCGTTTATGGCGGTGCTGAAGCTGGAGAAGTAAGCGCTACTTACCACCAAGACACAAAGACACGAAGTTTTTTGAAAGTCTGTTCCGTACTGTTGTTCTTTGTGCCTTGGAATTTTTGTGGTAAAGAGTTTGTCGCGGCTACGCCACGCTGTGGGATCGCGGGGGCATTTACATCGCAAATCATGATATAGGAGCAATTCTATGTGGCAAGAATACCTTTTCCCGTCGTCAGTAGAAGAAGCGCTGGCCATGTTGGCCGAGCGCGAGGGGCGGGCGCGCCTGATGGCTGGCGGCACCGATTTGGTGATCGAGTTGACTGAGGGCCGACGGGCCGCTGATTGCCTGGTGGACATCACCCGCATCCCGGAGTTGGGTAGGATAGCGCTGGAAGACGGGATGATCGTCCTCGGCGCCAACGTGACCCACCGCCAGGCCAGCGAGTCGCCGCTGATTCGAGAGCGGGCCACGGTGCTGGCCCAGGCCTGCCAAGCGGTGGGCGCGCTGCAGATCCGCAACGTGGGCACGCTGGGAGGCAACGTGGTCAACGCCATGCCCGCCGCCGACGGCAGCACCGCACTCCTGGCTCTGGAGGCCGAGGCCGAGATCGCCGATGGGACAGGACGGAGGTGGACGCCGCTGCCAGATCTGTTCGCCGGGCCGGGTATTTCCAAGGTGGACAGCACCGGGGAGATATTGACGGCTTTTCGCTTCAAAGCTCTTGGCGAGGGGCAAGGCTCGGCATTGGAGCGCATTGCCCGCCGTCGGGCGCTGGCCCTGCCCATTCTCATCTGCGCGGTGGTTGTCACCCTGAGCGAGGGCGGTAATGCTTTCGAGTCGGCGCGCATCGCACTGGGGCCGGTGGCGCCGGTTCCCTTCCGCGCCTCACAGGCCGAGGAGAGCCTGCGCGGTGCGCCAGTCAGCCTGGAGACGATGGCCAGGGCAGGAGAGATAGCCATGCAGGAATCACATCCGCGTTCCAGCCTGCTGCGGGCCTCCAGGGATTACCGTGAAGAGGTGATCAAAGTACTGGTGCGCCGTGGCTTGGAACGGGCCGTGCAGGTAGCAATATCCAATCTCTAATCTCCAATATCCAAATCTGTGGAGGTCAACCATCATGTATCCTTTGACGATGACATTGAACGGCGAACCCGTGACCGTGGAGGTCGAGCCTTTTGAGATCCTGGTGGATGTATTGCGTGACACACTGGGCCTCACGGGCGCCAAGGTCGGCTGCAACGAGGGCGAGTGCGGAGCTTGCACGGTGATAATGGACGGCCAAGCGGTGCTCTCCTGTCTGCTGCCAGCCCTGAAGGCCCACGGCCGCGAGGTTGTAACCATCGAGGGCCTGAGTCGCGACGACGAACTGCATCCCTTGCAGCAGGCTTTTATCGAGCAGGGGGCTGTGCAGTGCGGCTACTGCACGCCGGGCATGATCATGTCGGCCAAAGCTCTCCTGGATGAGAACCCCCAACCTAGCCCTGAAGAGATCGAGGTGGCCATGGCCGGCAACCTCTGCCGCTGCACCGGCTACTTCCAGATAGTCGAGGCAGTTGAGGCGGCGATCGAGTCGCGCTCGGACAGAGGCTTGACATAGCTTACTTTCTCAGTTACAGCAGGGTCAAGCTGAGAAATTTGCCACGAATTGCACGAATTAACACG
>CAYWWC010000177.1:0-8565 GCA_964461615.1 uncultured Anaerolineae bacterium
TGCTGTCCCCGCCGCACCACGTCTTCGACCTGGCCTACGTGGCCCTCGGCCAACTCGGAGATGTGCACCAGGCCGTCGTGGCCCACGCCAACGTCCACAAAAGCGCCGAATTTGGCGACGCCGCGCACCGTGCCCTCCAGCAACATCCCTTCTTGCAGATCCTCAGGGCGTGATGCCTTCTGAATCGTAGGGGGCTCTTGCTCGCCAGTATCTTCCTCAAAGTCTTGCCCTGCAAGGTCTTCCTCAGGTTCCTCTCGTACCCACCCCTCTATTCCCTCCAGGCGCACCTTCATCCAACCTAGAGGCACAGCCGGGTGCTCGCCCACCCGCACCAGGTGGCGGCTTCGGGGGAATGGATCGCCCGGCTGGCGGCCGCGCTCCACCGTCATGCGATAGTCCTGCAGCAAGCGCTCGAAGTCCCGTGCATCCGCCTGCAGCAGCTTGCCGAAGGTCTTGCTCAGCCAGCCAGTGCCCCAGCCCACCTGAAGCAGAAACTCATTCTCGTCTAGTCCCTCCCAGGTCTGCGCCAGACGGCTGTAGGAGCCCAGAACCACACGACCACTCGCCCGCTGCTGGAAGAACTCAATTTCAGCGGCGATCCGCTGGCCCGCTATCGTGCGCCCCCACTGTGGCAGATTCAGCAGCCAGTTCTTCTTCTCGCCGAACTTCAACTCTCGCTCCGCCCGACTGCCGAACAGGTAGCCCTCAATCTTGATCGGCGCCTGCAGGGTCGTCCCCCGGCGCAACGTCTCCACGTCTATGTCCAGCCCGCGCTGGCGGCCATACTGCGTCCGCTGCCCCGCTGTGGGATAGATGTTCGCCCGTTCCAGCTTAAGCTGCTCCGGACTCACCGGCCTGCTGTCGCTCACCTGCAAGGCTCGCAGCAGGTCGTAGTTGGGGTTGCGCCCGAAAATCTCTTTCTCTATGGGCTGCGCGGCCCAGCTTCGGCTGCGGCCTCGACGGCTGAGATCGGTCTTGCGCACCGTTGCCCCACCCACCGCCAGCACCGTGCGCAACGCCCCCTTCAGGCTGGAGCCGGGCAGATACGGCTGTCCGTACACGTCCTTGATCTGCTCGCTGATCTGGTTCATGGCTGGCGTGCCCCGCAGCCGATAGCGGAACAACGGCGATTTTTCCTTATCTTTAGTGGCGAAGTCCTCTTTGGTCAGATAGCCGGCCCTCACCAGATCATTCAGCGTCATGCCGGCAATAGCCTGGGCGACAGCCGCGTCGCTGCGGCCCTCCTTGCCCGCCCGGTCGAACACCGCCTCCAGCAGTGCGTTCTGGTCAGCCACGTACACGTAGGCGTCGCGCTGAATCCAGTCCACGCCCGCCAGCAAGCTGGTGCCCGTGCCAATGTGCAGGGGCGACAGCAACTCGATGTGCGCCACCCATTTCACATCCTTCATGTCGCCACCTCCTCATCTTTCTTTTCTGGAATGGGGATGTCCACCGGCACCGGGAAGGCGATGCCGTAGCGCCACACTTTGTGGCCTGTGTTCCCCTCCGCCGGGTCCATGACCTCTGGCGTCGCGTCGGCCAGGTCACCGTAATTCTCTCGCGCTCCGGCCACCGGATGGTGCAGCACTGAACCCTCGCCCAGCATCCGCACCAGCGGCCGGCGGAATGACATCCCCTCCGGCGAAGCCACCCACCCACGGCGGATGAGCAGCTTGTACGCGCAGTCTTCGCCCAGCACGCCATCCGCGCCCACCTCGTCGGGGCGGGGATGATAGGGAGCCAGAGTCAGCCACCGCTCATCCCGTCCTTGGATGCCGAAGCCGGCGAAGTCAGTGGGGCCCTCCAGGTCAAACTGGCCATAACCCGCACTGCGCTCGCCGCCGATGCCGCTGTCCCCTAGCACGGTGAACAGATTCGTCAACCAGCCTACTTGCTCGTCGCCCAGCCGATCCACCAACACCCACAGTCCCGCCCGCAACTCGCTATCTTTCTCCAGCTTGACGCGCCGGTAGCGCACCCGCCCCGCCTGGTACACTGCCGACCTGCTGGTCACTCTGTCCACCGTCACCCGAGGCACCGGATCGGACTTCCAGAGCTGAATCTGGCCTGTGTCCTCGTTCCGGAAGGCTTCCAGCGTCTGGCGCTCGGCAGGCATCACCCACAAGTCTCCGCCGTGCAAGAAGTTTTCATCTTCCTTCAGGTAGCCATCGAGCGCCTCGTTGTTCAGCCAGGCGGTGAAGATACCCTGCGAGACGAACTCCACCTCTTTCAGCGTCTTGCCGTGATCTTGGCTTGTCTCTTGCGTCAGCTTGCCTGGCGCCAGTGGCTTGGGGAAGAAGAGCACATCCCCCGCATAGGGGAAGGCCGAAGTGAGCCGGAAGGGCGGTGGGCCAGTCGAGTGACCTTGCCTGGGGAACCGCTCCAGCAGCCCAGTGAGGGCGGTGCTGCCGCCTGGATCCAGTTCCCGCATAGTCAGGCACAAGGCGGAGAAGAGGGTATCGGCGTGGCAGAAGACCTGTGTCCCCTCCACGCCCACGCCCCGCTGGCCGAAGTGGAAGGCGGCGCGCGGCGCGAGCTTGAAAAGCTTCATCGCTGCCAATGTCAACCTCCTCTCTCGTTAGCTTGTGGCGATGGTGTCTTGCACCCAATCGAGTAGATCGCCCTTGTGCTTGAGCACCTCTGCCACCGTGATCTCCTTCTGATCCTTCGTCAGGGGGCAATCCACCTTCTCTCCGTAGTCCTTGCTGCTGCGAGCGTAGATAGCCAGGTTCTGGAAAGCGATCTTGCCGCTACCGCGAGAGCCTAGCCCGCCCAGGTAATCATCTTCCAAGAGCTGCATCGCCTCCACCACCGTGACCAGACGAGCGATGTCAGCTTCGTGGTAGATGTTGTACACCATCTCGAAGTTCTCGAACTCCGCCCCGGCCGGCACGCGCTCGATCTGTCGGGGAACCGCCGCTGAGGTCACACGGTCAATGGTCGCCTCCCACTTCACCTCGCTGTAGGGCAGGTCCGTCCGTGCGGCTTGCAGCTTGTCTGCGCTGGCGTCGCTCATGAACACGTCTCGCACCACCAGCCGCGTGGGGCTAGAAGCTGCCATGTTCCCCGGCACACCAAAGATGGGGCACACCGGGCAGGCACCGTATTCATCGGCCTCCTCGCAGACGTGCACATGAACGTTCTTGCCGATGCGGAAGTTCTGCCGTCTGCCCGTCATTTTTTCCGTCAGCGAGCGCATCTTGCCCCGCAGGGAAGAGCCAGGAACATAGGGCTTGTTGGTGAGCGGATCCCGGATGATAGGGGAGTCTACGCCCCCGATCTCCAGCGCCCCAGATGCCCCGCCGATATGCAGGCCCGTCATCGCCCTGATGTCACTGGTGATGAACACCCGCCCGTACAAAGTCACACGCTTTTCCTGATCAGCCATGATTATCCCTCCTCTCGAATTACTTGCCGCCTTGGGCGGTGTGATAGGCCAGGATGGCCTCGAAGAAATCTACGAAGCGGCCGAACCGCACCTGGCTGTCCTCCACGTAGTCAATGGCCTTGTCCAGCACATCAGCCAAAGGCTTGACCTCCCTGGTGCGCGCAGCCTGATAATTTATCTTGGGCTTCAACATCAAAAGTTGCCGGTATGACGCGGCCTTCTGGGCCTCCCCAGTCCAATTCATCTGGATCTGCCGCACCGTGCCGAAGATATTTCGGATCTGCGACTTGGTCAAGGTTCCACTCAGGGCTCGACCGATTTGCTCGGCCTGATCCACCAGGAGTTTTGGCTGGTCCTGGGTAATGATGGTGCGGATCTGGTCATCTGAGATACTGAGGCGCACGCCTCCTCTCCGATCGCTCATTTCTATTCCTCCTTCTTCTTAACTCTTGTCAGATAGTCGGCCCAGCGCGCCGCCAGGCCAAGGTATTGAATCCGATGCGTCAGCGTCCATTTCCGAACTGCTTCGACCTCGTCTCGCACGTCCTGCGGTTTGCCCCTCTTGAACCGTTTCAGATAATACGCTTGCCGCCACATCCAGGGACCGTAGTACGTCTGATCTTCCCTCAACCCTCGACGCTTGGCCGCCTTCTGATCTTCGAGGAAGCGATTGTAGATCACCTGCAATGTATGCAGCAGACCACGGGGCACGTCCTTCCGCTCAACTAGCCTGGCAAGCATGTCCACTCTCTCCCGCACTTCGGCGAAAGCGTCCCAGCCCATGGTCTGGCCCAAGAAGTGCACGGCATTCTTCTTCAGCGGCAACCCATTCATGGTGTACTCGTGCTTCTTGGCCCCGCCATCCAGAGCCTCGCCAGCTCGCGTCGCCGCCTGATAGAGCGGGAACCTGCGCCCCTCCAGCGTGATGCCGGCGGAGATGTGCATGAACGGATTGCTACCCACGTAGCCCTCGAAGGCATCCCTCACTCGCTCGGCCAGCAACGGCAACAGGTGCCAAGAGCCAACCACGAACAAATCGTCGCCACCGGCGTAGATGACGTAGAGCAGGTCTTCACCCTCGTGCCCCGACAAGTCCGCCATGCCTGGCTTTTCGGTTACCTCCCGGCAGAGCACGTCCAGGTAGCCAGCGAAGAACCGATCCAGGGCTGTGCTCAGCGCGGAGGTAGCGGCCATGCTGCGGTGAGGCTCGCCACCCTCTTTCTTGACCAGGCCGCGCGTCATCACCCGGCCCAGGTCATCCACGTCCATGCGCAGCACCCCAACCCGCTCCAGTGCGCCGGCCGCCTTGGCTGCGTGGGTCAGTAGCTCGAAGCTGCGGATGCCCCCGCGTTTGATCTCACCCTTCTGATCTGGGTATTCTTCATTCCACCACTCCACATCCTTTGGCGTGACCCGTGGCGTGGTGTTGGAGAGAAACAGGAATCCGTGGGCGTCGAGATTGACAAAGTCCACATCGTTGAGGATGTACTTCGTCTCGCTGGGCGCTGCGTTCTCAGTCCGTTTAGCGAACCGATACCACCAGCCATCGGACAGTTTGTACAGCAACTTCTGCCAGTCCTGCCCGCCTTCGTCCCCTGCCCCCTCATCCCGGCGCAGGTACAGTGCTCGGTGCGGGCGGCCCACCGCTTCCGCCAGTTCGCGGAACGTGGCACATTCGTAGCAGGCGCGGGGCGCGGGCTCGCCCGGCTCCAACTCCCCGACGTCTACCAGCAGGAGCTTTTCGTCCTGCAGCTCTTTCTTGCTCAGTTCAGCTTGGCAAACGGCACAGAAGTGGGCCCGCTCGCCTCCGCCCCCCTTCGGCTTGAACACATTCTGCCAGCCATCCTGCTCATCATCCTGCTCGTTGGCGATCTCGACAAATCGCTGCGCCTTCTGTCGTCCCACAGCTTGCTTGAGTTTCCGCGAGTACTTCGCGCCAAACTCAGCCGTGCCCGCCGCTTGGGCCGGCATCGTGATGCTGGCAACACACAGTGCAATGTCGCCGTCGTAGGTTTTCAACAGCGTCCGGTTGACATCCTTGTTGACTTCGCTAAGGATATCTCGTGTGCTCTGTCCTGCCGGTGCCAGCAGCATGAAATTGCCGCCAGCAGCGTAGATCACGTTGGCCTGGCTCAGTTCAAGCTCACGCACCAGTCGCCGCACCACCGCATCACCCAGTAATTGGATAAAGAGCGACCGTCCGCGCAGTGCTTTGGTCGCCCCCTTGCTGGTGATGGTGTAGACGAAGTCTTGGATGCCGGGAATGTCACCGCCCACCAGGGTGAAGTTCTTGGCTGGCTCAGCTGCGCCACCAGAAGCGAAGACCAGCGCCGCCACCGCCTTCCATTGCTCGAACAGCGATACCCCCCGCTCACCATGCGTGCAGGGCACGGCCCAGGCGTACTTGCGGTACAGGTGGTAGAAACCCTCGAAGAAGGCGTCCTCGTCCGAACCAAGCCGCTCCACGAGAATCTTGTATTCCTCCTCAAAGCCTTGCCACAGCCCAGTCAAGTCTGAAGCTTTTCGTGCTTCTCCGGGCTTTGCCAGCCGCTTCTGACCATCTTCACCATCCACACGGTAGGGGAACAGCACCGTCTGCTTCAAAGCCAATCGCTGGGCCACATAATGGGCAGTCTCGGGCAGAGTCCGCTGCCCATCCTTATCAGACAAGGCGATCCATGAGAAGATACATGACAATGCCTCCTCCTCTTGGTCGCCACGCCCCCCCAGCAAACCCTCGTAGCCCCCCCAGCTCACGGTCGAGGTTTCGCCCAAATCGGATATAAGTTGCCTTGCATCACCTCCTGTCAAATCTGTCAGCTTCTCCAGCCCGTAGGCCACCAGTGCACTTTTCACTTCATTCAATGGTTCACCTCCTTGTTTGGCTCTGGCAGGGTATCCTGATGATCCCCACCTAATGCCCCCTGCCCATCCACAGCGGGATCATCTGCACAGCCGAATCTTCGTATACTTCACCTCCTACTGAAAACAATAGACATTATCGGAAATAAGGGGTCAAGAGGGAAATTAAGCCAATCCGCCGTCGAGTTGCGGTTGACGACAGTTAGTGCGTAGGTTGTGCAACCCGCAGGCAATTTCTATCACCAAGTCATCGAAGCCTGCTTTGGTGTTGCGGAAGATGTCTTTGACAATCCGACAACGTTTGATACCACTAATGACATGCTCCACCATGATGCGTACGCTGTTCATGATCCGGTTGAGGATTTTGTCTTCCACAGGCAACTCCTTACCGCGGGGCTTCTTGCGGGGTTGAAAGGTGATCACCCCTTCGGGTTCGTAGCCCTGAAAGCCCTTGTCTTTATGCAAAAGGGAGTTGGCGGGGAAGGTGTATTCTTCTTCATCACAGATCCTCTTGTCGCTCTTCTTGCCTTCGTAGGTCTGACTGAGATACTTCACTTTCCTCGTGAAAGCATTGACAATGACGTTGTTCTTGCAGGTGTGGGTCCTCTTTTTCCCGCTGTAGTACTTCTTTTGATCTTGCGGGTCGCTGGGACGTTGGATTCGGCGTTCGGTACCATCAATCATGAACTCCAAGCCTTCACATTCGGCCAGAACAGCCTCCAAGTTGGCAGGCGCTCGTTCAGGCAAATGATGGGCTGTCCCTAGGGCCATTCGTAGTACCTGGCTCAACCGATGAACCCAAACGTTGACTTGGCTCTGACTGAGACCAAACAACTGACCCATCACTTCTTGGAGGGGGTAGGTCTTGAAGTAGAACAGAGTGAAGAACAACTTGTCTTCCACCTTTGCCAAGGTCGCTTGGCGCCCCCCACCGTACTTGCGCTGGCGCTCTCTTCCCTTGATGAAGTTCCCTTCGACAAAGGAGTCCCAGGCTCGCTCAAAGTGCGGTAGCAGTTGCTCGAATTCGGCCACATCTAAGCTGGTGCAGGCACGAAAGCGTTTAGGGTGTCTTTTGACTTTTTCGTAAGACAACATCTGTTGGGCCTCCTTGGGATAATGGGATTGGATACCCAATCTTACCACAATTTCGGCTTTCCCAACAGATGGCCCTTATTTCCAATAATGTCTAATAGAGGTCAGACGACGAGACCTCAGCCGACTAACCTCTTCTGAACGCTTGCTATCATATCTAGCAGCCTTTTGGGAAATTAATGTGTCACCGCCAGTGTTTCCTGATCCATATTATACACCATACTGGGTCAAACCGCAATACGTACGGTTGACGCAGGTGGCTTTTCATAAAATTTGCGCAACTGCGATAATCAGCGTATAATAAGTCTACACCTGCCCCCGTAGCTCAGTGGATAGAGCAGCGGCCTCCGAAGCCGTGAGCGGGCGTTCGAGTCGCCCCGGGGGTACTGAAACCACCTGATGTGCAGTCAGGTGGTTTTTAGTTCATTACGGTGATGTGCACCGGCTGACTCTCCAGCCTGTTGCCCGCCGGGTCATAACCAACGACGGCGATGGTATGCGCCCCTGGCGCCAGCGGCCATAAGGCTCGGTAAGGCGGGACAGCGAAACTGGCCAGCGGCTCCTCATCCACGTAGATGGTTACGCTGGCCACGCTGATCTCATCGCCTGCCCGCGCCGCAACCTCTATCCTCTGATCGCCCCGGGGCAGGGCCGGATCCAAGCGATAAACGCTGCCCTGGTGAGGACTGGTGATGATGAACTGGAAGCTAGAATCTGAAAGCTGGGTTCGAGTTTCCAGTTTCCAGCTTTCAGATTCCAGTAACCAGTTACCCATCGCCAGTCCCTGTTCCCTCCCCCACTCGACGGCTTCGGCTGGCAGCACTGTATAGACGCGCTCCGCTATTCGCTCCGGTGGAGTATCAGGGGAGGCTAGTTGACCGGTGGCGGCATTGAGCTCGAAGATTTGATGCATCTCGCAAGTCTCTTTCGGCTCGGCGCCGGCGATGAAGAGCTCGGTCCGCCGGTGGGGGCAGTAGGGGTTGGGGAGTTGGCCTGAGAGGGTGCAGACCTCCACGCGGGTTAAGCCCTCCGGCTCGACGAACTCCGCCGCCGGTCGGGCCTCCAGCATCTCCTCCATGAAGTCGTGCCAGATGGGGGCTGCACCGGTGACGCCCGAAACGTGGCGCATGGGTGCATTGTCGGCGTTGCCAGCCCAGACGCCAACCACGAGATCCGGCGTGTAGCCTATGGTCCAGTTGTCCCGCCAATCGGTGGTGGTGCCA
>CAYWWC010000178.1:0-6367 GCA_964461615.1 uncultured Anaerolineae bacterium
GCTAGCTCGTCAATGAACACCACCACCTGCGGTTGGGTCGCTTTCTCGCGGTCCCGCCTCTCCATCTCCACTACCAAACGCCCCAGCACTTCCGAGGCCCCTTCCACGTCCTCCACCATTGGATACAGGAGGTGAGGGAGATCGGCGAAGGTAGCGAAGCCCCGCCCCTTGGGGTCAATCAACACCAGTTGCACTTCGCCCAGCCGATTGTACATGGCCAGGCTGGCGATCATGGTGCGGGCTACCTCGGTCTTGCCCGATCCGGTCCGACCAGCGATGAGCACGTGGGCTACGTCCGCGCTGGGAAGACGCAGGAGCAGGGGAGTCCCCTCGTCGTCCAGGCCCAGGACGGTGGTGCAGGGAGGTATCTCGGCCAGCCGCCGACACAGGGCGAGGAGCTTGACCGTGCGGGGCGTCTCGCGAGGAATCTCCACGTTGATCTTCCCGTTCTGGCGAGACACTCGGCAGGAAGGAATGCCCAGAGAGAGGGCGATCTCTTCGCCCAGGCCCTTGATGCGGCTGATCTTGGTGCCCACAATTGGAACCAGCTCGAAGCGCACGAAGCGCGGCGTGACCGTGCCTCTGTAGACGTGGGAGGCCACCTTGTGGCTCGCCAGCACCATCTCGATTCGTTCAGCCTGATACTCCAACAAACGTCGCATCGTCTCTCCCCCCCTCTATCCCCCCCCCACTCTGGGGGGAAGTTTTATGCCCCTCACGGTCAACTGGCAGCGGCGGCCACGCGCTGAGGGAAGGTAATCACCTTGCCACGCCTGGCCACTTTCCGAGGCAAGGGGATCTCCTCCAGAACTGGCTCGCCAGCAGTTCGCAGGGCGCAAGCCGCACACTGGCGGGGGTCGCTGATGGGAGCGACCTTGGCCACGCAAGCGGCCCTCAGGAAAATGATCCTGGCTGGCTCATCGTTCCACACCTCGGAGTGGCCATTCCCGTAACGCACTACAATGGGGGAGGGAGACGATTTCTCCAGTGAGAAGCGCAGTTTGTCGCAGCCGACCTGTTTGGCGGGGCAGTCCCGACAGAGGTTGGGCGAGACCTCGTTGTCGCCCTCTGTGATCCTTTTGCAGGTGATGCGGCCATTGCTGTCCACACTCCGATACTCACATATCCTGTTCGTCAACTTGCGCATCATCACAACCCCCTCCCTCGACTCATGCCATCTGGCGGATCACGGCCATGACCTTGCCCTGGATCTCCATGTTGGCGGGATGGACGAAGATCGGTTCAACTTTCGGATTGGCTGGCTGCAGGCGCACCTGTTTGCCTTCTGGATAAAACCTCTTCAAAGTGGTCTCGTTCCTGTCCTTCAGCCTCACTGCCACCATCTCGCCCACCTCAGCCACCACTTGATGCCTCATCACCACGATATCCTCGTCGTTGATCAAGGCATCAATCATCGAGTTCCCTTTCACCCGCAGAGCGTACAGGCCGTCCTGCTGCTCGACGATGTCGGGAGTCAGCTCGATCTCCTGGTAGTCACTATCGGAGAAAGAGATTGGCTCCGCGCTGGCGGCGATCTGGCCCAGCAGGGGCACCTTGAAGCTCCTGAGGCCATTGAGGAGCCTGATCCCGCGCGGGGTGTCGGGCTGTCGCTCGATCACGCCCTTGGTCTCCAGAGCCTTGAGGTGGTGGTTCACCAGGGACTTGGTGCTCATCTTCAAGCCCTGGCGGATCTCCTCGTGGGTGGGAGGATACCCCTTCCTGCTGATGTAGTCGGCAATGAAACCGCGCATTTCCTTCTGGCGTTGGCTCAAGCTTTTCATGGTCACCACTCCTTTCCAAAGAAATAGAACGCATGTTCTAGGATATATTATACCAGAACATGCGTTCTATGTCAAGCGAAATATGGGGTTTTATGGGGTTTGGCGAATATTTTAAGGTTGGGGCTCAGTGCAGTTGGCGGATTACGAGAACCACCTTTCCTTGAATCTCCACGTTGGCTGGGTGAACATAGATGGGTTGCATGGTTGGGTTTGCTGGCTGGAGGCGCACCTGTCCCCCCTCCAGGTAGAAGCGCTTCAGGGTGGTCTCCTTCTCGTCCTTCAGCCAGACGGCCACCAGTTCGCCGTTCGCTGCCTCTTCCTGGTGCTTCATGACCACGATGTCCCCGTCGTGGATCAGGGCATCAACCATCGAGTTTCCCCGCACCTGCAAAGCGTAGATGCCTTCCTCTCTCCCGATGATGCCACGAGTCAGCTCAATGGTCTCGTAACCAAAGGGCGGGAGATCGCTGTCGGGGATGGGGATGGGCTGGCCAGCGGCGATGCGACCCAGCAGGGGGATGCTGACGACATTATCCCTGGGCCTGGGAGCTCCCGCTCCGGATCCTTCCACCAGCCTCAGCCCACGGGAGACGGTCTTATCCCGAGCGATGTAGCCCTTCTTCGCAAGGACGTCCAGATTGTAGCTAACCACCGATGTCGAAGAGATGCCTACTGCTGTGCCTATCTCGCGGATGGTGGGGGGATATTCGTTCTCACGAGTAAAATCCCCCAGGAAGTTGAGTATCTTCTTTTGACGCTCTGACAAAACCATGATCTGCCTCCTCCTGAAGTCTACGTCAACCCAATTATACACGAACATGCGTTCTATGTCAAATCGCTTCAATACGCAAGCCCAATGCACGCAGTTTATCCTCCCCAGGAACGCCCTCTTCACTAGCAGCAAAGTATTCTACCTCGGTGAGGTCGAAACCGGTGGCCAGGTTCAACAATTCGACAAAGTCCTCCACTGAAAAGGGTGTGAAGTCGCAAAGGACCAGGGAAAAGCAGGCCGCCCGTTCATCCTGGGGGTCCTTCACAAACTGAGCTACCCCTTCGGTGGAGAACCGCTTCAGGGTCCCGGCTAGTTCGGCACTGGGCGTCCACAGCAGCGTTGGTGGCAACCGCCCCGGTCAGATGTGGCATAAGCCAGGGCCATGCCCCACGCCCCCCTGGGGTCAACGGACCCGATACTCGGCGGCTTGCTCATCGCCCACCCATGCCCCACGCCCCCCTGGGGTCAACCCCAGCTGGTACTGCCGACCGCGTACAGGTTCAGCAGGTCCGTGGTCAGCTCTCTGAAAGCAGCGCTTCTTTTACAACTCGTCCAGCTTGTCGACCTCGCCTGGCAGCATGTGGTACACATGCTCTGGGCCGGGGAAGGTGCTATTATGGACGTCCTCGATGTATGCCTCGAATGCTTTCCTCATCTCTTCGCCCAGGTTAGCATAGCGCTTCACAAATTTGGGCGTGAAGGCCTCAAAGATACCCAGTAGGTCAGAAACGATCAGCAGTTGCCCGTCGCAGTGGAGGCCGGCTCCGATGCTGTAGACTGGGATGTCCAGCCGCTCATGGATGATCTTTGTTACCTCAGGGGCGACCGCTTCAACCAGCAAGAACCTGGCACCGGCCTCTTGCACGGCCAGTGCATCCGCCACCACCAGTTTCGCGGATTCCAGCGTTCGGCCCTGAGCCTTGAAGCCACCCAATTGGCCCGATGACTGGGGCGTCAGACCGATATGGCCGAAAACGACGATGCCGGCCTCGGTGATGGCTTTGATCTTGTCGGCGACACGCACGCCACCTTCCAACTTGATGGCATCCGCGTCCGCTTCTTTGAGGAAGCGGCCGGCGTTGAGGATCGCGTCAGCAGGGGTAGTCTGATACGATAGAAACGGCATGTCACCGATGACAAAGGTGTTGGGCGCGGCACGGCGTACGGCCTGGGTGTGCACAATGCACATGTCCATGGTAACCGGCAGCGTGCCGGCCAGCCCATAGACGCACATCCCCATTGAGTCGCCCACCAGCAGCATGTCCATGCCGGCGGCCTCGGCATAGGCAGCCGTGGGCGCGTCGTAAGCGGTGATCCAGGTCACCTTCTCACGCTTTTTCTTCATCTTGTAGAAGTCGAGAATCGATTTCTTGCGAGCCATTGTCATAACCTCCTGAATAATGTGAAGTTGAAAGAACACTCCGCCTCTGCGGAGCTACAGTTTTGCCAGGGCAGTCCGCATGTGCTCAACTGCCCGCTCGATCTGCTCCCACGCTGTGGCGTAGGAGATGCGTAGATAGCCCTCTCCACCCACGCCGAAGTCAGATCCGGCCAACAGCGCCACGCCGGCCTCGTCCAGTAGGTAGTCAGCGATCTCCTTGGACGTGAGCCCGAAGCTGCTGACATCAGGGAAAACGTAGAACGCACCACGCGGCATAGCACACTGCACGCCAGGAATCGAATTCAACGCCACCACGGTGCGGTTCCTTCGTTCCCGGAAAGATTCGCGCATGGCCGCGACAGCGGATTGATCGCCGCGCAGTGCCGCCACGCCAGCGACCTGCGTGAAATCCGCGGTGCAGCCAACTGAATGGGTGACGAGCAGCCCCACGCGGTCTGCCAGGGCCGGCGGCATGATACCATAGCCCAGCCGCCAGCCAGTCATGGCATAGGTCTTGGAGAAGCCATCCACGATGATCGTGCGCTCACGCATGCCCGCCAGCGTGGCGATGCTGGGCGCTTCGCCATCATAGACCAGCCGGCTGTAAATCTCATCCGATATGACCCATGCATCCACGCGTCTGGCTGCATTCGCGATCTGCTCCAACACGGCCATGGGACTCACCGCGCCGGTCGGATTGGACGGGGAATTGCAGATGATCAATTTGGTGCGCCGATTGATCTTGCTCTCAAAATCGGCCATGTCGAAATTGTAAAGTTCCTTCTTGTCCAGCCGAACGGGCACTGACACGCCGCCAAAGATCTCCACGATTGATGCATAAGATGGGAAGCCGGGGTCGGGAATGATGACCTCATCGCCGGCCCTGAGGAGCGCCATCGCGGCGTAGAATATGGCAGGCTTGGCCCCAGGCCCGACAATCACTTCGTCTGCGGCAATGGTCAAGCCGCGTTGTGCACCGGCGGTCTCCGCGATAGCCACGCGCAGATCTTTGCTGCCGGCCGGCGACGTATAGTGGGTGTGGCCCCCAATAATGGCCTCGGCGCCGGCCCGGGCGATGGAAGCTGGCGTCGGAAAGTCAGGTTGACCGATTTCCAGATGGATAATATCGCGTCCCTGCGCTTCCAGGGCTTGGGCACGGGCCAGCATATGGTAGGCCCCTTCTGGGGCCAGGTTACGAACACGGTCAGCGAAAATCATTTTTCAACCTCTCTAGCCAGACTCCGGGCAACGTCCACGGCACTGGCGGCATCAGGAGCGTAGGCGTCAGCCCCGATCTGCTCGGCAAAGGCCGCCGTCACCGGCGCGCCGCCGACCATGATCTTGACCGTGTCGCGTAGCCCTGCTTCCTCCAGCCCCTCGATGGTCGCTTTCATCCCCGGCATGGTCGTGGTCAGCAGGGCCGACATGCCCAGGAGCTGCGGCTGATGCTCTCGCACGGCGGCCACGAAGTCGTCGGGTTTGATGTCGGTCCCCAGGTCAATGGTCTGAAAGCCCGCGCCTTCCAGCATCATCTTGACCAGGTTCTTGCCGATGTCGTGCAGGTCGCCCTGCACTGTGCCGATGACGTACTTGCCACTCGAGGGGATGTCGGCCTCGGCCAGCAGCGGGCGCAGGACGCCCATCCCCGCCCGCATGGCCCGGGCAGCGATGAGTACCTCGGGCACGAAAAGGTCACCGGCTTTGAAATCCTTGCCTACCTCGTCCATACCGGCAATCAGGCCGCTGGCTAGGATCTCTCCCGGATCCATACCCTGGTCCAGCGCTTCCTGGACCAACTCAGCGACCTCTTCGTCCTCACCGTCGTACAGGTTCGATGCGATTCTTTGCAGAACGTCCGCCATTGCCTGAAACCTCCTGTGTATTTTGATTACTGATCGCTCTACAATGGGGCAGCCCTTGCGTTCTCTGTGCAAGGTTTGACCGCTCCGTAATTGTGAACGTCAATTCCGTTCCTGGTTAGTGTAAAGAGGCTCCCAACACCCAATCTAAGCCGAAGTGCGCGCCTTAGCTAGCCTCCTCAATTCTTCAAAACGTTACGTCAGGCCTTAAGCCGGAATCCCTCCGGAAACGGATCCTCGGCATCCAGCACAAACTGGTGCAACCCCGTGATATACGCGCTCCCTGTGACCCTGGGAATCACAGCCGGGAGAACCGCTGAGGCGCTGCCAACCTGCGTCTCGGCTACCACCTGACCCGTGAAACGCGTCCCAATGATGCTCTCCGTCACAAATGGTTCGCCCAGGCCCAGTTGACCTCGTGCATATCGCAGCGCAACTTCAGCACAGGTGCCTGTGCCGCACGGCGAGCGGTCGACCATGTGGTCGCCCAAGATCACCACGTTCCGACTGTCTGCCCCATCGCTGCCTGGCTCCACATAGAACCTCAAGTCAATGATTTTGTCAATGTGTGGCA
>CAYWWC010000178.1:6467-8439 GCA_964461615.1 uncultured Anaerolineae bacterium
ATTTCGAACATCCCTGTTTCGAGCAGGATGGTCACAATGCCGATAACAGCGTGCCCGCACATGGGTTCGTAGCCCTTGTTGTCCATAAACAGCGCGCCGATGTCGGCAGTCGGGGAGCACGGTGGCGCCAGAATCGCCCCAAACATGTCCTTGTGACCACGCGGCTCCAACAGCAGCAAGCCCGGCACCCAAGATAGGTGCTCCCCAGCGTAAGCCAGCTTCTCGGCCATTGTCTGTCCGGGGATGGGCGGCAGGCCACTCATTACCAAGCGAGTGCATTCACCAGCGGTGTGTGAATCAATTGTCGAGATATATTTTGAGAATCCTGCCATTTCACTTCCGGGCCATCCATAGCTACTTGTCTACCAAGCGCCTTGAAGCATCACTCAACTAACTCTATCTCTCCATGGCCTGCCATTGCCACCCATTGTCCTTAGCTGTTACCCATCCAATCGCGGGGAAAGGCAGGTGAGAGCCAAAGACCAGCCAATTGTCGTCAGCCGCCTGTTTGAATAGTTGCCGCCGGGTGCTGACCATCTCGTCAGGTGCTCGTGCTCTATCCCAGGAACAAAGCAATTCCGGGTAGGCGATGTGGAGCAGATGGTGGATAGCATCGCCGACGTGGAGCAGCGTTTCGCCTGCCGAGGTAATGCGCAATGCGCTATGGCCGGCACTGTGCCCACGCCCAAAAATGGTTTGAAAGCCGGGTAGAAATTCCGTATCAAGGGCGACCGCTTCGACACGCTCTTTGATGACCGGGACGACGTACCGGATAAAGTATTCCGGGGCGTTTTCATTTTCCGCAAGTACCTTTTCCGCCGACCACAGGTCCCACATATTCCGCCACATCACAATGCGTGCATTGGGATAGTCTGGTTTGCCTTTTTCGTCTGCCAGGCCACTGCTATGATCGCCGTCGGCATGAGTCAGGTAGATCAGGTCAATGTCACCGGGCGCGATTCCGGCGGCTTGCAACTGTTTCGGGAGCGCGCCATCACGAATTCCGGAATCGACCAGGATGGTGTGTTCACCAGTCTTGACCAGGAGCACGTTGTAGTCTAACGTCGTCTGATCGCCCTGAATACCTTGTGAGGCAAGGACTTGGGCTAATTGCTCGGCGGAAAGATTGTTTGCCAAGGTGTCGTAGCGGTATTCTTGCCGGTAATCGTTGAATACCAGGCACTCGAAAGCACCCAGGCTGAAGCGGTTTGGTTTGTCGTGCATTTGATTGATTCCTCGACCCGGCCGCTCAAACCTCGAAGTCTAAATATCGGAGACTCGTCGACACATCACGCGGCGCGACCGCGACATAGCGGGCCATTCCGACCATGCTGGCGTAGCCACCTATGCCATATTCCGAGTCATACCCATAGTTATAGTCGCCCTCGCTGTCCACGCCGCCTTTGTTGCCGGCCAGGAATATTACGCGGGTCTGCGGTTGATCCGGATTGATATGATCGAAGGGGTGAAAATTCCCCATCAGCTTCGTGTTGTGACGGGCCTGCGCCTTGTCGAGATACGCTGCCAGCGGCTCGACTCCACCGGCGCGGACAATCATGTTCGGTTCATCCTTCAGGACATCGAAACTCTGGAACCCTTTTTTCGATTTCCTCGCCAGCTCGAAGTCCAGGATGACGCCGTAGCGCCGCGGCAGGTCCGCGGCGCCTCGCTTGAACTCGTCGAACGGGTAAACCGGGATTTCAGCGCCGTCGGGCAGCTTGCCTTCCAGCACATCGCGGGCTTCAATCTCAGAAATCTTGGCGGCATATTGCCCGGTGAGACCCTCCGGATTCGAACGGTCCAAATCCGCATGGAAGCTCCTCTCAAACCGCTCCGGTGAAGCAAATACGCCACCGCCATGGACTGCCACCACCACGTGATTGCCCTGCTTTGTGGTGACCACGCATTCCTCTGAATTCGAAGTGAACCAGGTGTTCCAGACAATGTTGTCGTAGGGCGCGTTCGCCCGGGC
>CAYWWC010000179.1:0-8437 GCA_964461615.1 uncultured Anaerolineae bacterium
AGCAGTATTTGTCAAATCCCGACATATGTCAACAAAAACCGCGAAAGTATAGTATTTTACTACGAAGGCGATTGACTGCAAAGTTAGCGAAGCCGGTGGCCATAAATCGAAGCTGATTGACCGATTGGCGGCTGCTACTGTCGGCGCCTTTTTTCGGTAGGGCGGTTTTGCTAACCGTTATCTGAGTTTTTCGCCACGAATTGCACGAACTCGGAAGTGGATACGGCTTTCACTAATTTTTTGTCTCCACCTTCGTGTTAATTCGTGAAATTCGTGGCAGAATAAAAAAGTGTCCGGTAGTGAACCTGGAACTAACATTTGTAAGAAGCGCAACTCTATTGTATAATCGGGGTGTCAACCAAGAACTCACAAGCGGAGCTTCACGGGGATAGGCATGGGAGAGATGGAAGATCGTAATCTCTCCGTTGAGGAGGTTTCAGTGCAAGCTATCATCATGGCGGCCGGCAAAGGCGAGCGGCTGCGCCCCATTACCGAGTGGCTACCCAAGCCGCTCCTGCCCATCGGTGGCCGACCCATCATAGAAATTTTGCTCACCAACCTGCGCCAGGCCGGGATCAGCCAGACGGTCATCATCTACGGTCACCTCGGAGAGACGCTGCGTCGCTTTCTGGGCGATGGCTCCCGTTACGGCATGGAGCTTATCTTTCGCGAGCAGACGGAGCGGTTGGGCACCGCCCACGCGGTGATGCAGGCAGCCGACCTCATCTCAGCCCAGGCTGACGCCGCTTCATCACATATCCGTAGCGGCGCTTCATCACATATCCGTAGCGGCGCTTCATCACACATCCGTAGCAGCGCTTCATCACATGTACGTAGCGGCGTCATGGTTATGGCCAGTGATACCGCCTTTAGCTTCGAGCACATCGACGGTCTGGTGCGATTTCACAAGGCATCAGGGGCAGACGCAAGCCTGAGCCTCAAGCGGTTGCCCATCGAGCTACTGGCGGCCAGCAGTTCGGTGGCCATTGACGCTACAGGTCGGATCACCCAGATCGTGGAGAAGCCGACGCCCGGCACAGTGCCCAGCGACATCGCCAGCGCGCCGCTTTATATCTACCCGCCATCGCTGGCCGACTACTTGAGCCGCGTAGACTTATCGGTCCGGAACGAGTTCGAATTGCCCGACGTCATCACGATGATGATTGACGACGGGCTCAAAGTGATGGGCAAAGTGGAACCAGCGGCCCCGAACCTCACCAGTCAGCGGGATCTGCTCAGGCTAAACTTTGATTACCTGAGAGAGTGGCTTTAGTCCATACCCCTACACCTCGCCTTAGGATCGGGAAAGTCAGGTTGAGGTCACAAAGCTGGTCGGTTCAAGTCAAGCACAATCCTTTCATCGGTGGTATAATTGGCTTAACAAGTGCACACAGTGACTATCCCTTGTCTCACATGAATACGACCTTTTGACATCTGTGACATTCTATGATACCATATTGACATCCTCAGATGACAGAAAGGCAGGGTTCCATGAGGAAAGAAAAGCTTCTGAGTCTACTGGTCATCACAGCTTTGTTCTTGGGCCTGGCAGGCGTTGCTCAGGCCCAGAGCAAGACCTACATCTGGGATCGCCTCGACGTGGACATCACGGTTCTCGAGAATTCCGACTTCCGAGTCGTGGAGACCCAGCAGTTCACCTACACCAGCGGCAGGTTCTCCTTCGGCTTCCGCGAGATCCCCACCGACAGGCTGGAGAGCATCGCCGACATTGAGGTCTGGGAGGGAGACCGGCAGTATCAGCCGGGGAGCGGCGGCGATTACACCTACGAGACTTTTTACAACGACGACGGTGACTTCACCATCAAGTGGTACTACCCCGGCTACCGCGACTCCACCCACGCCTACACCATCAAGTACACGGTGAAGGGCGGGCTCCGTTTCTACGAGGGCGGCGACCAGCTATACTGGAAGGCGGTCTTCCCCGATCGAACCGTCCCTGTGATGGCTTCGGTAGTGACTGTTCACCTTCCCTCTGCCTTTGATCCATCCCAACTTGTGACCGCAGCCTACGGTGGTGGCAGCGACGAACGCCAGGATGTGCAGATCAAGAACAACGGCTCCGATGTTGTCTTCAACACGGGCCGCACCTGGCCCGATGAGGAGCTGGAAGTGCGCGTACAGTTCCCGCACGGCATTGTTCAGGGCGCCCCTGCCGCCTGGCAGGCCAGCTACGATAGAATGGCCGACTATGACGACCAGTATCGTCCCGTGGTTGATCTGACGCTGGGAGCCATCGGCCTTTTGATCCTGGTCGCTGGGCCCCTGGCCCTGATCGCCCTCTGGTACACTCGAGGGCGAGATGTGCCCCTGAGTGCGATAGCGGACTACTTATCCGAGCCGCCGAGCGACCTCCCGGCTGGCGTGGCTGGCACCCTCCTCGATGAGAAGGCCGACATGAAGGACATCATCGCCAGCATCGTTGACCTGGCACGGCGCGGCGTGATGACCATGACTGAGACACAGGAGTCAGGATTCCTGGGCATTGGCACAAACCGCGATTTCACCTTCCAGTTGGTGGATACGGAGCAACCCTTGCGGCCCTACGAGAGGACATTGATCATGAAGCTATTCCGCAGGCGATCGCAGGTTGACTTGTCAGATCTGAAGGAGAAGTTCTACAAGGCCATCCCTGCCCTGCGGGAGGAGCTGTATGACGAGGTGGTAGAAAGAGGCTTCTTCACGAAAAGCCCTGAGCGAACGCGCAGGAACTATACGATTCTGGGCTTCGTTGGCGCAGGTGCGGCCTGCATTTTGGGCATCGGCACCATGATCGTTCTCAGCGCGTACACCAGCGCCGCGATCTGTCCCCCTATTGGGCTAGGCGTTACCGCCCTCGCTCTCATCGTCATTGGCAACTTCATGCCCCGCAAAACACGCGAGGGATCGTTGGAAGCGGCCAGGTGGAACGCTTTCAAGCGCTATCTGGCCAGCATCGAGAAGTACACCGACCTCCAGCAGGCCCAGGACATCTTCGACAAGTATCTGCCCTATGCCATCGCCTTTGGCCTGGAGAAGAGCTGGATCAGAAAGTTCGCCGCCGTCGAGACGCCTGCTCCCATCTGGTACTACCCCTACTTGCCTGTCTACGGGCATGGTTATTCCCGCCGACGTGGGGTGAGTTGGTCAACTCCCACAGGCGAGAGTAGGAGCATGCCTTCTCTGGAGGGGACAACCCAGGGCGTGTTCACCTCGCTGGAGAGCATGAGCAGCGGCCTCTTCTCCATGTTGGAATCAGCCTCCAGTACTTTGACCAGCTCGCCCTCCAGCTCCGGCGGAGGCGGATTCAGTGGCGGAGGTGGAGGAGGAGGCGGCGGTGGCGGCGGCGGTGGCGGCGGCGTCGGCTAGACAGCGTTCAGGCGTCTCAGCGGCAAGCGCAAGCGTTCGCGAGGTAGCGCCGGCTGAGTGCCCTGGAGCCCTTCGACAAGCTCAGGATAAACTCCGCGGAAGGGTGTATCGAAGCCCAGCAACCCAACGAAGCCAATCTCATGCTCACACAAGCCGCTTGGTTTCGATGACTCTGTTGAAAAATGCTCGTCCGGTGGGAGTTCCTAACTTGTTAGGGGGTTTCTCGTCCACAAAATGACGCCCCGGTGGGGACAACCCGAACAAGTTCGGGAATCCGGCGCTCCCGAGTGGGGATCCGTCCCACGACCCGATGTTTTTCAACAAAGTCTTCGATACGCTTCTCGGCTGGCGCTACGAAGCTACTCAACCGGCGCTCACAGCTAGAGGAGGCTCACATGACCGGTTCGGGAAAAACAATAGGCATGATCATGATCGTGGCAGGCATCGCCATCGGCCTGGTGGCGGCGCTCTTCTTCTGGTCAGGCGCGGCATCGGACAGGGCGACGTCGGCCATGATCCTGGGATTCGGCCTGGTTTTCATCGTCGTGGTGCTGCCCCTGGCCGGGGTGGGAGGCTTCATGTTCGTCAAGGGCCGCCAAGAAGCGGCCGCCTTCGCCGAGGTCGAGAAGGAGAAGAGGGTGCTCAACATGGTGCTCACTCAGGGCCAGGTGCGGGTGGCCGAGGTGGCACTGGAGCTAGATGCCACCCGCGACCAGGTGAAGGAGTGGACATACGACCTGGTAGGCAAAGGGCTCTTCACGGGCTACATCAACTGGGACGAAGGGATCCTCTACTCCAAGCAGGCCTCAGAGCTGGGAACCAACAAGTGCCCCAACTGCGGAGGGCAACTGGAACTGGCTGGCAAAGGGGTGGTGGGATGCCCCTATTGTGGGACGGAGATATTCCTTAGCTGAGAATATTCAAGGAGGTGAGAGAGTATGGATCTTAGAGAGAAAGTCACCGAGGCCCTGGGAGGACTGGAGCAGCTTGTGGCGAAAGTCCCCGGCTACAAGGGCTACAAGGAGAAGGAGATGCGCCGCGAGGCCGACAAGCTCCTCAGGGAACAACTGGCGCGCCAGTTTGAAGAACAGCGGCGGAGGATCCCCGACCTGCAGAAGCAACTGATCAGCTCAGGACAGATCGGCTTCCTCGATGACCTGGAGAGCGGTAACATAAAGCTGCAGACCCTCATTGATCGGCTCAAGACGGCCAGCTACGGCTACGCTGGTTTCTTCGACGCCATCAAGGTCAAGGAGGAGCAGCTCGACGGCCTTTACGAGTTCGACATCGCTTTGATGGACGAAGTGCCTAACGTAGCCGCTGGCATCAACCAGGTCTCCGAAGCCCTCGCAGCCAAAGAAGGCGTGGCCGAGACCATAGCCGATCTGGTGAGCACCATCCAGGGCGTAAACGACACGTTCAGCAAGAGGCAGGATGTGATATTGCAAGCGTCCTAGCGTCTAAGCGGCAAGCGTCTTAGCGCTGAGACGCTAGGACGCGGAGACGCCAAGACGCTGGAAAAAAGGAGGAAAACAAATGGCGCGAATTTTCGATATAGTGGAATTCTTCGACGAGACGGGGCAGCAAATGGTGCATCGGGTGCCGGAGCACGGCTCGGGCGACTTCCGCCTGGGCTCGCAGCTCATCGTACGCGATAGCCAGGAGGCTGTCTTCTTCCGTGACGGCAAGGCCCTGGACACCTTCGGCGCTGGCCGGCACACTCTGTCCACAGCCAACATCCCGTTCCTGACCAGGCTGATTGGCATCCCCTTCAGCGGGGAGACGCCGTTCAAGGCCGAGGCCTACTTTGTCAACCTGCGGGAGTTCCTGGAGCAGAAGTGGGGCACCCCTGAGGCCATCACCCTGCGCGATAGCGAGCTGGGCATGGTGCGCCTGCGGGCCTTCGGCACCTATTCCATGCAGATAAACGATTCCCAGCTCTTTGTCAACAAGATCGTGGGCACCCAGGGAATCTACCAAACGAGCCAGATCCAGGGCTTCCTGCGGGGCATCATCATAGCCAAGCTCACGGACCTGCTGGGCGAGGTACAGAAATCTATCCTCGACCTGCCCAGCCTGTACGATGAGATCGGCGCTGGCGCCAAGGCCAAGGTGCAGGATGATTTCAACGCCCTGGGGATAGCCCTCAAGACCCTCTACGTCACCTCTATCAGCCCCACCGAGGAGACAGCGAAGGCCATTGATGAGCGGGCGTCCATGGGCGCCATCGGCAACATGCAGGCCTACCTCCAGTTCAAGACGGCGCGGGCCATGACCGAGGCCGCCGGAGCGCCTGGCGGTGTCGCCGGGGCCGGCGTCGGTCTGGGAGCCGGAGTTGGCATGGGGGCCGCCATGGCTCAGATGATGGCTCAGTCCATGCAGCCGGGCGCAAAAGCGGCAGCGACGATGGTCTGTCCCAGTTGCTCGACTCAGATCCCAGCGGGGGCGAAGTACTGTCCCCAATGCGGTGGCAAGATCGGCGGCGAGATGATCTGCCCCAACTGCAAGGCCGATGTGCCCGATGGTTCCAAGTTCTGCCCCGACTGTGGCACGAAGATAGCCTAGCGGAGAAAGCACGTACAGGGCACAAGCCAAAAGGGCTTCCAGAGGTGATGCACACCTTTGGAAGCCTTTTGCTTTTTGGGAGCTTACTGGACAACTGGTGAGAGAACAATGGATTGGCAGGGTTCACGGATCAGATGAACAGCCAACTCTCGTTTCACGCAAAATTCATGCGGGTTTCACCCCACTTTCACCCATAGATTGGGTAAGTTATGCTATACTTTGATTGTGATTTGACACGTTTTCCATTGCTTGAATGAGCTTGAACGACATCACAGGAGAGGAAATGTCATTACTGAAGGCGCGCGAGGCCGCAAACTACTTGAGTATCAGCTTGGCCACCTTGTACAGGATCGAGAGGGAGGGGAGGTTGACACCTTTCCGCACTCCCGGAGGACATCGCCGCTACAGCCTGACGATGTTGAGCGAGTACCTGGAGAGAAGCCGACTGCGGTCTCTGTCTGCGAGGTCGTCAAAAAACATCCAAGGGGACAGACTATCGGATAGCGTGGTGAGGATCCTCGTGGTGGACGATGAACCAGACACCGTCGAGCTGATCCTCAAGGCATTGCGCGAGGATAGCGACGTCTACGAATTCGCTTCCGCGAGCAATGGCTATGAGGTCGGCATCCAAGTCATGGCCTTCAAGCCGGACCTCATCGTTCTAGGCATGGCAGGGCCTGAGACCGACGAGTTTGAGGTCTGCAAGAAGATAAAGAGTGATCCTGAGACAGGGCACATCAAGGTTGTGGGGGTAGTTGGATCTGGAAAGAATGGGGTTATCAAGGAACTGCTTCGCTGCGGGGCGGATGACTGTCTGATCAAACCCCTCCAAATCGAGGAGCTCCAGCGAGCGGTGCGATACCTCACCTCCAGAGAAACAGAAGTTGACTAGGCCTCAAGATAGACGCTGTTCTAAGCGCCTGTCCGAAGACCTGCTCAAGGCGGATGATAATCCGCGCGCGGGCTTTCGTCCGCTCAGAGCGTACCCCATCAATCCGCGTTGAGCCAGACTACTATCTGCTTTGGGAGGTACACAATAGCGAGATGAAGTATAAAGACAGGACAGAAAAGCAACTTATAGATGAACTGGCGGAAATGCGCCAACGGACCGCCGAATTGGAGGCGGCTGACACCGAGCGCAAGCAGGCAGAGGAGGCGCTCAAAGATGTCATGGAGCAGGTCGAGCGGGCAAAGCAGGAGTGGGAATCCACGGCCGATTCGCTCCCCGACCTCGTTTGCCTGATAGACGATCAGGGGCGCATCATCAGGACAAACCGGACTGTTGAGACCTGGAACCTGGGGCAGGTTGTGGATGTGAAGGGCCAAGAGTTCCATGAGCTTGTCCACTCTGACTGTGTGAATGGTTCTTGCTATCTCGACTCGTTCTGGAAACAGGCGTGGGAGGGGGCGATCCAGGGTCGCCCCGCCGAATACGAAGCCTATGACGAGGTGCTGAAACGCTACGTCCTCGTGAGGGTTCAACCATGGAAGTACTGGAAGAAGGGGGAGACTGGAGCCACAGTGGTCGTGGTGCGAGACATCACCGAGCGCAAGCGGGCGGAAGAGGCGCTGAAGGAGTACTCAGAGCGACTCGAAGAGATGGTGGATGAGCGCACCCAAGAGCTGCGAGACGCCCAGCAACAACTGCTCCGCGCGGAGAGATTGGCCGCCATAGGCCAGCTTGGAGCGAGCATAGGCCACGAGCTGCGCAATCCCCTCGGGATCATCAAGAACTCCACCTACTATCTCAACATGAAGATGGGTGGCACCGACGAGAAGGTGAAGAAACACCTCGGTATCATGGAGAAGGAGATAACTAGGTCGAACAAGATAATCACGGACCTGCTGGATTTCGCCAGGGTGAGAAGCCCAACGCTGCGCAAGACCGACGCCAACCTCCTGGTCAGGGAAGCGATCTCACGCAGTGAGATTCCTGAGAACGTTGAAGTGATCACCCGTTTGGCAGGGGGGCTTCCTCCCCTGATAGCCGATCCAAGCCAGATAGAGCAGGTCTTCATCAATATGATCTCGAACGCTGCCCAGGCCATGACTTCGTCAGACTCACTTGAGGCGCGCCATGGGGGGAGGTTGGAGATATCCACCGGGGCAGAGGACGGATTCATCGCCACGGAATTCAAAGACAATGGTCGCGGGGTTTCAGAGGAGAACCTGGGAAAGCTCTTCCAGCCTCTGTTTACCACCAAAACCAAGGGCATCGGTTTAGGTTTGGCAATCTGCAAGGCCATCGTTGAGGCCCACGAGGGCCGCATCGAGGTAGAAAGCGAGCCAGGGAAGGGAACTACCTTCACAGTCAAATTGCCAGCATCAGCCACTGTCTAATTGCCAGCATCAGCCACTGTCTAATTACCAGCGATGAGCGGGGGGCTGGGGTAACTACCGAGCCGCTCTAGCTGGATGACAATCCAGCGACGGTGACTACTTCGACAATGCCACATTTCGTTCGTAGTCAGCGACGAAGCGTTAGCGGAGTGGCGTTCCGCACTGC
>CAYWWC010000180.1:0-8431 GCA_964461615.1 uncultured Anaerolineae bacterium
GAGGAGGTCAATTTCTCACAATACCACCGAGTCCAACTTTTTGGGTGCATATCCCGCTGCTTTCTTTCTAGTTCTCTTCGATTTCAGAAACAGCCCTGCCATTTTCATCTGGGCTATCCTCTTGACTTGTTTCTGGGGGAAGTCGTAGAGACCATGCCTCTTGTAGAATCGGTGGTCTTCTTGCATCAATCCCCGCATGACGTAGATAAGGTCTCTGAATACCTTCATCCCGCCGACACCCAGGAAGTTTGCAGGGCGTTGTGGCTTGTTCTTCACAGCCCAAACCGTCTTTTCCGCAAGGTTGCCAAGTAATGATGTGATTTCCTCGTCACTGTCATATTCATCTGTCACAATGTCCAGCAGATATAGCTGCGCTACTTCGCTTCGTGCTTCCAGAACTTCACGCAGATTAGCCTCTTGTCTCAGGGGGCCAGAAATGATGTAGCCAGTCGCTTTGCCCATCATGCTCGTCCGGTGGCCATTGTAGAATTGGCGGTCGTCATAACACTTCCATACTGGATTGAACCAATGCCGGTCAATGGAAGCAGCCATAATGACACAATCTGCGCCCAACACGGTCTCCCTGTGCAGATCATCAAAACCATCTTTGTAGACACACTTTCCTTCGAATGCACAATGAAAACACCCCAGGCAGCCTCCATGAAAAGCGAAATCTCCGATGTTGACAACATTCAGATCATTGGGCAGAGCTTTTCGGTAGGTGTCAATCATTCTGTGGAGATTGGACCTCGTATCCAGGCAATCAGTCACTAGAACTATGTTGTGGCTTTTAGACTTGGGCGTTTCTTGTAGATCCTGCGGGGGAGCATACTCTCTAGAGCGGTTCTCTACAGGTATGAACTTCCTTGACACGGGCACGGAGTTCCTTACCGAGCTTAAAAGCTCTTCGGCAAATGAGAGCAGCCTTTGTCTGCCTTGTTCCATCGTCAAGTCATCCATGTCCGCGCTGTGGCCATGCAGATGCTTCATGCCCAGGTCTTCGCAGATGTTGTGGATATAGTTGTAGGCAGTATGGTCATAGAAATGTTTGGACGTTGAAGTCTGGGAGGCGTATTTGTTCTCGAAAGCATCGCTCTGGCCGCGCTGAAATATCAAGTCTATGAACTTGACCAATTGGTAAGGAACCAGGAATGTATACACAGGATAACACCACAGGACACAATCACTTTCTCTGACGGCATCAATAATGCTATCGAAAAGCTTGTCATTTTTCTCAATTGCCTTGATTCTTTGCCCAACATGAAAGACCTCGAATTCTACGTCGGGATGGTGTTTTTGGATATACCTCACCGACTGAAACGTCACGCTGTGTTTGCCTCTGGGGCTGCCGCTGATAACCAAAACCTTCATGTGCCGCTACTCCTTCCAGGTGTCTCTAAGCACGCGAATCCAGTTCTCATGAGTCAGCTTGCGCAATGCAGCATCATCAAAACCGTGCTCACGCAATGCCGCGAGGAGTTTGGGTAGCCCTGTAACATCCCCGATTTCTTCTGGAATGGTAGCTCCGTCAAAGTCAGAACCCAAGGCGACGTGATCAATGCCGATGCGATTGGCGATATAATCAATGTGCCGTATCAAGTCTGTCAGCGGGGCATCCTCGTCGAGTCCGCCATCAGGGCGCAAGTCATGGACGGTGAAAGTGACGCCCACCACCCCGTTTGAATCACCGATTGCCTCCAGTTGCGCATCTGTGAGGTTGCGTGTTCTGGGCGTGATGGCGTGTGCTGCCGAATGTGTGGCTACCAGGGGAGCAGCCGTTCCCACTTCCGAGTCGGACAGTTTCGCCACATCCCAAAAACCCTTCTCGTTGAGGTGTGATAGGTCGAGCATGATGCCCAGCTCGTTGCAGGCGCGCACTAATTCCTTGCCCGCATCGGTCAACCCTGGCCCGATGTCCGGCGAGGCGGGGTACTTGAAAGGGACTCCCCAACCGAAGGCGTTGGGGCGGCTCCAGGTGATGCCAAGCGAACGCAGGCCTCGTTGGTAGAATGATTCCAGATTGTGCAATTCGGGATCTATCGCCTCGGCCCCCTCAAAGTGCAGGACAATGGCCAATACTTGCTGATCCAGGCATTCCACCAGCTCCACGACGTTTCGCACGATCTTGACTGCACCCTCGGCGGCTTCCTCAAGGTGAAACAGGCTTGTGATGGCCTCGCTGGCGTATTTGTAAGCGTAGTCGAAGTCTACTGGATCGGCCAGCTTCATTTCGTAGCCGTCCCCTGTCTTGATGAGCAGATCAGGGTTTGGTGACGCGCGTGTAAGCGAAGCGGCGTAGTCTACTGTGGGAGACGGAACGAATATAGCGAAGAAACCTCCTGCAAATCCAGCTTCGCGAGCGCGGGGGAGATCGAGATGGCCTTCTCCACTCCCGGCAAGAAACGCGCTCGCCCCGCCGCGTTCTGGCAGGCACAGCAATACGTCATTGTGGCCGTCGAAGATCGGCATTCTGTTGATATTGTTGGGTAGCGGCATTCTATTCTCCTGTCTGTGGATTCACCACTTCGACCAACTCGAAGTGGGTGGCGGTCAGCTCGAAATCTGGCGTCAAATCATAGTGTGGCCAACAATGGCGGTGCGCCTCGCGAAAATGCTCTGCGTCGCGGCAAGCTTCGCCCCGCCATAGCTTTTCAGGGATGTCGCCAAACCGCACGTTGTACACTTCTGTGATCCGCACTATGCAGCGCAGCTTTTGCCTCAAGTCATATACTTCAACTAACTCTCCCACCTGCAAACCGCCGTCATCGTAGTCGCCTTCAGGTAGATCATATTCATCTGCTTTGCACACGGTGGCGGTTTTCTCCCCGCGAATGACCTCAAGAACCAAGTGATCGTCATTCTCATCCTCGCCCCAGAACTGCATTCTCTTTCGTCGCTGCATTTGTCTCTCCTCATCAGCCTCCGCCTTAAGCTAACAGGTCTGCGACTTGGAAGACCGCTCTGCCTAGCTTGGGAAGCTCGTGTGCGCTATTGGTCCATGCTGTAGCCTAGCGTCATTCGTATCCGTTGTAGCCGTGGGTACGTGAATGGATTAGCAGTGACTTTGGAGCCCCACGTCGTTTCGTCACGCAAGTTGAACCACCCAACCTCCGTGATCGCATAGCGCTCCGCGGCCTCAGGCTCCGGTTCGTGGCCAGGATGTGGCTCACCTCCCATCGGGATGCACAGATAGGTCTTGAATCGCGGGTAGGCCTCGTCGGGACGCCCTGGCTCGTCCAGCAGCAAGCGCTTGACTGTCACGTTGAGGTGGGTTTCCTCTTTCATCTCTCGCTTGACACATTCCTCTTCGGTTTCGCCATCTTCTCGTCCGCCGCCAGGGATCACCCAGTAGTCATGTCCGCTCGCGTATTCGCTGTGCTTGATCAGCAATATATGATCATTGCGGATGATAGCGCCTTGATAACGAATGATACGACTTATGGTTGAAGAGGTTGGAGAGCATTCGCTCATTTTCCCATCCCCTGGCGGAGTATTTCAAGTTGGCCTGCGTGGTATGCCTCGTGCGCTGCGTACGTGGCCAACTGTTCACCGACAGTCTGACCGTCTTTCTCGACTTCCAAGTCGGATGCTGTGATCTGCGCAAGCGCGGCCAATAACTGATTCTGCGCGCGATCCAAATCGGCGAGCAGCGTAGCAAAGCGGATATGATTGGCAGTCGCAGTCGTTGGCGTTGACCCAGGTATGAAGAGTTCACACGTTGGCCAATCCCAGATGGATGGCGTATCGAGCAGCATCAGGAAGTTGCAGCGCGCAACGACAATATGCCCGACAATCCAGTGGATGCAGTTGGCGCCCAAGACTGGCGATTGGACGCTTTCTGCGTGGGTTATCTGCGCGGTGTGCTCCTTGATCTTGGTGTGTGAATCAAGGAACAGTGAGCGCAGGAGAGCGGGGGCAATCATCGGTGGGCTGCCAGGATTTGATTCAGATGATGCTCCATGTGCTCCCCATAGTGTTCAATGATCCGCGATAATGGTACGATACTGTTCGGCGCGGAGGACCAGTTGACAGCACAGGGCGTCTGTAGGTGTTGCTCATCCATTGCGCTTATGATGTGCGCCAGGTGCTCGTTGTAGGCTTTCCAGAAGTCCAGAAGTTCACGCCAATCTCTCAGGTTGTACTTCTGGCAATCAACCCATTCGTCTTGTTGATACGAGGGAAACTCTAGCTTCTCACACCACTGCGCCCTGGCAAACCTTTGATGGTTATTGCACGCCGAATCAATGAGGTGGCCAATGATCTGCTTTCTTGACCATTCCCCAGGCTCAATTGGCTGAGCGGCTTCTTTGTCCGAGATTCCCGTGAGTTTGGCATAACTGTTCCTTACCAGATTAAGCATAATGCCTCCTGATTTATTGATAGAACCTCAGGGACTGGCTTTGTCACCAACTATCAGCTTTCGTATCTCGTGTACCAATCCCTTGATTTCATCCAGACTGGTTGCTGGGTTTGTCAGAGTCAAACGAAGGTAACGCTCGCCGTTCAGCGAGGTGGTAGATACATAGCAATTGCCTCGCGCAAGCAGCCTGTCCCTCAGCGCCAAATGCCCGCCATGGACACCCTTCACCCGGAAGCAGAGGATGTTGGATTGCGGCTTCACGGGACATTCAAAGTCGGTCAAGCTCTGAAGATAATGGTAGACCTCGGCCGTGAGGTCGAATTGTCGCTCGATATACTTGGCCAACCCTGCTTCTCCCATTGCTGCCAGCACCATGAAGAATTTCAGCCCCAAAACAGGTTTGGTGCATTCAATCGTCCGGTGGAGGAAATCATAGCCGGGTTGCTCTTTGGCGTGGAAGAGGTAGCTGGCTTCCTGGGTGAACGCTTCATCAAGAGTTTTGGCATCACGCACTAACAGCGCTGTGCAGAAGGCCGTGACTCGCATTAGCTTGTGCATGTTCATGGTGAGTGAATCTGCCAGCTCAACCCCTCGCATGAGGCTCCGATACTTGTTGGTTAGAAGAGCCGGCCCACCGTGTGCGCCATCGACATGGAACCACAGGTTTCGCTCACGGCAGAATGAGCCGATCTCCTGCAAAGGATCGTACAAACCGACGGCAGTCGTGCCCGCATTCGCGATCAGCGCCAGCACCTGTTTGCCGTCAGCCTCGACCTGCGCGTATGCAGCCGGCAGCCGATCTGGAATGACGACACCCCTCTCGTCAATCTCCAGTGGATAGACAGCATGGTGTCCCAAGCCCATGATGCCGGCCGCACGCGCAATGGAGTAGTGAGTCTCAGCCGGCGCGAGCAGCGCTAGATTGCGCGGGTTCCCTTCCAGCCAGACTTCAGGCGCGATCTGGGTACGGGCAGCGATCAGGGCGGTCAGGTTGGCGATAGACCCGCCATGGGTCAGGATGCCACCCCCGTGGACTTCCTCCGCAACGTGTCGTGGGTTCAGAGGAGCAGGGCTCCATCCCACTTTTTCCAGTAGCCAGTTGATGAGGAAATACTCTACGCTCACCGAAGCCGGGCCAAGCTCATAAATCGACCCGTCGCTGCTCACGAAATTGTCCACCATACCTGCAAGAGCCGCCATATAGTGGGGCACTGCCTGCTGATGAGCGATGTTGGCAGGATGGTAAATGCGCGTGAGCGCCGACAGGTACCCATCAATGAACTGGGCGAGCTTGTCTCCCGACAATCCTCCGTCTCTGACAAGCGAGGATAGCTCCATGTCGGCTATCAGCTCGCCCATGGGCGGTTGATGAATGACGGGTCCCTGGCCGGATATGGATTGCTCATAGAAGTTGCTCAGAGCCTGTACGATAATCTCGGCATCAGCTTCAAAGGACATATCAGTTTCACCGTTCCTTCTTTGGATAGTCGAAGTCCACTTCTATTGGCTCGGACACACCTACAAGCCCCCAGGTATCAACATCAAATCTCAACTCAATGACTCCGCACGTTGGCACGTTATCAATGTAGTATGGGGAGAGATGATTGACCAGATCCGTTAGACCAGGATTGTGCCCGAAGCACATAACGCAATCCAGGTGATCATCGAGGCTCTGGATGACTTCGAGCAGTTCGAAGGCGGTGGCGTGATAGAGCCTTTCATCCGCGATGACGTCTTCCCAGGGAAAGCCGATCTCCTCGGTGATAACCTCCGCCGTTGCCAGCGCCCGAGTCGCGGGGCTGGTAATCACCCGCTCCACCTCAAGTTCTCGCTCGGCCAGGCGTTCTCCCATGACAGGGGCATCTCGCCTACCTCGCTTGTTGAGCGGCCTATCGCGATCCGGAAGACCGGGGTCCTTCCAGCTGGACTTGGCGTGTCTGATCAGTATCAGAGTCTTCATCTAACTCTATCCTTTTTCTCTCTCTTGCACTCCACAGCAATATCATCACCGCGCCCGCCACAATGGCAACATCTGCCAGATTGAATATCCCCGTCCGAAGAACCCCAATTCCAAGTCTCACGAAATCTGTTACTGCGCCATTGTTGAAGATGCGATCTATCAGATTCCCCGCACCTCCACCTGCTAACAGCGATAGTCCTATCAACAGCATCGAGTCCAGCCTGTCAACACGAACGATGTACCCAAGTATGAGCAGCAAACCCACACTTGAGAAGACGACGAACAGCAGAAAGCGACTCTCTCTGGGCAGATTCGATCCTAATCCGAGTAGTACCCCTGTGTTCTCAACGTACTCAAACCGAACAAAGTCATTCAGCAGAGAGATGGGAGGGGAGGAGGCCAATGATTCTCTGGCGATGTCTTTCGTCACTTGGTCACAGCCCGCACAGGATAGCAGTATCAAGATGGCCAGGCTGAGCCTCCACATTCGCTTCATGCTACCCTGTTCTCCGGTTCTGATGCTCGTGAAAACTTCCGTTACTCACCTTCGATGAGTCTCGCCACTTTGCCGCCACATGTGGCACAACTGCCAGTCAGAATCAGGTCTCCCCTCTCCACACGTCCCTGGAAATCCGTGATCGTTGTCATGTCGGAGCAATGTGTACACCATACATTGCGCAATAGCTGCTCCTGTATGTGATGTGGTATGGAGTCCCATTTGGCTTTTGCCTTGATTGTAAATTCACTGCTCATTCGTACTCCTCCATCCAGGCTGCAAGGCCCTCCTCCAAAGCCTGCAAAGCCTCATCCACGGTCTCATATTCTTCGGCGCCTTCCCAAACCGTACCACCTTCATCGAATGCCTTTATGAAAGGGTCGCTGTACTCATCCCACCCAATTTCGATCCAGCCACAAGCCTCCACCCAATAGGCAATGTTGGGATAGATCTTTGAAAACTGGCTTTCCATAGGCTTATCTCACCGTCTTTTTGAGGCTGATTGAGGGAGGGTGGCCAGTTGTTTAACAACCCTCGCGCAGAAGGGAGAATATCATGGCTGCCGTCGATTCGCATGCCTAATGATCTTCGGTGATGGGCGTCAGTTACCGCGCTACAACAGCTTACCTTGGATTGTAAACCTGTTTGCATTGATGAAGTCTTCTGTGGTATTGAAGGCATTAAAAAACAACGGCGTACCAGCAAAAGACAAAGGAGAAACTGGGCCTATGGTCATAAAAGAGTATTCTTTGGAGGCAGGGTCGAATGCAGATTGTGGATCTCTAAATCTCTGGTATAATCTGATGCTCTCCTTTTGCCCACCTACCAGTTCCCGGAGTTTCTGATATTCTGCCCCCATACTGAGCCCAAAGCCAAAGAAGGAAATGCGAAGTTGCTGAACAATCTCGATGTCCAGGCTTGACAGAGTCTGACTGAGGAACATCCATCCTAATCCGTATTTCCGCGTTGTGCGAACTCCATCGACCAGTTTGGATTTGATGCGTTCGGCACGCTCGTTCTTTGCACGTCCTTGAGGAGCTAATCGGTGAGCTTTATCAAGAACAACAAGTGTGTTCAAGCTCCTTTCTTCTTGATAGGCAGCCTCAGCCTCTCGAATCAGTGCATCAAGGAATCGGTCAATCAATAACGGTTTTATTTTCATATCCCAAACACCCTGAGTGATATCTGGGGGTCTTTGAGACAGGTCTACTACTATCATCCGCCGTTTTCCAGACCGGCTTGGAGCTAGTGCGGCCCTGACAATTTGAGTAGGTGATCGTGTCCCTTCACTGGCCTTGAAGAAACGGACTGTCCTGTCCCACTTCACTTTGGCTGGATGAGACTTCCCCGCTTCCACATCTTGCCGGGCTTCAGAAAGGAAACCTTGCACACGTTTGATACCTTTCCCTTCGCCATACACTCGGTGAATATTCGCGTCAATGTGGTCAAGAACATCCAAGAAAACCTGATCATTGAGACCAGCAAACTTGTATTTCGTGCTATCGCGCATCAAATCTTCAACGTAGTCAGCTACGGCTGCTTGGTAGGATGAAGATTTGATGCCTAGATCAAAGAAGAACCCAAACTCTGTGAGAATCTCGATAAACACTTCCCA
>CAYWWC010000181.1:0-8339 GCA_964461615.1 uncultured Anaerolineae bacterium
CGTGTTAATTCGTGAAATTCGTGGCAGAATAAAAAAGTGTCCGGTAGTGAAACCTGCGTACAGAAACGCCAGCCCCAGGGCACTCAAGGGCGCGGCCTGGGCTGGCGTCTCATCGCTTGCGTTGTTTGCTTCGTTGGCCTGAGCAGTCATCTAGCTCAGGGCGCATAGGCCGCTTCGTTTTTCAAGACGATGGGAAGGTATACCCGCCCCACGTCCCCGGAGCAGTCGGAGTTGTTGCGGATGGCGATCATGGAGGTCACACCATTGCTCTCCTTGACGACATGGGAGGCGCCGTCCCGGGATTGCTTGGATACGCGGGGCAGGGCGAATGTCGTCACCCCTGCAATTTGCTGAGAAGTAAAGGCGTTATAGTCCAATGCCTGGCCGCTGGTGCTGTTTATCAGACTTACCACGGAAGCGATGGGTTCGCCTGGATGCTGCCCATCTGGAAAATCAGCTCGATCGTGAGAGGGGAAGAGGTCTCCCAACTCCACGATGGTGGTTTCAACTGTTGTTCTATTCCTTCACTCGTTCGATCCTGGCCCCCAGCGACTGAAGCTTCTGCTCGATGTGCTCGTAACCCCGGTCTATCTGGCCGATGTTGCGGATCTCGCTCACTCCCTCGGCGCAGAGGGCGGCGATGAGCAGGGCCATTCCAGCGCGGATGTCGGGGCTCTCCAGCTGCTCGCCATGCAGCTTGGACGGTCCCACCACCACTGCCCGGTAGGGATCGCAGAGGATGATGCGCGCGCCCATGGAGATCAGCTTGTCCACGAAGTACAGCCGCCCCTCGTACATCTTCTCGTGGATGAGGATGGTGCCCTCGGCCTGGGTGGCTACCACCACGGCGATGCTCATCATGTCCGTGGGGAAAGCGGGCCAGATGCCATCGTCTATTTTGGGGATGGCCCCATGAGCATCGGGGACGACCTTCAATTGCTGGTCGGCTGGCACAAAAATATCCTCCCCTCGGATCTCCACTCTAACCCCCAAACGTCCTAGCATGAGCCTGAGCATGCGCAAGTGCTCAGGCGCGGCGTTTTTTATGAGGAGTTCTCCGCGCGTCACTGCCGTCAATCCGATGAAGCTGCCCACCTCCAGGTAGTCGGGGGCGATCCGGCAAGCGCCCCCCCGGAGCGTTCTTACGCCCTGGATGGTCAAGGTGTTGGAGCCAATGCCGGAAATTTGGGCGCCGACGCTGTTCAGAAAGTGGGCCAGGCCCTGGACGTGAGGCTCACAGGCTGCGTTGCGGATGATAGTGGTTCCTTCGGCGAAGCAAGCGGCCATGATGATGTTCTCGGTGCCGGTCACGCTGGCTTCATCGAGGAATATGTCCTGACCGCGCAGTTTGTCAACCTGCATCTTATATCCAGAATCCACCTCGATCTCGGCCCCCAGGGCTCGCAAGCCGGCCAGGTGGGTGTCCACCCGCCGGCGGCCAATGACATCCCCGCCAGGCAGGGGAAGATAAATGCGGCCGCAGCGGGCCAGCATAGGCCCTGCCAAGAGCATGGACGCTCTGATCTCCCGGCAGAGGTTGCCATCCAGTTGGGTGGCGGTCAAGTTCTTGGCCTGAACGGTCACTTCATGGTCTCCGCTCCACTCGATGTCCACGCCGATATCGGCTATGATGGCCACCATCGTCTTCACATCTTTGATTCTCGGCACGTTCTCAAGCACGATCTTTTGATCGGTCAAGAGCGTGGCCGCCAGGAGCGCCAGGGCTCCATTCTTGTTGCCGCTCGGAACCACCACGCCGTTGAGCGGGCGCCCTCCTTCGATCACGAATTTTTCCATCAGATTGGGAGTCCTTTCTTCTGTGTTTTTAACCAGTCGGCTATCTCCGGCTGCAAGTCTGCTTCTCGCTGGGCCAGGAAAGCGCCAATGGCCGCCCAGTCGGGCTCAAGCTTGTAGATGGAGGGGCTTTTCTCGGCTTCTTGCATCTCGACGGCCGCTAGCCGCGGCTTGACCAGGTGGTTGATCACGAGATCAAGACCCTGGTCTTCCTGAGGGTTGGCTGTATCGAAGGACAACCAGCGATGGGGTAGCAAGAGCTCGCGCTGCCGCAGATACAACAGGCAAAGCTGCAAGTTGGCCGCCTCCAGCAACTTCCCCAGCTTGACCAGTTGCTCGCTGATCTCGGCCAGCCGCGCCTCGGAACGGGTAACATTGACCTTGCGCCGGGCAACTTCTCTTTCCAGGAGGTCGGTGGCAAACAGATGGTCAATTATGCCCAAGCTCGCCAATAGTATCCTATCGCCTGTCCTCATGGCCCTTAACTTTCAGCAGAACCGCGTCCCCGACTTCTGCCTCCAGCGTCTGGGACGCGCTACCGCCGGACACGGCGATCTCCAGGTGGCCCGAACTGCCGATGAGGGCCAGGAGCTTCCCCGTTGCTCCCTCGGCGTAGTTGTTTGCTATGCCCCGTACGCTCTGTTCTTTGATTGTGATGATGGTCTCTCTCGGCAGAGGATGGCCGGCTAAATCTTTTGATATAATACTCGTAATCAGATTGCCAAAGCGGTCAACGTGTATGACCTGGCCGATGATGGTTCCGTCGGGGCGTGCCTGGGGGCGGGGCAGGGGGAAGGTGACGATATTGGTCAAGGGCTGGCCCAGCTCTGTCAGGGGGATGCCGCGAGCCAGGTGTGCGGCGGCGGGGGCGAAAATGTCGCGCCCGTGGAAGGTGCGGCTGACCGGGGAGAGATGGTAACGCGGATTGGCGAGGTGCACCATCTCTTCCACTTTCTTGCCAGCGACCACGTAGCTCAGCACGCCGTTGTCGGGGGCCACGAAAGTGGCCTGGGGCGTCCGCAGGGCAATGGGCCGCCGTTCGCTGCCCACCCCCGGATCAACGACCACCACGTGGATGGCGCCCCGGGGGAAGTAAGTGTAAGCAGCGTAGAGAGTGTAGGCTGCTTCCCGCACCCCCCTAACCCCCCCATCTCGGGGGGAAGGGGGGGGGATGTCGTGGGAGATATCAACTATGGCGGCGGTGGGGGCAATGCTCAGGATGACGCCCTTCATCATCCCCACGTAGCCGTCCGCCAGCCCAAAATCGGTGGTCAAGGTGATAATGCTCACCGGTTCTTGCCTCCACTCTAATTTTACTCCAGAGAGTGATTCTCGTCAAGCCCGCTTGACAAGCGAGTCACTGTTCTATATAATACAGTAGGTTTCAGGGAGATTTCCTTCCCGATGCCCGGGGCGTTCGTCTGGGGCGATTGGCAAAATTCCCTATTGACAAAACAGAACATTTGTGCTACAATTAGAATCAGATTATTCCCTCCCAGGAGATGGCTATGCCTACAGAGTATGATACCAGCGACATTCAGGTACTGGACTATCCGGAGAACATCCAGCGACGACCGGGGATGTACGTCGGCGGTACTGGCCTGGCCGCCCTGCATCACCTGGCCCATGAGTTGGTGGACAACGCTGTGGACGAGGCCCTGGCCGGGGCCTGCACTCACATAGAGGTCGAGATCCACCGCGATGGCTCGCTCAGCGTGACCGACGACGGGCGCGGCATTCCCACCGGGATGCACGCCGAAAAACAGCGGCCTACGTTGGAGTTGATCTTCACCGAGTTGCACGCCGGGGGCAAGTTCAAAGAAGGCAGCTATTCGACCAGCGGTGGGTTGCACGGCGTCGGCATCAAGGCTACCAACGCACTATCCGAGTGGCTGGAGGTGCGCGTGCAGCGCGACGGCGTGATCTATTTTCAGCGCCACGAAGATGGTCTGCCCGTCACCCCGGTCCGGATTCTCGATCCGGCTACTGAGGAGATGGTGAGCCAAGTGGGAGATAGGGGAGAGGCAAAGGCGATAAAAGCCCACGCCGATAAGAAGCTGGGCACCGGCTCGACGATTATCTTCAAGCCCAGTCCCCGATTTTTGGATACTACCGATTTCGACTTTGACGCCATGTCCCGGCGCTTGCAGGTCATCGCTTTTCTCCTGCCGGGCGTGGTTGTCGAGTTCACCGATGGCCGCAAGAAGAAAAAGCGCCACAAGCGCTTCTGCTACGACGGCGGCCTGAAGGAATACGTCAGGTGGCTCAATGAGGGGCGCAAGCCTATCCATCGCTTGCCCATTGAGGTCAGCGGGGAGCAGAGTGAGGTCTCTGTCGAGGTGGTGCTCCAGTGGCACACCAGCGTAGACGACAGCGAGATCGTCAGCTTTGTCAATACCATCCCCACCCCCGACGGGGGCAAACACGTGGCCGGGTTCAAGAGCGCCATCACCAAAGCCATCAACCAATTCGCCTCGGAGAAGAAGCTGACCAAAGGCAAGGGGCAGGCCAGTATCCGGGGCAGCGATACTTTGGCTGGGTTGACGGGGGTGCTCAAAATCTCGATGCACGATCCCCATTTTACCAGCCAGACGAAGACGCAACTAGCCAGCGACCAAGTACAGGGCGTTGTCCACAGCATCGTTTACGAAGGATTGCTGGAGACGTTGCGTAAAAAGGTGGCGTTGGGCAGGACCATCATCCAGCAGGCCCAGGCTGCAGCCCAGGCGCGGGTGGCAGCCAGCAAGGCGCGTTCGCTGGTCATCCGCCGCAGCGTGCTGGATGCGGCGGACTCAGGCCTGCCGGGCAAGCTGGCCGATGTGAGCAAAGGTGCGCCGACAGAGCAGACGGTGCTGTACATCGTCGAGGGGGACAGCGCGGGCGGTTCATGCAAGATGGCTCGCGACCGGCGCTTCCACGCAATTCTGCCACTGCGCGGCAAGCCTCTCAACGTGGAGGGGGTCAAACTGACCCGTCTGTTAAGTAACAACGAGATCAAGGCCGTCATCGCGGCGGTCGGCGGAGGGATTGGATCCGATTTTAGCGTTGAGGACATGCGATACGGTGGGGTCAGCATCTTGGTTGACGCCGACGTGGACGGCGATCACATCCGCACCCTGCTCTACACGCTGTTCTGGCGTTATATGCGCCCGATGGTCGAGGCTGGCCGGCTCTACGTGGCCATAGCCCCGCTGTACTTGCTGCGCAAAGGAAAGCAGGCCCGCTACGCCTACTCGGATCGGGAGCGCGACGCCATTCTGGAAAAATGGGGACAGGATCGCGTGACGACCCAACGCTACAAGGGTCTGGGAGAAATGAATCCTGAGCAGTTGCGCGAGACGGTGTTCCAGGTCGGTGACGCTGGCCCCTTTAACGACAGCCTGCTCCGAGTTACAGTTGAGGATGTACATCATGCCAACCGGATCATCAGCACCTTGATGGGCAAGTCGGCTCAGAACCGCCGTACCTGGATATTGGGACGCTGGCGTGAGGAAGACAACGGTGAGAATGGGGGCGGAGAGGCAGAGGTGACATAAAAAATGCTGACTAAGACGATTTCCCTGACGACAGACCTGGAGCAGGCATACTTTCAATACGCCGTCGAGACCATCACCGACCGGGCGCTGCCCCGCGTCGAGGACGGGCTCAAACCGGTGCAGCGGCGCATCCTGTACTCCATGCACGATATGGGGTTGCGCCACGATCGGCCGCATCGGAAATCGGCGCGTGTGGTCGGGGATTGCTTAGGCAAGTACCACCCGCACGGCGACCAGTCGATCTATCTGGCGATGATACGCATGGGGCAGGATTTCTCCATGCGTGCGCCTCTGATGGACGGCCAAGGCAACTGGGGCAGTGTTGATGGCGACGGTCCGGCGGCGATGAGATATACAGAGGTAAGACTGGCGGAAATCGCCAGCTTTATGCTCCAGGACATTGACCAGGACACGGTGGAGTTTGTGGACAACTTCGACGGTAGCCTGCAGGAGCCGGTCATCCTGCCGGCCGCGCTGCCCAACCTGCTGGTCAACGGGGCGATGGGCATCGCCGTGGGCATGGCCACCAACATCCCGCCCCACAACCTGGGCGAGGTCTGTGACGCGGTAGTCCATGTGGCCAACCGTTGGCGCGGACGGCTCAAGATAACCGTGGACGAGTTGATGAAGATCATCCCCGGCCCTGATTTTCCCACCGGTGGGGTGATCTATCGCTACCGGGATGATCCATCGGGCGAGGGCAAGGTTGACATCATCCGCGCCGCCTACGACACTGGTCGAGGGCGCATCATCACCCAGGCGCGGGTGGACATGGAAGACATCGGCGGGGGCAAGGTGAATATCGTGGTCACCGAACTGCCCTACGCGGTGCAAAAGTCCACTGTGCTGGAGCGCATCGCCCGCGAGGTGCGCGATGGCAAGGTCAGCGGCGTCACCGACCTGCGCGACGAATCGGACCACGAGGGCATGCGAGCTGTCATTGAGGTCAGCCGGGTGGCCAATGCCCACGAGGTGCTGGAGAGCATTCTGAGTCATAGCCAGTTGCGGGAGACCTTCGGCGTCAACGCTCTGGCCCTGGTTTCGGAGAAGTCCAACGGCGAGACCATCGTGCGCCCGCAGCGGCTCTCTCTGCGCGAAATGCTGGTCTACTTTGTCGAGCACCGGCTGGACGTCATCGTTCGCCGCAGCCGCTACGAGTTGGCCAAGCGCGAAGCCCGGCTACACATCGTTCAGGGGCTGTTGAAGGCGCTGGATGTGATTGACCAAGTGATTGATACCATCCGCCGCAGCCGCACCAGCGAGACGGCGGAGCGCAATCTCATCAAGACGTTCAAGTTCAGCCGACTCCAGGCCCAGGCGATCTTGGCGATGCAGTTGCGGCGACTGGCGGCTTTGGAGCGACGCAAGTTAGCCGATGAAGAGAAGGAACTCAGTGCCCGTATCCGGTTTCTCAAGGGACTGCTCCGGTCGGAAAAGCGCCGGCTGGAGGTGGTGGTCGAAGAGACCCTGGCGATCAAAGAGAAGTTCGCTACGCCGCGTAAAACGGTGATCCTGACCGAGCAGAGGCCGCGAGGCAGCATCGTAACCGAGGCCGAGTTGGCCGTGCCTGAGGAGCCGCAGATGGTGGTCGTGACCACCAAGGGTGTGCAGCGCCACGATGCCAGTCGCTTTGGATATCGCGTGAAGCCGGGAACCACCAGCCGGGCGGTCGAGTCCCACCGGATGCACCTGCGGACCGAGGCGGAAGACACGGTGGTGCTGGTATCCGATGGGGGACGAGCCTGGTGGGGGACGGTAGGTCGCTTGCCCAGGTCGGCTAGTTTCGCGGAGTTGGGGCTGGGCAAGGGAGAACGAGTCGTCGGCGTTGGTATCCTGTCTGATAAAAGCTGCCTGGTGGTGGGCACCAGGCAGGGCCGAGTCAAACGCGTCAAGGTCGAGGACGTCAAGTCCACCGCTGAGGCCTCGTGGGCCACGGTGGTTGGCCTGGCGGGCGACGATGATGTCCGCGCATGCGGCGTGCTCTTTGCCGGCGTGGGGGGCGATGAGGCCCAGGTCATGTTCTTTGGCTCCAGCCGAGCCAACCGCTTCGTTGCAGGCGACGTCAACCCCCAGGCCACTCGCTCCGCCAAGGGCGTGGCGGGCATCAAGGTGCGCGGGGGGGATCGCTTGTTGGGCGGACTGGTCATCAGTGATCCCGCTGCCGAGCTGGGCGTGGTCGTGGTCAGCCAGAAGGGCTACGTCAAGCGAGTGCCGCTGGCTGAGTTCTCGGTGCAGGGCCGGGGCGGCCAGGGCGTGATGCTGCTTAACCAGACCAAATCAACCGGCCCGGTGGCCGCGGTGATGGCGGGACCGATGGGCGGTTCAGTGGACCTGATTTCCGCCGACGGGAAACGACAACGCCTGGACGAAGCGCCGGTGACGAAGCGGGCCAATCGCGGCAAAAAGCTGGTTGAGTTGGGAGAAGTGGTCGAAGTAGTGGTATTGTGAGAGATATGCGCAATCCAGCGGGGGTTGAGTGTAATTTCTATTACGAAGATTATCACCGGGGTCGGGAACAGCAAGAGTGCCGTCTCCTCGCTCGCAACCGGGCTTCGGAGCGCTGGACTCCTAAGCTATGCCGAACCTGCCCGGTGCCTCGTATCCTGCAAGCCAACGCCTGCCCGAACATGATCCTGGAGGCGCAGGTGGGGAGGCGATTCGGTCTGCTGCGGCGCGTGCAGGTGGTGGAAGCCTTTTGCACGCTGCAAATGAGCCAGGTGGCCGATCCCATGGTGGGCTGCGGAGAGTGTCATCGGCATCGTCCTGGTGCAGCCATCTTGGGCCTGGATGCAAGCCAGGGGGACTAAACACCGTTGTATCAAGAAAGCCGCTCTGATTTCGGAGCGGTTTTCTGCGTATATTCGCGAAGACCAATCCTCAGCCAGGCAGCGATTTTGCAGAATTCACGCCAGCTTCACGCTAATTTCATTGACAACTGGCCCAAATGATGTTATATTCAGGGAATGTTTAGCAGTGTGAGTGACGCCGAATAAGTCGATTCCGCATTTA
>CAYWWC010000182.1:0-8277 GCA_964461615.1 uncultured Anaerolineae bacterium
ATAGATCCAACTCACACCAACCGTGCGATGGACTGACTTCATATTGCTGCATATGTTGCCCCCAGCAGAAATGCAGCTTGCCCGTGGTTTGGTTGCCCTGTTTCGGCAGATATTCCAAACCTGCTCGGGGAAGCTCAAAGTCGAGATGATCAAATAAACTCCCTCTGATATTGTGGAAATTCTGCAAGGTCGTTGCGGTATTCAGTTCGTTTACGTTCTTGCTGGGGGAGTTGACCGGGACGGGAATGCTGATCTCCGAGACGTACTGGTTCCAGTTGTGCCCGGTGCCAAAAAGGGAGCCGGGATACCCATCCGCTGGCCCACTGGGATCGCCGCCAGGGTAGTAGGCCATGGCCGCGCCGCTCCATTCCCAGCCGATCTCCGACGGCCCATCCGGCAACCTTAACGCGCCCTGGTACACCAGATCAGCCGGTTGGATGAGACCGGCGGGAACGACTGTTGTGGACGTCGGAGTAAGCGTCGGCGTGGGGAGCGGGGCAAACCAATTCTTCAGGATGAGGGGCAGGTAGACGAAACGGTAGGCCGGCGGCGCAGTCGTACCAGTGGGCGTCGGCGTGGAAATCGGCGTGCAGGTTGGCGGCAGCGTGGGTATCGGCAGGAACTGAGTGAGTTGATTGTTGTTCTCGTTGCTTTCCTCAACCAGGAAGGTGGCATCGGCAAAAGCGGTGTTCTCGCCCGGCCAGATGTAGGCGCCAGCCAGCCACGCCGATGTGATCTGACCCGCTGACAGCCCTGAGCTGATGCTCTGCTGCGATTCGTTGACGTCCACCACGAAGGGCTGGGCATCGCCGTCGTCAATGTTTTCAATCCACACCCGCACGCCCAGTTGCGTCGATGTGTAGTTGCAGGCGCCGCCTGTCTCCAGTTCAATCACCATCGAGTTGACGATCAGGTCGGGCAAGTCTGAACTGATGGGGGTAGCACTGGCCGTTGGCGTCGGTGTAGCGGCGTCACCCACTGAGTAGGTCACTACCAGCCGCGGACGCAGGTTGAGGGTACTGTACTCGCTGGAGCGGAACTCGTGGTGTGCCCAGGGAGCGTTGTCCGGCTCCAGGAGCAGGCCATAGTTCGAGGCTGCCCCAGTAAGTGGAGTGACGTCATCTACCCACGCGCGGACGGCTGAGGTCACGTCCCAGCGGTACCAGCCGTCTGGATTGGCCGCCACCGTCACTCGATCCAGCTCCGCCGGGGCGAAGTCACCTCCAGGAGCAGCCCAGTTCACGCCGGGGCGGGCCGTGGACCAGGTGACGCCCTCACTCCGACCATCGGCTTCCATATCCCCCCCGTCACCCTCAACCCACTCTTTGATGACGCGATGAGCTACCACATCGTGTGTATCGTCATCGTAGCCACCGTCGTAGGCGCGTAACTCCAGCCATGCCTCATCCACTTGGATGTCGGCCGGCAACCAGGCGTCCACCTCGAAGCGTGCCAGCAGGCGGAACTCGTCAGCCGCGCCCGTTTCGCCCACTTGCAGGTAATCCAGGCCGCCTAAGTTGGCGTAGCTATTGCCGCTCCAGGTAGTGATGGTCGCGTCTGTGGTGCCGGTGTAGGAGGCATCGGGACTAACGCCATCTTGGAAGGTCATAGTCTGCTGGCCCGTTGGCGTGGGCGTGGCTGTGGCCGTCGCTGTAGCCGTGGACGGGGGTAGGGTGCTCGTGGCCGTCGCCGTTGGGGTGGCCGTGTATGGCGCGCCGGTGGCTGTGGACGTGGGGGTAGGGGGGCTTGCCCCTCCTGCCCAGCGATGGTAGAAGACATTGAGCAACTGGAAGAACTCGCCAGTGGCCTTCTGGCCGCCGGCTGCTGTGGGATGGCTATCCGAGGCATCGTTGCCATAGGCGGCGAAGTTGTTGGCTACGTCCTGGATGTGCTGCACCGCGCCGCTCCACCAGCGGTGGTGGTTGCCAGTCGCTGAACCCAAGTCGTTGGTGTTGGCATTGCCGCCGTTGCTGGTCAGAACGTTGTAGAAGTCGAAGACGGCCACGTTGTCGTGAGGATAGCCGTCCAGCCAGTCGTTGACCAGCCAGTTGTTGAAGGCGCGGGCGTTGGCCGCGTGGGCGGCGTCGGTCTCGTTGGCGACGAGTGGCGGCGCGGTGATGACTACGAACAGCTTGTCCTGCCGCATCTGGAAGTACTCCAAGATATCGTTGTAGATGCCCTTGGCATTGCCGACGGTCATGTACTCCGACCAGGCATCCTGGCCGCGCAGGGGATTGCTGCTGGTGGTGGGCGGGTCGCCTGGGCTTCCCCCCAGGTGCGAATTGGGGAAGCAAGACTTGAACATGATGATCTCGTTCTCGCCGCCGGGGTCGGTAGCCAGGCGAGAGTAGCTGGAGTTCTGGTCGCTTTCTGCGTAGAGAGCGACCAGGTAGGTAGCGCTGCTGGTCCCCCGGAACCAGTTCCACCAGTGGCCGATGTCGGTGGTGTCGCCGATACTGCTCGGTCCCCAGCCGTAGTTGGTGTCGCTGACGAAGTAGTTGTTGTTACGCAGGGCCAGGCCCAGGCCGCCGTTCCAATCGGCCAGCCAGTTCTCGCCAGTGGAGTGGTGGATGAAGATGAGCTTGACGGTGGAGGCAGGCGGGTTGGGGTTGTCGGCGGTCAGCCGCGTCTGCGGACCGGCCAAGGCAGAGCCGGTAGCCAAGAGCAGGCTCAACACGATCACAACCATCACTGCCGTGTCCTGAGCTTGCCGAAGGGTCGTCGCTATCCTTCTGGTTTGCATTTTCTCCCCTCCTTGTCAAAATGGTATCCTCTGCAACCATTATACCCTAAGCCTCGTAAAAACACAACAAGCAAAGCCACCTGCATCAATCGCGCAGGTGGCTTTGCTCTGCTGCCCAAGACCTTATTTGTCGTCCATCAAGACATCGTAGAGAATCAGATAGCACTAACAGCATGTTGAACCATCATAACATCGTGGAATCTATTTTGCCGCCCACCTACTGCATCTAGTGGTCGGGGCCCTGATTCACGGCTCTTACCACTACCGTTGGGATAGCTCCCTACGATGCTCTGATGGTTATCAAGTTAATCCCCTCCACGATGTCCTGACGTTTAGCCTGTTAGTCTCTCCACGATGTGCTGATGGACGACACTTATTGGTTCAGGTTTCAGAGTAGCTCTTCAGGATGAGGGGCAAATCTATCCACCCCTGCAAGTGGACATCACCCTGCAAGTCACGGTTGCGGTCCTCTTGCTCCGGATAGCTCTTCAGGACCAGGGGAAGCATCACGATCTTCTGAGGAGACACCGCGCCTATCTCCGTGCGGGCCCACGTCGCGGGGGAGCCGGCCTCCGCCGCGTAGGGCCAATGGCGGGAAACGACCTCTTCGCCCTCGGTCCAGAAGTGGGCCAGGTCTAGTCCCACGGTACCGGACGCGCCGCCCAGCACGTGGAGATCAATGCGCAATTCGGCGCTCCAGGCGCCCTCTGTGCTGGTGACGACTGCCTCCAGCCCGCCGGGACCGTCCTCATCGAAGTCGCCTTCGCCATCGCCGGCCCGAGTAGTGCTCGAGCCGGTCTCGTTCACAAAGAAGCCATAGTCATTACTCTGGGCAACCTCGTCGGCGCTGGCATTCGCGTCAACCAACAATCCGATATAAGCATCCACTCCCTCGGCCGGAAGGGCCACGCCGCTGAAGCAGGCATAGAGGTAGCCATTTCCACCCTTCGACTGTAAGCGAAGTGGCCTCAGGACACCGCTTCCAAGTTTGCCGCTGCGCAACAGATGCACGGTGGCCTGCGACTCGTCGTCATAGGGCGCCAGTTGCAGCTCGACCGCGTTTTCATTCTCATAGGCGTCTTCATCACAATAGCCATCCAAGATCGGCTCCGGCCCTTCGGGGACTGCCAGCGCGTCCACGGTCAGCGTAGCGCTAGTCCCCGCCGCCTGGTCGTCCGAATCGACCGCGATCAGCTCCAGCGCGTATTCGCCCGGCGCGAGGCCTGCCACTTGTTGCTCTGCGCCGCTGCCATACTCCTCGCCGGCCACAATCCAGGACAGTGAATCAGAGTCTACAACGCCATCTTCGGCATCGTATGCTCCGCCCGCCAGCATGACCGTCTGTCCCGCCGGAACGGGTTCACCTGCCAGCGGCGAGGTGATGTGGGGTTCCGGAGGTCGGTTTAGCACCTCGAACGGGGGAGAGACCGCCAGGCCGGTATTGTAGCCATCGCTGGCCGCCACGCGTATGAGACCTCCCTCGACACTCCCCGGGATGCTTCCCAAACTGGGGAGGGTTAAGGTCGCGACTTGCGAGCCTTCTGGTCCCGGGAAGTCAGTCGTCAGTACGCGCCAGGTCTGCCCCATGTCGGGGCTATACTGGACAGTATACAGCAGATCGTCCTCCGGGTCCGCGTCCGTCGCCTCCCACACGATCTGCATCTCATCATCGGCAAAGACCTGTCCCTCCTGGGGCGAGAGGATGGTCACCTCGGGTACGCTCTGGCCTGGGGTCAGCGAGTAGAGCACCGTCTCGTCGGCCAGCAGATCTATGCGCGCCACCTCGCCCCCTGGCGCCGGGAAGGTCAGCGTGAACGCTTTCCCTTCGGCCTGACCCAGCCCATCAATGTCTCTTTGAAGCTCGATGATCCGGTCATCGAGGATGGTATCGCCTGCGTCCAGCAGGCGCAGACGGTAGACGCCGTTTCCGCTTCCAAGCACATCGGCCTTGCCCCGTCCTCCCATCATGGCCGACGCCGCACCATAGGCCGGGGCCGCAATCCGCTGCCACTTGCGCATGATGCCGCTCGACTGTGCCTCTGTCGGATAGACCCACGCATAGTTCAGATGCCCCTGACTCGTGGCGTCCGCGACCGCGCCGCTGATCAAGATCGACGAGGCTGCTGCGGAGAGATCGGGAACCCCTCGGCCCAGGCTGTCACCGCCGCTTCCCAGCTCGTCTCTCGCCGCGGCGCTGCTGCTGAGCCCCCCGACTTCGTTGTACATATCCTTGTAGCGGTAGTCGCTCACCCATTGAGGGTCTCGGTAGGTCATATAGTCGCTGGCCGCGGTCGGAGCGATCGGGCTCTGCGACTTGACATCGAAGCCAAAGTGCGTCGGGTCCGTTGTGTCGTCCAAATCGCACACGGGATACGAGGGAGGATAGTAGCCAATGTCTTCGGTCACATCACAGGCAACGTGACCCTTGTCATAGTTGTGGGTCAATTCGTGGGCCAGCACTGCCCCCGGGACTGGCCAGGCCCAGGGCGTAGCCGCCGATGGGGTGGAAGAGGCCGCCGGGAACTTGACCCAGGCCTGCGCAGTGAGAAGATACCCCATGCCGCCTGTGCCGCCCGTGTTCGTATCCGGGTGCACCATGCCCACATAGTGAGTCCAGGCGCCAGCGTCGTCGCACTTGTCGGGGTCATCGGTAAAATTGTCCCTGTTCCACAAGGCCAGGAGCACCTTCCAGCCATCGTCGTTCAGCAGCCCGTCTCCAGATAACTCGTACGGGCCATAGCATGGATAGGGGATCGGCCCCCACCAGCAGGTCTCAAGCTCGGCGACATCGCTGTTCTGGTGATAGACCCACACGTCGGATATGGGCCACAGCCGCTTCATCAGGTCAATCATCTGCCAGAAGTGCGGACTCTTGGTCGACGGATTAGGCTTGTCGGTGCGCACTGGCACGAACACCTGGCAGACGGGCGCCCTCGCGGTGAAGGTGAAGCTGCCCGAACGCGTATTGTTCGCCACGTTGGTCTCCAGATATGTCTTTCGCCAGTCGATCTCGGCCTGCAGCAAGGTGACGCCGCTAGAGATCCAACTGCTGGGCAGCTTGAACAGCCAGCCATCGCCCGCCTGGGCCCGATTGTAAGTCTGGCTAGTTGACAACGACTGCGTGCCGTTGACGGGGAAGAGCGGCGAGCCGGGCAGCTTTACGCCGCCGCGGGTACCGTGCAGGCGGGCCTCGACTGCATTCGCATCCTGGCCAGCGAGCAGACGCCCATAGACACGGACGTAGGTGGTCTTCTTCGCCACCAAGGGTACGTCGTTACTGAGGCTTTGGATGCCCTGCGTCACCTCCCAGGCATCAGCGGAGAAATCGCGCAACAGGCCCGAGATGTCGACTTCTAACTGGTAGGCCTGCGTGGCGCTATAGTCGGTTGATAGGTAGGGGACCACGGCGACCCGCCACTCCCCAGGCTCATTGGTCACGGTCAGGGTCAATTGCTCGTTCGCCGTGCCCGATGTGACCGAGCCGTGCCTCACGACGTTGCTCGGTGAGTAGAGGTAAAGGTCATAATTGGCAGGGAGGTTGGTGAGCTTGACCGTCATCGTCACCGAGGCCGTCGGCGGAAGCGAGAACTTGTACCAATCCTGGTCGCCTGGCGGACAGATGTAGCCCGTATGTATGTTGACGATGTTGGCCTGACGGTAGCTCGGCTTGATCGTGTCGGCGGTCGAGAAATCGGGTCCAGCTTCGTCTGGCTCGTTGCAGACGTCAACCGCCACGGAGTAGGTCTGGTTCTTATTCCAGTCCGTCGCATCCTTTCCAAAGACCGAGATGCGCCAGTCGCCGCTCATGTCGGCTTTATAGGTCAAATACTCTCCATAGCTGGGATTGAGATTCGTGGAGCATTGTGCTGTGGAGCCGTTGGGTCTGATCAGGCACATGTCGTAGTTGGGTGCAGGCACGCCGGGGGGATTGCCGGGGGGGTTGCTCATGCCGATGATCATGTACTGGTTGTTGGAGGCTGAAAACTTCCAATAGTCGAATTCTCCGCTGGGGCAGATGTACCCCGTGACGGACCCAAACATGCTCATCGCCGTGGCGTTGGCAAAGCTGTCGCCTGCATTGTCTGTGTTGGGACAGATCTTCGTGGGCGTGGGCGTGGACGTCGGATTCGGGGTTGGTGTCAGAGTGGGTACCGGGTCGGACGAGCTCAGCACCAGCGACAGTTTGGGGCACACGGAGGTCTGCTGCCAGGCACTGTCATAGTAGCGATGCCACTGGCCTCCCGTCTCTGGCCCTTTCAGCATCACTCCTTGATTATGAATGACTCCCGTAAGCCAGTCGCGCACCAACTGGCTCACATCCCACGAGGCCCAACCGGGCACGCCCAGCCCAGTGTTAGTCGCCGCAGCCTGCGCCGCGCTTGTGGTAGGCTGACTGTTCCAGGTGACGTGCGACTCGTGCCACGGACCCGGATCGAAGATCGGGTACGCGGAGACAAGCACATTGCCGAGGCCTCCCGCTGCGGTCTGCCACAGTTCCAGATGGGCGGAGACTACTTGCGCCCCGGCTGGGATGAAGGACAGATCATAGCGGAGCAGTATCCGCCGGGCAAAGGGCTCGCCCGCGCCTTGGCCGTAGCCAACTCTTAGATCGGTGGTCGCGCCGTAGTTGCTGTCGGGGTTGGCCTGGTCTACGTAGGCATCCTCTGCCGGGCATAGCACCCGCGTGTATGTATTCGTCAGCGTAGGTGTAGGCGTGGCCGTCGGGGTCGGGGTGGCCGGCACTGTGCCGGTAGGGGTGGGCGTGGCCGTCGCTGTGCCGGTGGGCGTAGGCGTGGTCGCGCTGCAAGCCTGCACGCTCACGTCATCCAGTCGGAAGGTGGTGGGCGCGTCGCCGTCGGTGTGCACCATGAAGGTCACCGCGATCTCCCGACCCGCGTAGGCTGTCAAATCCACCACTTCCTGCCGCCACTGCCCCAGGGGCTCCTCGGCCCGCAGGGTGCGCAGATGGTCGGACTGCTCGTCGTCGTACTGGACGATCACCTCTACAGCGTCGTCGGGTTGCTCAATTGCGCTCTCGACCAGCCACCAGAACCGCAGCCACACCGGGCTGCCCTCGGCTGGGATGGGCACGCCTTGCAGCAGTTCCCCGCCGGCGTCGTTGACGCCGCCCAGCCAGGCGCCATAGTCGCTATCGCGCCCCGCCCCCAGGTCAACGTCGCCAAAAGCGCCCCAGGGCTCGAAAGAACCGCTTTCGAAGTCGCCATTGGTCAACAGTTCCTGACAGTCGGAAGGCAGGGTGGCGGTGGGCGTCGGCGTGGGCGTGCCGGCATCCCTCTCTCTGTCCCAGAACTTGTTGTCGGTCAGCGTCTTCCCCTCCAGCGGGATCTCATACTCGATCCAGTTTTCGGTCCTCACCGTCCCTCCAACACTCGTCGCCCCCACGGAGATGTAGTACAACGGGTCTGTTTCGATGATATGATAGAACTCCCACGGGCCGTCATCGTCGCAAACGAGCAGGCCATACCAGCCACTAGCATCGGTGGTAGTGCTGCCGATGGAAGCGCCGCTGTCGG